>JAYZJX010000118.1:0-32450 GCA_036164015.1 Verrucomicrobiota bacterium | reverse complement strand
GTTTGCGTTGTTCGCCAAATTCATCCCGTAAATTTCTCTCGTGAAACCCCGCTACATTTCCGGGAACAAGACTATTGGTACTGCGAAAAATCCCAGCAATTGAATAGTAATCCTGTATTGGGATGGGATCAAATGGATGGTCGTGGCATCGGGCACAGTCCATTGTTAACCCCATAAAGGCTTTTCCGACCGCACTGAGTTGCTCATCCACCACCTCCATTCGTAGAAGTTCTTTATCCTGAAGTTCGTAATTATGAGGTCCTAGAGCAAGAAAACCAGTTCCTGTAAGTTGCTCATTGTATTCCTCATCTGTAGAGGAAGACATCAAATCACCGGCAATTTGTTCCATCATGAATTGATCAAATGGCTTATCTTTATTGAAACTGCTGATCACATAATCTCTGTACCTATGAGCATTAGGAAAGGGGTTATTCCTTCCTCCTCCTGTTGTGTCTGCATATCGAGCAACATCCAGCCAGTGTCGTCCCCATCTCTCCCCAAATCGTGGGGATTCCAACAGTCTATCCACTACATTTTCGAAGGATTCGCCAGATAAACTCTCTTGAAAATCTTTAATATCTTGCGTGGATGGAGGAAGACCCGTGAGATCAAAAAAGATTCTGCGAAGCAATGTCATAGGTTCAGCCTTCTGAGAGGCTTCTAAATCGTTCTCCTCAATCTCTCGCAAGATGAAGCGGTCAATATCATCTTTGATCCATTCATTTTTTTGGACAACGGGCAATGATGGGAGCTTGATTGGCTTGAAAGCCCAAAATTTTCTACCCTCATCCAGACTCTTAGCTTTCAATCCACCTACAGCAAAGACTTCCTCCAAGGATAAATTTCTTGGATCTTCTGCCCCCATGGAGATCCATTTCTCAAAATCAGCGAGCACAGATTCGGATAATTTACCAGAAGGAGGCATCTGCAAGTCATGGTTATTATACTTCAAAGCATTCATTAGAATACTCTTGCTAGGCTTACCTGGTATAATAACCGCACCGTTTTCCCCGCCCCTTTCCCAACCAGCCTTGCGATCAAGAAGCAGTCCTGCTTTCAATGATTTTGATTTAGCAGAGTGGCATTCATAGCAATTTTTTGATAAGACGGGTCGAATTTTCTTCTCAAAAAAATCGGTTTTTTGATCCGCAATTCCTACTAATTGGGACAAGAGGAAAACAAAAGAAAGAGAAATTATGCAAAGCAGTTTTCTTTTGTGTATTTTTGGTCTGAACATAGCTGAATGGCTTGTTTATTGGATATATTACAAAATTATAAAATAGATCTCCAAAGTAAAAAATAAAAAAAGATATTCTTTAGATTTGATCTTCAAGGCTTATCTGTGAAAACATCTTCAAATGACTCAAATTAATCTAAATCGCCGCCAATTTCTCAGCCACTCCGCCAAAGGAGCAACCGCTGGAATTCTTGCTACTTCCACTTTTCCATTCATCACCTCAGCTGATGAGAAATCTCCAAATGAACGCCTGCAATTTGCTGCTATTGGAGTAGGAGGTCGTGGAGCAGGTATTGCAAACAGTGCACGCAGACTTGCCGATATTGTTGCCGTATGTGATTTGGATACACAGCGAATTGACCGTGTAAATAAATCCTTGGCTCAAGGAAAAGCAAAAGGGTATCAGGATTATCGTTACATTTTGGACGACAAGGATATTGATTTTGTAACCATCGGTACTACCGACCATTGGCATACTAGAATTGCTATTCAAGCCATGCAGGCAGGTAAGGATGTTTATTGCGAAAAACCGCTTACTCTTACCATTGAAGAGGGAAAACAGATTTGTAAGGTTACCAAGGAAACGGGACGCGTATTTCAGGTTGGTACCCAACAACGCAGCGAAATGGGGCAAAAATTTCTCACTGCCATTGGAATCATTCGTGAAGGAAGAATTGGGAAAATTAAAAAAGTTACCTGCAACATTGGAGGTGGGCCCAAAGGCGGACCATTCAAAAAATCAGATCCGCCTTCCAATATCGATTGGAATATGTGGCTCGGGCAAGCCCCGCTTGTTGATTACATCAAAGAACGCTGCCACTACCAATTCCGTTGGTGGTATGAATACTCCGGCGGAAAAATGACTGACTGGGGAGCTCACCATGTGGATATTGCCCAGTGGGCCATGCAACAGGACGGAGTGGGGCAGGGGGTTCTTTCCCTTGAGCCCATTGTTGGAGAACACCCCATTCCTTTGAAAAACGGTATGCCCACAAAAGACGACCACTATAATACATCTCACAACTTTCACATTAAGTGCATGTTTCCGAAAAATATGGAGATGAATATCGTGAGCCAGTCCAAGGAAGGAAATGGTATTCTCTTTGAAGGGAGCAAAGGGAATTTATTCGTGTCCCGAGGTAAACTTACCGGACCGGCGGTTGACGAACTCAAGGAAAAGCCACTTGCCGCCCAAACCGTATTAGATGTCTACAAAGGCAAGAAGACCACGAATCATATGGAAAACTTCTTTGAGTGCATGAAAGACCGTTCTGATCCGATCTCTGATGTCTACACTCATCATAATGCCATGACTACCTGCCACTTGGCCAATATTTCAATTCGGCTTGGCAGAAAGCTAAAGTGGAATCCGAAAAAGGAACAAATTATTGGTGATGATGAGGCAAATCAGTGGCAATCCCGTGAACAAAGAAAAGGCTTCGAAACGAATTCATAGTAGAATTTAATAAACAATATCATTTCTTACTTCAAAGCTTGGTCCGTAAGTATAGCATTTGTGTGAGTTTTTCTTAGAGAATTTCATTGTTGAAATTGTGCTGACTCTAATATCCCATTCAGTATAGTTTTTTCTTCATCATTTGTGAAAGATATTGCGAACATAAGTGCGTAGCCCTTATCTATCGCTGCATATTGTGCCTGTTTAATTATTTGCCCACCCAGACGGATTTCAGAAGTCATTACATCAAAATCCATCTCCCCTAATTTCTCCGTATATGTGTCTTCAGCAAATGATATTTCCATTGGACTGGATTCAAGTAACTTCTTGCCCTGTAAAAGATAATCCTTACCTCTTTTGATTCCCGGCATATGGCGAACTTGCTCCGCAATGCAGAGAATACTAGGATTGAAATCTACCGGCTTGCCGACCGGATACTTGAAAGCAGCAAAAAGATTTACGGTTTGTAATTCAGAAGCCTTGACTACAGCCTTTAGGTTCTTGTCATCTCCTGCGACAATGTTTGTGCCAAGCTCCATTAGTTTCTGCCTAGCTGCTTGATCTTGCACATTCCAGTCAGATGGGATTTTTATGCTCAAACCAAAATAGCTATTTTGATATGTTGAGTTCTCTATTGTGCCAAAGTCTATTTTGTCGGAAGCTTTTTGAGGGCAACCGCTAAAAATAGTGATGCACATTGCAATGATCGTATAATTTTGTTTCATTATAGTACATCTTTTCTTGTTTCAAATTTTTATCAAGCTTAATTTAAATCGAAATCTAATAAGACATTACAAATCACCATTACCTACAAGTTTCATTAATAGGAATCTGCCTGCGTAAATCTATTCAGAAGAAAAACTTGGAGAACCGGTGCTATTGAAATCTGTTCCTTGTCTTATGCTTGAAATCGTTTTCCAAATTTCTTTGGTTCTCCATTTTGGATCTTTCAGCTGAGCATCCCAAATTGCCAGGCCAATGGAGGAATCTTTCGCAATCCATTCGAGGTGTTGTCCCACTGATGCCTTTTCCCAATTAGCGATATGACTGGGCACTCCAATTAGGACCTTAGGGGAATAATTTCCCGCGGCTGCCTTAATAAAATTATAGGATCTCCAACCCGCTGACTTCGAACCAGTTTCTGAATATCCCATAACATGAAGGGCGTCAATATGTGGAAGCATCATCTTCCACCATCCTTGATTTGGAGCATTCCATTTATATGCAAAGCTATCTACAGTTAGCTCCTTTCCCTTGGCTTTAAGTGCAAAAGCAAGTTCCTTAATAAATTCGAAAAAAGCTTTCTTATCTCCGTCCCGAGTTCCTTTACCCTCAAAGTCAATATCAACCCCATCCAGTTGGAGGCGAACTGTTTCGGAAACTAAGACAGTAATAAATTGTTTTCGATGCTGCTCAAATGCAGTTTTTGCTAATTCCCAATTCCAACCGTCTTTGTATCCATTGAATACGCAAAGTAATACCCGCACATTGTGAGTATTTCCCCATTTCCGAAAATTGATTATGGTAGAATCATCGATCTGATTAAAATCATCAACTAACTGAATCTTACCTTTCTCAGAAGGACGCCAAAACTGAAGACCCAAGTGAGTGAGTCCATTTTTCATTCCCACCCCCCCGAATGACTCATTCAATCGATCCAAGCATTTAATTGTGGCATAAGGAGGAACCCAAGTCATTACCCGGGAAAATTTAGCCTTTGAATTCTTTACATTCTCTGCACCTAAAGAGAGAATCGTAAGGAACAAAAAAAGGAGCTTCAGAGTAAACTTTATTTAAATATGTATCGCTTCGCCATGTGCTGCAGCGGCTGCTTCGGCGAGTGCTTCGCTCATAGTGGGGTGGGCATGAATGGTTCCATGTATTTCATCCACAGTCGCTTCCATGTTCATGGCCAATCCATACTCGGTTATTAATTCAGTAGCGTCAGATCCGATAATATGAGCACCTAAAATTTCACCGTATTTTTCACCGACAATCACTTTTACAAAACCTTCTGAATGATTTACGGCAACGGCTTTACCAGAGGCAGCAAAAGGGAATTTTCCTACTTTATATGCAATGCCATCCTCATTTGCTTTTTCTTCGGTTATTCCAATACTGGCAACCTGCGGCTGGCAATAAGTACAACCAGGGAAGGCATCAAAAGGAATTGGTTTGGAATGCTCAAACATCCCATTGACCGCCTGTATCGCACGGTATGTGGCCACATGAGCCAACCATGGTGGGCCCACTATATCACCGGCCGCATAAATGCCCGGGGTGGAAGTCTGATAGTTTTCGTCGACCTTTAGATAGCCACGATTCAGCTCTAAATTTAAATCAGCGGAAAGCACACCATCAAGATTGGGAACCACTCCAATTGCAAGAAGTAGGGATTCCACTTCCAGTTGTTCGGTATCCTCGCCCTTAGCCATGGATAAAACAACGGATTCATCTTTCACCTCGATATTATCAACTTTTGTGCTGGTCCGACAATCAATACCCTGTTTGGTGAAAGATTTCTGAAGGGCATCTGAAACTTCCTTATCCTCAACAGGAAGAACATTGGGTAGCATTTCAACGATAGTTACTTTTGTTCCAAATGCATTGAGAAAATAGGCAAATTCCGCACCTATTGCACCTGCACCCATAATAGCAATGGATTCAGGTTGTTTTTTCATCGCCAAGGCTTCCCTTGATGTCATTACTCGCACCCCATCAACGGCAACCTTATCAAGAGTTCGAGGCTTGCATCCAGTTGCAATCATGATCTTACTTCCGGATATAACTTTACCTGCATCTTCACCATCAGTAATTTCGATCTCTCCCGCCGATCGAACCATTCCTTTACCGACAATATAGTCTACCTTGTTTTTCTTAAACAGGAATTCAATTCCACCACCCATTTGATCTGCCACACCTCTCGATCGCTGAATGATCTTTTCGAAATCATAGGAAATATCACCACAGGATATTCCGAGGTCGTCCGCATGCTTGAGGTTTTGAAAAGTTTCCGCACTTTTCAATAAAGCCTTGGAAGGAATACATCCCCAATTAAGACATGTTCCTCCAGCCCGTTCCATCTCTACAACAACAGCTTTCTTTCCAAGTTGACCTGCCCGGATGGCTGCTGCATATCCAGCTGGACCACCACCGAGAACTATTAAATCGTAGCTATCACCACTCATTTTAAGAAATATTGCATAAATCAAGTAATTTCATAACAGAGCATATCTAAATCGTCAATGAAACGAACGACCTTGCGTAATTATAATACACTGACATTCAATTATCACTAAAATCCAAATTGTGAGTACTAAAAATTTAGAAAACTATTCCCAGATAGTAAGGGAAAATCTTGAAAATTGCTTAACCTCAATTTCTTCAGAGATAAAACCTTTATACAGTGGCAAGGTGCGAGAAAGTTTCGAACTTAACGAAGTGAGTTTGGCACTTGTTACAACTGATAGGCAATCAGCATTTGATCGTATTCTGGCAAGTGTTCCCTTTAAGGGGCAAGTTTTAAACATGACGAGTGCTTGGTGGTTCAAGAGGACAGATCATATCATTGAAAATCATTTGATTAGTGTTCCTGACCCCAATGTATCCGTGGTCAGAAAATGTAAGCCTTTTCCCGTTGAGTTTGTCGTTCGTGGATATATTACCGGTTCTTCCAATACTTCATTATGGATGAATTATGCCCAGGGTATTCGAAAATATTGTGGCATCGATTTTCCTGATGGTTTGAACAAAAATCAGAAACTGGAAAATGTTGTCATTACCCCAACAACTAAATCGGACAAAGGTGATGTTCCAATATCTCCTGAGGAAATTGTAGAACAAGGTTTGATGTCTAAATCTCACTGGGATTTTTGTTCAGCAAAAGCCATTGAATTATTTACATATGGACAATCGGAAGCTGAGAAAAAAGGGTTTATTCTAGTTGATACAAAATATGAGATGGGGCTGTCGGCAAAGGGAGAAGTTCTTTTGATTGATGAAGTACATAGTCCTGACTCTAGTCGTTATTGGAGACTACCTTCATATGAATCCAGATACAAAGAGGGAAAAGAACCTGAAAACATTGATAAGGAATTCCTCAGATTATGGTTCAAGAATAATTGTGATCCATACAAAGATGAAAAATTACCCGAAGCTCCCACGGATCTTATTGTCGAATTGGCTCTTCGATACATTCAAATATTTGAGGAAATAACTGGTAGCAACTTTGAATTTCCTGATTGTCAAACGGACTTACAAAATAGAATTAATGAACTCCTGATCACTTTAATCAAATCTGAATAAAACCAAAATGAAAGATAGTGTGGACAGTCAATATTGTACAAAGGTAATTGAAACCAATAAGATGAGGTTGAAAGGGGAAGATATCTCATCAGATATTGCAGAAGTAATGGAAACCGAGATTAATTCAATGAACCATAAGGGTTGGAAGTTGTTCTCAGTGACCCCTAGTTTACTGACAGAAGGAGCGATTAGAAAATTGATTCTTTGCTTTGAAAGGAAAAATTAGTATCTCTCGTAAGATAGAATTTGATCAAAACTACATATTACAAAAACTTCAAAATCTTGTTTGCGGGATTGATTAAATTCTGAAGATGTTGATCCATAGTAAAATTCCATAAAATCAGAAAACATCAATTTTCTCTTTTCCCATGACTGATTATTATGCTCTGTTCTTGCTATCAATGGAAACCGAAATCTGTTTTGTAAAATCCAATTTTTTAATGAGTTATCAGTGTCCAGTTTCTCAAAAATGGTTGCTTTTGCATTAAGAATATTGCGATGAGCATTTTCCCTTACTTCATTATCTCGAACTTCAGAAATCTGATTAAGTTTTCTGATTTCGGATTCATATTGCTCGTTAGGGTTCCATTGCTCTTTTCTGCAACCGGAAAACATGAATAAGCCTGAAGCCATGATGCAAGAAACTTTAAATAAGACTGAAAAAAGCGATTCCCATCGTTTATCCTTCATAAAATTACTGCCCAATATTTTAACGATTATCAGTATATGTTGTGGCATGACTGCGGTTAAATACGCATTAGATTCTCATTGGGAAAATGCCTTGCTGTCAATCATCATTGCAGCCTGCTTTGATGTTCTTGATGGGGCAACAGCCAGAATGCTAAAAGCTTCTTCGAGATTTGGGGCGGAATTGGATAGTTTGGCAGACGCAGTGAATTTTGGAGTTATTCCTTCCATCATTATATATTTTTGGTTGAAGGATATTACCGGAAGCAATTTTGATTCATATTACTTGGGCTGGACATGGGTAGCATGCACCCTGTTTACGGCTTGTTGTTTATTGAGATTGGCAAGATTCAACATTATGGATCAGGCGGTAAGTAAAAAGAACCTAGCGAATGACTTCTTTATTGGCATACCTTCTCCAGCTGGTGCCGGAATTATGCTTCTACCAATTGTTATTACTTTCATCGGAGGGAGATTTGAAACATCTTTTGAACTTGAAGACAACTTGCTAGTGGTGGTTGCCACAATCTGGGTAGCAATTGTATCGATTCTCCTCATCTCAAACTTCCCAACCATCTCTTTCAAGAAATTCAGGTTTAAGATACATAAGAAAAGTGCCACGCTCATTCTTGTTTCCACAATTCTTTTAATCACAATATTGCTCAAAGAATTTTGGATAACAATATGCGTGATTCAGATTCTCTATATATTATCACTCCCTATTTTTGCACTGGTTTTAAGAAAAGTTAATCAATAGATTGCCTTTCCTTATAAGCTATATGAGACTTTAGAGCTTTGTGAACCAGTCTTCTATTCTGATGAAGATTAAATTGATAATAGATTAAATAAGATTGAGAGATTAAATGGGAGTCGGAATCGATGACCTCTAATATTTTTTTGGCTGAATAAAACTCAAACCGTTTGGTCGACCTATGAAAACTCTTGATTGCCTTTCGCAAATCTCTTCGAAGGCATCGGATTGCAACTATTGCACATTCTATACATTTTTCATTTTTTGATTTAAAATAGTTCTTCGCTTCCAAATACTTAGCAATCCCTTCAGTCTCAGTTTGAGAAAGTGACTGGGAAACATACTTCCTTGAGATATCAAACCCTTCTAATAATGAACCAAGCTCGTGTATCTTAAGTAAATATTTCCTCCTTTTGTAATTATATGTAAAACATTCCTTGAGTAGTAAGTATGCAGATTCAATATCTTCCTCTTTTACATGAATTTCCGCTAGGATTAATTTTGCCTCATAGTTTGTTTTATTCAGGGATAAAACCCGCTTCATTAAGGTGCGAACGAGAGAAAAAACTTCCTGATGATTCGCATCCTTTAAATCCTTATAGCATTCAAAATAAAACCTTGATACTTTAATCAAGCAGTTTTCATCTTCAGGTAAGAAATCTAAAGCCAAGTCAAAGAAAACTTTAGCATCCTCCAGCAATCCTCGATTGTATTGGATGCTTGCTATTTCAAGGTAATATTCGGGCTTGTCATCAACAAGTTCAATAAGTTTTTGAAGAATTGTAAGTTTTTGTTTTAGATCACCATGTTGCTCATAAACACTGAGGGAGTGCTGCAACATCTGTATATTATCGGGACTAAATTCAAGTGCTTTTTCAATGGATGAAGCGGATTCGCTAAATTTTCTTTTCTTGAATTCTATTAGAGACTTCAAAAAGAATAATTGGGAATTATCCGGAGAGTGTGAGAGGGAGGATAAAACTTGTCTTTTAGCATCGTCAATTTTTCCTTCGTTCAGAAAAAACTCAATTTGAAATATATTTGCCTCAATAAGACTTGGATTGAGTTCTAAGCTTTTTCGCAGATGTTTGAGAGCTTTTTCTTTGTAAAGCATCTACTTCGAAACCTTACTTTACAGTTTTTTTACGGTTCATTTTTTTTTCATTTTTACCCAGTTCTTTTTGTGCATCTTTATTCATGAGCAACAGGGCCACTTGAAAGTGTGCTTCCGCAAATTTACCATCAAACTTGATTGCATTTTCAAAATTCTTCATCGCATCCCTATATTCCGAGTCTTGTACCAAGAGTATACCAAGTTTATAATAAGCCTTGGAGTACTCGGGATTAATATTGATAGCTTTTAAAAGGTGTTCTTTTGCTTTTTCCGTTTCCGGTTCTAGAATCAATGACCCATCGGATTTGAGCTTTTCCCCTTTCGATAGGAGTTTAGCAAACCAATAGTGACATTCTGAAAGCTCGGGATCAATTTCAAGTGCAGTTTCATAGTTGCGGTAAGCCTGATTATACTCTGAAGGATTGTTGAGAATTTTTCCAAGATGAAAATAAGCTAGTACAAAATTCTGATCTAAGTCTGTTGCCTTCTGAAAATGTAATTTTGCCTCATTGTAATCTCCATGGTTTACTGTGTGGTTTCCTAATTCAAAATAAGCCTCGGAGTACTCGGGATTAATCTCAAGTGCCTTGTAAAAATGCTTTTTGGCTAGTGTTGCGTCTTCATCATTTCGAAGAATCATTGCCATATAGAAATGAGATTCCGCATGATTTGCATCTATTTCTATCGACCTTTTAAGGTGAGAAAATGCTTCGTCCTCCTTGCTCTCTCGATATAACATAAGACCGAGTCTGTAGTGAGCTAATTGATTTTCATTAAAATAGTCCACCGAAAGCAAAAAATGTTTTTTGGCTTCGGTTTTTCTATTTGTGGCTTCGAGAACATGTGCCAGTAAAAAATGTGCCTTTGAATATTCCTTGTTTAGGGAGATTGCTTTTCGAAGTGAAGTCTCCGCTTTTTTGTGATGTCCGTTTTCTGAATATATTCTGGCAAGGTTGTAATGTGCTTTGTAATGGTTTTCATCTATATCCAAGACTTTCAAAAAGTGGATTTCAGCTTCCTTTAGGTCCCGCCGATTGATGACCGTGCCTTCTTTATTCGTCGCTTTTCCACCAAAATACAACTTTGCCAGATAATAGCTTGCATCCAAATAATCTTCGTCAATGTCCAATGCCGTTTGATAATTTTTTTTGGCATCTTCAAAATCATCAGGGCTTATTAAGAGTCTTGCTTTATTAAAATAGGCGGGGGCATAATTTTGATCAATTTCCGTAACTTTATCAAAATTGTTTTTAGCTTCTTCCACATCCTCCAGCAAAACAAGGAGAAGACCATAATTAAAATAAGATTTGGCGTAATTCGGATTAATTTCCAATGAATTGAGAAAGTGATTACGGGAAGACTCTAAGTCACCTCCATGCATTAGCATAATTGCCAATTCACAGGCGGCCTCCGCATAGTCATCCTTAAGATTTACGGCTTTCTGAAAATGCTCTAAAGCCTGGTCAAGGGCATCTTCTTGTTTAAAAAGAAGGCCTAGTTCATAGTATGCTTCGGCATAGGATGGATCCAAAGCAATAGCTTTCAGGAGATGTTTTTTGGCATCCATTGCGACTTTACTTGGATGTCATCACCCACACACCATCCCAATCGCCTTTTGGCGGGTTCTTTTTCATATGATTACATCTATCAAGGTATAGTTGGGCTGCTTTATCATCTGGATTAAGCTTTTTTACATCCTTAAAAAGTTTGATTGCCTGGTCCCACTTACCATCATTCCATGATCGATAACCATCGTTGAAAAGACCAAGGGCTTCAACAAGGTTGGGGTAGGATTCATCAGTATGAAAATCGAGTACTTCATAGACACCCACGGGCTCCGTTTTACCTTTCACAATGACATAATCAACCTGTCGTGTTCTGTAGGTTGCTTTGACTGCTTTGTAAGTGAATTCACTTATAAGAATGTGAGCACCGTATTGTTTACATGCACTTTCAATCCTGGCCGCAAGGTTAACGCCATCTCCAATTACGGTGTAGTCCATCCTTTTAGGTGAACCAATGTTACCGGATACAATGGAATCGGTGTTAATGCCCATGCCATGGTCTATGGGCATTTTGCCCTCAGAAATCCTTTTATCGTTGAATGTCTTTAGGTCGGTCATCATCCGGATTGCGGCTCGAACAGCACGATCAGGATCATCGTCATGGGGGACAGGAGTTCCAAATATGCACATCATGGCATCGCCAATAAATTTATCGAGCATACCTCCTTCATCAGTAATGCAGTCAACCATGATTGTGAAATAGTCATTCAGTAATTTAACAGTTCCTTGAGCGCCAAGTTCTTCGGTTATGGTGGTAAAGCTTCGAACATCAGAGAAAAGGACTGTGCCCACACTCTGTTTGCCGCCCATGATATCCTCATTTTCTCCACTGGTTGCCATGAGTTGATCAGCAAGTTCGGGGTCCATGTAGCGGGACATGGTAGATTTCATCCGCTTTTCAGAACTGATATCTTCAATCATCAGCATTGCCCCAATGATTTCTCTGCCTACAGCTAATTTGCCAGTTGGACTAGATTTCTTGTTCCCTTGTAATTCCTTGTCGCTCCCTTTTGAGACCCTTCCTGTATCGGTTTGTTTTCCTAGTAATGGCGTAAGTGTGATATTGACCGACAGGGTTTCCCCTTCAATCTGAAGCTCCGCATCAAGGAACTCTTCGGTTTCTTCAACTGTTTCAAGTTTTTTAATCAACCATTCGTTTGGACCATTAAATAGAGCGGAAGCTTCCCTTTCAAGGATGTGGGATTCCCCTGGAATTTGAAGTATTCGTAAACCAGCCGGATTGCATGTTTTTATAACAAAATTTTCATCAAATGTCAGGACCGCATCATGCATGCTAGAAAGAATACTTTCAGAGTAGTTCATTTGACTTTGCACATCGTCAAATAACTTTGCATTTTCGATACCCATGGAAATCTGAGAGGTAAAGGCGGCCAATCTTTTTTCATCCTCGGCATTAAATGCTCCCCCTCTTTTGTTCAGCACCTGACTGACCCCAATCGTCTTTCCTTCCTTATTGAATACCGGCATGCAAAGAATCGATCTGGTAAAGAAGCCCGTTTGTTTATCAAACCCAGGGTTAAACCTTAAGTCTGCATATGCGTGCGGAATATTTACCGGCTTTCCAGATGTAAAAACATTACCAGCAATTCCAAGATGATTAGGAAATTTAATAACTGATTTTTCATCTAGCCCTTCCCCGACCTCGGTGTAGAGTTCGTTGGTTTTTTCATCATTGATAAAGAGGGTTGCTCTTTCACAATCGAGCATTGTGGATATAGTGGTGATGATTTTTTGGAGTAGGGGAGTAAGCTCAAGCTCGGAAGATACCTGTGAAACGACATCCAGAAATTCCAGTTCCTGCTTTCGTGCTGCTTCGATTTGTTCGACAATAATGTTTCCTTGGATTGCAATGGCAGCCTGTTCGGTCATTGCTTCAAGTAAATCCAAGTCTTCCTGTTCAAATTCTCCATCAATTTTATTTAAAATTTGGGATACGCCAATTTCTTCTCCAGCTATGGTACGTAGAGGTGCACAAAGAATACTCTTGGTTCTAAAACCAGTTCTTACATCAACTGCTTTGTTAAATCTTTCATCCTTGTATGCATCGTGAATGATAACTCCTTGATTTCTCGTAAAGACCCAACCGGCAACCCCTTTGGAATTAAGAATACGGATTTCCCTGCGGAAATTTCCCTGAGCGATACGTGAATATAATTCTCCCGTCGAAGCATCATTTAGGAAAATCGTACCTCTTTCTGCACCTATCGTTGAAGTAGTTATTTTAACTAAAGTCTCAAGTGCCTCATCTAGAGATTTTGTCTTAGCTAGGTCAGTGGTGACCTGAAGTAACATATCTGAAAATCTTTCCGTACGTTTTGACTTAGCGTTCTTGAAAGTTTTGTCTTTATTATCCTTCATGGTCATTTTCTAATTTTGAACGAAGTTCGATGATAGTTTTTTGGAGGTGTTCTATTTCCCTGGTACTTAGAAGTTTTTCTTTTTGAAAGCTTTGTTCGTGAATCTTGTCTTTATCGTCCAATTCATTTCTTAAAGCACTTACCGTCGTTTTAAAATGGTTAATTTCATTATTTTGTGACGAAAGATTGCTTTGCAGTTCGTCCTGCCTGGAATTCTCTATGTGATCAATTTGTTCGCGTAGGGTTGCCACTGTTTGCCTGAGTGAAGAAACTTCTTTTGATGACAAAGATTTTGCACGTTGAACATCTTCATCTGCCTGAAATTTAGCTTGCTCAATTTTTTCCCGTAGCCCCAAAATGGTAGACTTGAGACTCTCATTTTCAGAATGCATTTTGGAAACTGCCATCTGAACCGCTTCGGACTTAATGTCATTAGCTTGATCAAGTTTTCCACGAATTTCTGATACACTATTTTTAAGAATGGAAATTTCTTTTTGAGTTTTGGCCTTAATGGACTGGGCAATGGAGTCTCTTTCAGAAACCAATCTTTCACATTTGTCCCTTGCCTCAACCAAAGAGGACTGGAGAGACTTTATTTCCTGAGAAAATTGTGTGGAGACTTTACTTTGAAGATTATCTTTGACTATTTCGGCTTTGTCCAATTCTGTGCGCAAGTTCTCAATCGTTTTCTTGAGAGATTTAATTTCATTTTCTTTTATTACTGTAGCTTTTTGAGCCTTTTCTTCAGCACTATTTTTGGCCGAATCCAACCTGTCTCGAAGAGACGCAATAATTGTTTTTAACTGTCCGATCTCAATTTGTGATCCTGAAACTGCATTTTGGATTTTTTCCTCTTGCTCAATGCCGACTTGCTCTAATTCTTCTCTTAATTGAGAAATGGTTTTCTTAAGGGAAAAAATCTCTGTTTGTGTTATAGCTTCAACTTTCTGAACCTTTTCTTCTGCATTTACTCTTTCGACATCAAATCTTTCACGGACCGAAGAGAGAGTCTTTTTAAGCTGAACAATTTCCTGATTGTAATGGGATGTAACTTTTTCAACAGCCATTTCCCTTTCCATATCTTTTTCTTCCAAGTTAGTTCTTAGGTCTGAAATTGCAGATTTTAATTGTTCATGTCTTTGGTTTCCATCGGAAATAGCCTTTTGAACTTTATCCTCAGCTTTAGCTTGCATGGTTTCCATACGGTCTCGCAATAAGCTTAATGAATTTTTTAACTGCTGGATTTCATTTTGATATCTTGAAGCAGTTCTTTGAATTGCCTCTTCTTTGCTTGCCTTGGCTTGATCGAGCTCTTCCCTAAGTTCTGAAATGTTTTGCTTAAATAATTTCGTCTCTATTTCGTATGATGCCCTGGTTTTTTGTAATACATCCTCATGTCTGGATCTGATATCCTCAATCTTTATTCTAAGAGATGAAATTGTTTCCTTAAGCTGTGTTATTTCATTTTGAACTGAGGATCTGACGGATTGAATATCCTCTTCTTTTTCTACCTTAGCTTTTTCAAGAAGGTTCCTTAGTTCCGTGGTGCTGTTTTTTAGATTTTGGATTTCTGCTGATGAACTTGAGATAGCCCTTTGCACGGCATCAGATTCGCTTTCCTTGGCCTGTTCAAGTTTTTCTCTGGTCTGTAAAAGTGCATTTTTTAAGCTCTTAATTTCATTGGAACTTTCGAGACGAGCATTCTGAACAGCTGTTTGTTTACTATCATCTGCCTGATCCAACTCTTCACGGAGGGACTCTATGTTTTTCTTTAGTTCTTCAATTTCTACCCGTGCGAATCTTTCAACTTTTTGGATTTTCTCTTCTTCTCTGGCCTTAATTAACCCAATATTTTCACGAGATTTACTGACTGCAGATTGAAGTTGTTTTATTTCTCCCGCACTTGATGAAATTGCTTTTTGAATTGCCAAGTTTTTTTGATTTTCGGCGTTTTCTAGCTCCAATCTTAATTCAGTAATAGTATCTCTTAGAGAAGAGAGTTCCTGCTGATTTGAAGAATTAACCTTTTGTAATTGATCTTCCTTTTGGGAATTTAATTGTTCAATTTTTTCACGCAGTTTTGTAGAAGATTTCCGCAACTGAGTAATCTCAGTATGGAAATCCTTTCTTATGTTTTGCTCTAGCTCAGATTTTTCGTTCTGGGAAAACTCAAGCTGTTCTCGGAGGTTGGATATACTTTTTCTTAAATCTTCAACTTCTTTTTGAGATTCCCTTGATTTCAGTTGTGCAATTTCATCGTAGTCAGAATCCTTTTTCTCCAACTCCTGTCTTAACTGATGAATTATCGCTTTTGACTGCTTTTGTGAATTATCCGCATTACGAAGTAAAGTTTGTTTCTCCTGATTAAATTCTTCATTCTTGGAATCAAGAGTTTCCCTTAGAGCATTAATGGACTCTTGTGCCTGTAGCTTATCCTTTTCATAATGATTGGATAGGATTTGTGTAGCTGAGTCATGATCAGACTGAATTTTCTCAAGTTCCTCTCGCAATGTGAAGATAGTTTGCTTGAGAAATTGGTTCTCAGCTTCGATTAAATCTAATCTGCCGGGAATGGGGTGGGGCATAAAAAATTCAAGTAATACCTCTTCTTAATAAAAGTAAACTCAAAGATTCAAGCATTTGTTTGTGCTTGCCATTTAATAAATCAATAATTTTTGTACAGGATACCGATGAATCTACCTTTACATCGATTACTAGCGATAGTTATCTGGTCTTTTATACATACTTCATGCGGAGTCGATTCGGATAGTGATTCCGAATCAAATATCAATTCAGATGGTAATCAATCAAACACTAATGAATTTGATTCATTAATAGAATCACAACATTCAACTGAACTTAGTGCTTTTCTCAATGCAGATAGTAATTTTTCTTCTGATATATCTCTAACTGACAAAACACCTTCTGGAAATAAACAGGTATATGCACCTGGTGTTAAAGATACCGCAGTAATCGAGCCAACTGTCGGCTCACCTATGGAAGAAACATTGCGTGAACTTGAGGATTCGAGCCTTTCACATCAACAAGGTTTAGAAAAGATTAGAAAGCTTACCTCTGAAAAGGATCAAAGAATTTCATTATTGGAATTAGAGAATGCATCACTACTAAGACAAATTGAAGATTTACAAAAACAATTAAGAAACATTTCAGATAAGTCAGACACTGTAAGTAGCCCGCCGAATTTAGTTGCTGAGAGTGAATTGGGAAGTGCAATCCAAGATTTGAAACAAAATTTTGATAGGAACTCAAAAGAAGTCACATATTTAAAAGCTCAAAACGAACTTATTACCAACAAGTTTTCCACCCTTGGAAAAGAAGAGGATGAAATCACGATTCCACCTTCTGCGACTGATATTGAAGATAATGATACATTATCAATTTTGAAAGATATCCCACCTCAGGAAATAGGTTTTTCATTGAAGTCTAATTGCACTCTCAGTTTTGATGCTGTCGTTACCACATTAAATGGAAAAAGTAAGGAAGCATTCTATACTGAATTTTTTATTATTAAGCAGGATCTTAATAATCTACTTTTGGAAAATGGAATTCTTCTTAGTAACTTTCCACAAGTTAGTTCCTATGGAGAATTGTGGGCGAGATCACGAAAAAACCCTTTTCTCTATCCTAATGTTCTTAAAAACATTAGAGATTTGTTGATGGATCAGGTGGCCAAAGGTAATGGTGTTAGGATTCGAACAGACATTAATGGATCTGCAACGATTCAAAATTTGGACAAGTCACTATATTATGTGGTAGGTTCGGCATCTCTGGGGAAAGTGGGTGTTACTTGGAGTGTTCCAGTAGAGCTTGATTCAGGAACTAACAAACTCTCTTTGACTTTAGGAAACTCCATTTGGAGCTATTAATACAATTAGAATTATGACAAACGAACAGAAAACAGACGGGAAAGCATTAAAGCTATCTCCCATGCAGACAATTTCTATACTGTTATCCTTTGCAAAGGACAAAGTAGTAGAGCAAATCCAATGCGTTTGGTTTATTATTTTATATTTGATTGTTTTTCAAGTCCTCGTACTTGGATTACCCATAGTCTACTCATTAATGATCGCTGTAGGAATCATTATTGTGATTATTGGACTTGCATTCTTTATGGAGGGATTGCGGTTGGGTTTGATGCCTCTCGGAGAGGAACTAGGTTCATCATTACCTCGTAAAAAGATTCTTGGTTTACCATGTCTTCCCACGAGTCTTGCCTTCGGATTTGTTCTAGGAGCTTTTGCTACATTTGCCGAACCTGCAATCGGTGTTCTTCGGGCAGCGGGTGCAGGGGTTGACCCTACAGCAGCACCCTTGCTTTGGACAATCTTAAATACTGGAGCAGGTATGCTTGTCAATTGTGTCGGGGTAGGCGTTGGAATAGCAGTTCTTTTGGGTGTTTTAAGGTTTTATAAGGGTTGGTCTTTAAAGCCTTTTATTTACATCGGAGTCATTGTTTTATCTTGCCTGACCTTATACATGCAATTTTCTGATGACCGGTTAAAGCATGTGCTAGGTCTTGCATGGGATTGCGGTGCGGTTACTACCGGACCAGTCACGGTTCCGCTCGTTTTAGCACTTGGAATTGGTGTGTGTCGGATTGTATCAACAGGCGGTTCAAGCAATACAGGTTTTGGTGTTGTGACCCTCGCTTCTCTTTTTCCTATCTTGGCTGTAATGTGTTACGCCTTGTGGTTATTTAACGGTGACAAGTATTATAAAGCCACATTATCGAAAGCAGAATGGCATGTAAACGCTGGTGACTACGGCACCAATTACCCCGAGGACTTCCAGAAATTTGGCGACTTGGTTGCTGAAAGCCGATTGCAAGCAGCCGGTGGAATGGATGAAAGTCAATTATTCTGGTCATTATCATCGGATGAGCGAAAAGCAGTTGATGATTATCTTAAGAATAACCAAAAGCTACCCGAAGGGTATGTACTAAAAACTAGGATTACAGAAGGAAAAATTGTTCCATCCGCTCTTTCGAACCAAGACAAAGATTCACCGCGTGAGAATGTTGAGGTTCAGGGTGCAAAAACATATGTCGTGAGAGAAGGCTTCAAAGCCCCAGACGAGGTTTGGAATCAAGAAACTGAAATTATTAAAGCCTTCACAAATAAATTTGATTTCTTTCCCAACACATTCAAACCTGAAGAAGATAAGAATGGAAACGGTATTCTTGATCCCGGGGAAGACTTCTACAGTATCACAGGAGATGGTGTTATCGATTACACCAAAACAAATGGTATTCTCGATGGACCTGATCAAGACAGAGGTGCTTTAGAAGGGGCCATATGGGCTATTATGCCACTTTGTATCATTCTATTACTCGTTCTTACAGTTGGGCTTCGGCAGTCCCCCAAGCACGGCTTGGAGCTAGGAATAGGTATTGCCTGTGCAGTTGTCGGGATGTGCCTGTTCAATTTGGGCATATCACTGGGTCTTACTCCACTTGGAGAACAGTTGGGAGGAAATGTTGTTTCAAGTTTTGCTTCCATTCAACCATGGGAAAGTGAAGGTTTCGTCGAGCCTATCTTTAAATCATCAACTGTTGGAAAATGCCTAGCGATCCTTTTCGGATTTATTCTTGGATATGGAGCCACATTGGCGGAACCCGCTTTAAATGCATTGGGTGCAACCGTTGAAAAAATAACTGTGGGAGCATTTAAGAAAAATCTACTAATGCAGGCAGTTGCAACGGGAGTTGCCTTAGGGATTGCTACTGGAGTTGCAAAAATAGCCTTTAACTTGGAACTATGGTATTTGTTAATTCCGCCCTACACTATGCTCCTGATACTGACTTTTATTTCAAGTGAAGACTTTGTCAATTTTGGGTGGGACAGTGCAGGTGTTACAACTGGACCAATCACTGTTCCCCTAGTGTTGGCAATGGGGCTTGGGATCGGGGCAAAAACAGGTGCCATTGATGGTTTCGGGGTCTTGTCGCTTGCCTCCGTTGGACCAATTATCACTGTATTAACCGTTGGTTTACTAGTGAAAAAGAAGCCTAGTAGAACTGAGGAAACTAAAATTGAAACGGAGGCTGCATAATATGACTACGACAATAAAATCTAAATCTGTTTCTCTTATAAATTTAATTTTATCCAAGGAATCTTTGGTAAAAGTAACCAATGCAGTGAGGGATGCAGGAGCTCATGGAATTTTTCAAATCTCTGCTCGGGGTTCAATTTTAACTGAGGGAGGGTTTTTACAAAAAATGTTCCCTCCCCCAGCCCCAGAGCAATTACTTATTCAGGTGCTTGTTGGCAATGACTCGATTGAAGCAGTAGTTGATGCTGCAGTTAAAGCAGGAGACCTTTCTAAGGTTGGAGCGGGTGCGGTTTTTACGATTAATTGTGATGAAGCTATTGCATCGTCTCGTTTTCCATCAAATTTACCAAAAGACGAATTCGGTGAAACTAATATTTCCAGTTCTGGTGATATGGAGGCAATTTGTTGTATTTGTGAAAAAGGAATTGCTGATGATATTGCTCAAGCAGCACTCCAAAACGGGGCTCCCGGTCCGACCGTAACTTTCGGGGAGGGTGGAGGTATCAGAGATAAGATTCCTCTCCTTAGAATTACAAAAGGCCCAGAAAAGGAATTTGTTTGGTGTGTTGTCGATAAATCTGACGCAGATGATGTTTTTGCTGAGATGGCCCGTGCTGGAAGAATTACTGAACCAGGCAGAGGTTTTATGTACTCTATTCCTGTTGCGAGTGGTTTGATTAATGTAAGTAGCACGATATCGTCCTCTGCACATGGAGCCAACATGGAGCAAATTATATCTGCAATTGACGAGCTTAAAGGCGGAAAGGATTGGAGATCGCTCTCAGCAGATGGAAAATCAAAAGCACTTAAAACTACATTTCTCGAAAATTTAATTGGATTGTACTGTATTGTTCCCCGTGATCAATATGAAGAAGTTTATGATGCCGTATTAAAGTCAGGGGCACCTGGAGTGAGTACAAATTTTGGTATAATGATTGATGCTCACGATGAAGATGATGAAGGCCAAAATCAGAATGAAGAATGGGCATTAGTCTATACATCCGTTGGTCCTAATAATGTTGAATCTGTAAGAGAATCAGTACAGCAGGAAATTGAAAAACTAGGGATAGATAAATTTGCATTCTACACGCTACCAATCCCCCGTGCATTGACCTACCTGGGAGGCTGATCTTACTTTATACCAATTTAATTAGTTTCAATTATTTATTGAAATTAATTAAAATTGCGGCCCATTCCCCTTTTTCATCTTTGTTAAGGCTGAATTTGAGTTTTCGTTCATTAAGTAGCTTTTGGAAATGCTTAGTCACATCCTCGATTTCATAATTTAAGATTCCGGATAAGATTAAAACCCCATCAGTTTTGTCGACTGAGTTTATTATTTTATCAGAATATTCTATTAATATGTCAGATTGAATATTCGCAACTACGCACCCATAGGTATACAGTATCAAGGAATTTAGATCTTCTTTTTGAAAAACTATCTTGCTCTCTAATCCATTATTTTTTGCATTGAGCAAAGAGTTTTCGATTGCATCTCTATCATTGTCTATGCCGTGAACTTTTGAAAATCCTAAAAGTTTGGCGGTAATTGCTAAAATCCCAGATCCGCAACCTATGTCTATTAATGAACCGACTGGATTGTTATTATTGCTGTAATAATCTATTAAAAATTGTAAACAAAGCCTGGTTGTTTCGTGGGTGCCTGTTCCAAATGCCATCGCAGGATCAATGAGAATGGGTTGTTCTCCATCTTTTAATCTCAAGCCTTCTTTTTCCCAAAAAGGGACGAACACAAAGTTTTTATATCGCCAAACTTTAAAATGATGCCGGTATGCATTTTTCCATGATCCTTCAGAAAGCTCTTTGAATATAAAATCTATTTTCTTGCCTATGTAGCTTTGTAGAAGCAAAGAAGCATCAGTCGCTTCTACGATATTATTAAAGTTACCAGAGAGAGTTGAAATTTTGGTTTTACGATTTTTTGCAATCGACCAGTTACTAGGGGCAATTTCAAAAAGTATATTTTCTACTTCAGCATTAAGTTTAGAATCTAACTTACAAATTGCACTGATCATTATTTATCTAATAAACCTCTATTAGAATTAGACAGATTGGCAATGGTTGAGGGTAAAATAACATGCTCTGCTGCATGAATTTTTTGAGTTAAGGTATCAATAGTATCTGAATCCATTATTCTTACCGGTGCTTGTGCAAGAATTTTTCCACTGTCAATTTCAGTTGAAACTTGATGAACTGTGCAACCAGAAATTTTGACTCCATGTTCAAATGCTTGCTGAATAGCATTCATGCCTTTAAAACTTGGCAGCAGACTTGGGTGAATATTTATAATCTGCTTTTCGAAATATTCTATAAAAGCAGACGGAAGAATTCTCATAAAACCCGCGAGTACAATTAAGTGCGGATTAAATACATTTATTTTCTTAATGAAAATTTCTTGATCAGCATCCGAGAGTTTGGCTTTGCTTTGGCTACATTTAGCAATTGATGAAGATATCGAATATTGATCAGCTATTTTAAGAATACCTGCATCATCTTGATCAGAAAGAATGCCAACGACTGTCGCATTTCCCAAGTTACCCTTTTTTTGACTTTCAAGAATGGCTTTTGCGTTCGTGCCATTTCCTGATCCAAGAATAACAACTCTCATTGCACTTTTTTATGTTTCATTCTTAATCTTATTTATAATTGAGGATGTTGAGACCTGATCAATCATTGAGACGAACTTAACTTGAACACCGTTGCTTTCTAAAGCTTTTTTTTCCTCAGAGTTTATTGTTTCTAGAGTATAATCTGAAGACTTCACATAGATATCTGGCTTTATCTTATCGATTTCAATCGAAAGGTCCTTTCCTTCGAAAATAAATGCACCAGACACTGCATGTAGCGAATTAAGAAGAAATACACGATCGTTTTGTGGTATGATTGGGCGACATTTACCTTTGATCTTGCGAACACTGGAATCAGAATTCACTCCGACCCATAGAACATCACCAAACTCTCTCGCTTGGATTAAACTGAATGCATGACCAGCATGTAAAATATCAAAACAACCATTTGTTAAAACAAAAGTCTTCCGATTTAACTTAGCTTCTTTTCTGGCCTCTAAAGCTTTTTCTATGGAGTAAATTGAATCATGCATAGAGTTGTTTGACTATTCGTTTTCAAAAAACTTTTTGGCTTTATTCAAAAACCCATCATCCTCTGAATAATTTTTTTCTCCGCATGATTTTGCGAAGTTTATTAGCGAATCTTTTTGCTCTTTGGATAATTTTTTTGGGACTTCAATGGCAATTTTAACATACAAATCTCCCTTCCGGGATGCATAACGAAGATTTGGCATTCCGTGATCTCTTAGCCTAAATGTTTTGTTAGATTGTGTGCCTGCAGGAACTTTTAGTGACACTTTTCCGTCTAAAGTTGGCACTTCAATAGTTCCGCCTAATGCGGCCAATGCAAAAGGAATCTGTATATCATGAAACAAGTCATCTTCATCTCTTTCGAAAAGAGGATGGTCTTCAATTAACACATCTACATATAGATCACCGGCGCTTCCTCCTCTTGCCCCTGCATCACCTCTTCCCCTAGAACATAAACGATTTCCGTGACTTACCCCTGGAGGCACCTTTACTTTTACCTTTCCTTGTTTCCGAATCCTTCCTTCCCCTTTGCATTCTTGGCAAGGTTTCTCTATCATAACACCCGTGCCACTGCAAGTTGGGCAGGTTCTTCTTATGCTAATAAATCCTTGATTGGATGCAACTTGGCCGATTCCTCCGCATGTTGAGCACATAACCTTTCCAGATCCACTGGAAGCCCCACTACCCTCACATTTTACGCATTCACCGTGATGGTGGTATTTAATTTCTTTTTCTACTCCTTTGGCTGCTTGTTCAAGAGTAATCTTGACGCTTACGCGTAGATCAGCACCTTGACTTCCCTCACTTGCTGGACCACCGCTTGAGCCACCAAAGAAATCATCGAATATGCTTCCAAAGCCTCCTCCACCTCCGCCCCCACCAAAAACATCTTTAAAGAGGTCAAAGGGGTCAACTCCTCTTGAAAAGCCTCCCCCACCACTAAATGCATCATGGCCAAACTGATCATATTTTTGTCTCTTTTCCTCATCTTTAAGAACTTCGAAAGCTGCTGAGATTTCTTTGAATTTCTCTTCTGCTTTCTGGTCACCAGGATTTTTATCGGGGTGATACTTTATCGCGAGCTTGCGGTAAGCTTTCTTTATATCTTCTGAGCTTGCATTACGTTCTATACCTAGAACCTCATAAAAATCTTTTTGTGACATTTGTTACTTCTAGTTGTCTTCTTTTTCTTTTCCTTGAGAAATAACTACTGAAGCAGGTCTCAGTAATTTTTCTCGAATTTTGTAACCGAAACGAACGGTTTGCAAAATTACACCCTCCGCAATGTCTTCATGTTTTTGGTAACTCAAAGCTTCATGAAATTTTGGATCAAATATTTCTCCATCGGGCTTAATAATCTCTAATCCATATTCCCCCAGGATTGTCTCCATTTGTTTATAGGCCATTGAAATGCCAATAAAAATATTTTTTGTTGAGTCATCTTTTTCAACCTCTGCCAAACCCATTTGAAAAGCATCTAAAGCGGGAAGTAAATCGCTTATGATTTGTGATCTCGTGCGTGTCACAGCATCCTCCCTTTCTTTAATTTGTCTGCGTTTCAAATTTTCTAGATCTGCCCTTACTCTAATATACTTCTCTTGGAAATCTTCATTTTTCTCATAAGCGTCTTTGACCTTTTTGTTAAGGTTTTCCTTCGATTCATGTTTCTCAGATTCTTCGGCTTCGAGATCTAGGTTTTCGGCGTCGTCGGATGAGTTCTGTAAATCACTTTCATCATCACTTGTTTGATCAGGGTTCTCAGTTTGTTTTTCCATGAATTTTTATTGTATATGCCTTGCGAAGGGTAAGATAAATTTTTGATACTTTTTTTAGTCTAATTCTGCAAAACGGTCAGTAATTAATAATGAAGAGTCCTCTTCAGCAAGGATTGTGCACTCGGAAGAGTAAGGCGAAATGTAGGAATAGCCAAGTTTAAGGATTTCATCGTTTGATCGTATTATTCCCTTAATTGGAGACAGAATTATACAATCGGATTGGCTATTTTTAACTAAGTTTGAGGAGTTTTTTTTGAGGTTGAATTTTCTAATTCTAAAATGTTTGCATTCTGCAATTGTTTCTATTCCTGGTTGGGTTTTTGTCTGTATTCCCTTTGGCTCAAAATCATTGAAATCAATAGATTTCATTGACTCCTCAATATGTAATTTACGTGGAGTCCCATCAAGTCCTTTCCTTCCCCAGTCATAGACTCTGTAAGTGGTATCCGAGTTTTGTTGAATTTCCAAAATTAAATTACCACCATCTATTGCATGTATACGTCCACTTTCAACAAAAACTGAATCATTTTGTTTGGAAGAGACTCTATGACATAAACTTTCTGCTTTAGATTCTGTTAATGCCTTTTGAAACTGTGATTTAGTAACACCCTTTTTAAATCCAAGAAAGAGACCTGCATCTTTAGTGGAGTTGACCACATACCAGTTCTCAGTTTTGGGTTCACCTTTAAGCTTTGCAGCCATTTCTTCCGGCGGATGAACTTGTAAGCTGAGTCTTTCTTGGCAGTCCAACCATTTTACAAGAATAGGAAATCTTTTGTTTTTCTTCCATTTGGGTCCCATCAATTCTTGCGTTCTTTGTTCAATTAATTCCCGTATAGAAAGAAATTTGCCTTTTGAAATTTCACATCTTGACTGTTCTTCGTCTCGGTCAACAATATTCCAAGATTCTCCGATCTTTTCGTTGGACATCAAATCCTGACCGAAGAGTTCCTTAAATTGCTGACCGCCCCAAATCCTCTTTTTATATATTGGTTCAAACTTGAAAAGATTCACAGATTGTCTTTTAGTAAAGTTGTGTGGATGTGTAAACGATTGTTGTTAAAGCTTTGAAGAAGTTCTTACTTTGTGAGTAGGAAAGAAATGAAACTTGCTGCGGTTTCCCCGGAGAGGAAAAGACTTGGGGCATTTTTGGCATTATTTTTAGGATTATTTAGTATAATCGCATTGCTTGATTATTCGCCATTGAGTATTCACGAGTCTCCATCTGATCAAAGTTCCCCTATTTTGGGACAAGTTGGCGTAATTACTGCCAGAACTCTCCTTGGTTGGTTGGGTTTATCGGCTTGGTTGGTGCCATGGTTCTTTTTGAATTTAAGCCTATGCTTTTACAAAAAGATTTTTGGTAAGCCTATTTTTTTTAATAATATCACTGTCCTGTTCGCTATTTTTTCAATTTGTATCTTATCAAATGTTAAGGACAATTCCAATTTGTCAAGTGGTGGCGGACCTATGTTTGATTCGAATACTTATGAACATGGGGCAGGGGGATCTATTGGTGCGTATTTCTATTCCGGGTTGCCATTCTTTGATCCTTCACATCATGGAATGTTGAAAATTTGGTTCGGTCCTGTGGGTACCTCACTTGTTAGTATAATTTTGCTGATTTCTTGTTTATATTATCAGTTTCGTTGGTATTTTAAAGTTGATCAACCAATTGGCACTTTATTGTCTAACTTAAATAAGGTTTTACCCGAAAAGTCATCAAATAAAACTTTTGGAAATTCGGGAACTCAGGATGAAGAAGTTTCTGGTAATAATGACATTGATCTACAAACCCCCAAAAAGTCACTTTTTAGTTTTCTTACTAACAAAGGCGACGCAGATGTTTTGTTTGAGGATGTTTCATTAAAACAGCAAGACGACCCAAAATCATTAGAAAATAAATCAACTAGCAAACAAAAAACCAAATTGTCTGAGTCCATTTCCCCTTCAGATAAAGAGCAAGAAAATGTTGAATCAAAAGATTCAGTCTCTGATGTCTATAGTTCTGAGCCAGAAGAAAAGGATGAACAGACTTTTGAAAAAGAAGAAATTGAAGAGGAAGAATGTAGCCTTTCAGAAGGAAAAGTGGAGATGGATGGCTTCAAGGTTGTAAGGGCTGCAAAAACGGAAAAGGCCAGTGACCTTTTCCCTGAAAGAAAAGGGGATTATCATTTTCCAACTTTAGACCTTTTAATGGAACCTCCAGAGGAAGAGTCTAACGAAGATGAAGATCATATGATCAAGGCCAGAAATTTAAAGGAGACCTTGGCACAATTTAAGGTGGAAATTGAACTTGGCGAAGTTCATACAGGACCAGTAATCACAAGATATGATGTACATCCTGCTGCAGGTGTAAGAGTTGAAAAAATCGCAAATCTTGACAAAAACCTAGCCATGGCACTGAAGGCAGACAGTGTTAGAATTTTGGCACCCGTTCCAGGTAAGGGGTGTGTTGGCATTGAAGTTCCTAATCAAAATCCTGCACCGGTCTGTTTGAAAGAAATTTTGCAATCCAAAGCTTGGGCATCATCAGGAGCCGAAATACCAATTGTTTTAGGAAAAGAAGCAAGTGGGCGGGCACTAGTCGCAGACTTAACTAAAATGCCACATCTACTTGTAGCTGGGTCTACCGGTTCTGGTAAAACCGTTTGTATCAATGCAATTATTGCATCGCTTTGTTATCATTCAAGCCCCGAAGATGTTCGTTTTATAATGGTTGATCCTAAAATCGTAGAAATGAAAGTTTATAACGATTTGCCTCACATGCTGATTCCCGTGGTTACAGAACCAAAAAAAGTTCCCGGTGCACTCAAGTGGTTGTTAGTAGAAATGGAACGGAGATATCAGATATTCTCAAAAGTGGGAGTTCGAAACATCGCAGGATTTAATGCCAAAATTCTCAAGGATAAGGAAGAAAAGGAGAAAGCTCAGCTTTTGGATGCTGAAATGACTGCTGAGGAAAGAGCTGCTTTATCTTCTATAGAGGTTCCTAGAGATGATGAAGTTCTTGAAATTCCCGAAAATAAGTTACCATACATTGTTTGTATTATTGATGAACTTGCTGACTTAATGATGGTTGCACAGGCAGATGTAGAAACAGGGATTGCCCGTTTGGCTCAGCTTGCAAGAGCAGCAGGCATACATTTAATCATCGCTACTCAGCGACCATCGGTGAATGTAATCACTGGAGTAATAAAGGCTAATCTTCCAAGTAGGATTTCATTTCGTGTCGCTTCCTACAGAGACAGCCAAACTATTTTGGATGGAAAAGGTGCAGAAGCATTGATTGGCAAGGGTGATATGCTTTTCATACCCCCGGGAAGTTCTACTTTTCTTCGAGCACAGGGAGCTTTTGTGAGCGATGATGAGATCAATGGAATTGTTGATTATCTCAAGATCAACGGACCTCCCCAAATAATTGAGGAGGTTAGGGATCAGATAGAGTCTGCAGGGGAGGGGGATGTGTTGGGAGATGATGGAGCAAACGCAGATGAGGATCCAATGGTAAGAAAGGCAATTGAGGTAATTCGTACAACTAAACGAGCATCCACTTCAAACCTCCAAAGAAAATTAAGTATTGGATATAATCGTGCGGCTAGAATAATGGATGATTTGGAAGACCGCGGATTGGTAGGTCCTGATGTTCCAGGCCAGGGACGTGAAATTCTAATGGATTTATAACTCTCCGCTTGCCAAGTGTAATAACATTATTTTTCATGATCGAATTATGCCAGTAGGTCAAAAATTAGAAGATGCCCGCAAAAAAAAGGGTATTTCCCTTAGAGAAGTTTCGGAAAGTACAAAAATAAGGGGAGATTATATTTCAGCCATAGAGACTGGGAATTTCGAAATTAATTTACCGGAAGTTTACTTACGAGGCTTTGTCAGGTTGTATTCTAAGTTTTTAGGCCTCGATGAAGATGCAATGGTTGATGAACTTAATATTGAGCTTGGTAAAACGAACGATAAAGGCTCAAAAAAATCACTTGGCTCTATAGTAACCCAGGATAATAAATCGGTAGGAAAATCAAGTGTTGCTTCTACAGCTTATCCGGGAACATCTTCAAATCGATCATCTTTAAAGGCCTCCCAAAAAACCAACACTATTCTTATACTTGCAACTATAGGTGTATTTTCTGTTATTGCTGTATTTGTCACAATATATCTTTTATCCGATAACAGTAATGTTAATCCCGCCGATATCGATCCTCCAAAGTCTATATCTGAAAAGAAAGATCCTCCTAATTCTACTCTTACGCAAAATCATATCTTAAAAATTTCACTACTTGGTAATGTTGATAAATTGATAGTCTGCGATGAAGGTAAATCTCCAAATATTTTTCATGAATTTGACTCTTTAACAGAGGGTTGGAGTAAAGAATTATCCTTTAATAAATCTTTTAGATGCTATTCTTCCAATATTGAGAATATTATTTTTTCAGTGGACGATGGACAGCCCTCGAAAGTTGGTGGTGATCGAAAGGGAATAGGTACTTTTAACTGGAAAAAAGAAAACTAAGATATTTTTTATCGAGCCTTTGGTATGATCGAGAGGCTTTTTGTAATTCCTTCACGTAAAACGATTACAGAAACTTTTTGCCCGGGCACCAAGGCACTAATAGCTTCCGTGTAATCATAAATATTTTCAATATTTTTCTTACCAAGTTTAATTATTAAATCACCAGATTGCATACCTGCAATGTCGGCAGGTCCTGAATTACTAACCCCTGAAAGTAAAACGCCTTTTGCATCAGTTTGTGAATAGTTAGGGATTGTCCCTAAATAAGCTCTCAATTTGGCTCGATTATTTTTCGTTGGTCTTTTTTGACTTATGTAGTCTATGTCGTCTGTATGTGCCAATAATGTAACTATCCTTGAGAAAAGAGCTGAACATTTTTTTATTCCTTCGAAGTTAATTTTATCTACCGTATCAGTTGGTGAGTGATAATCATTGTGCAAGCCAGTAAATGCACTGATTATAGGAACCCCTTTTGAATAAAAAGATGTAGTGTCTGTGGGAATATGACTATCGTTTTGCAGATTCAAATTCAGACGAATAGGTACATTGGCTTGTTGGATAATTTTTCTCCATACGGTTGAAGAACCAACTCCATGTATGGTCATTTTATCTCTCAGCCTCCCTACCATGTCCATATTTAGGTAAGCAGCAATAAGCTGTTTACCTTTGTCTTTTCTATTGCCAAATAATTCATTGGCGAAATGGGAGGAACCAACTAATCCAATTTCTTCTCCTGACCAAGTAGCAAACGCTATTTCATACTTGGAATCTTTCAGACTATTTTTATTTTTTGTCAGGGTTCTTATAATTTCTAACAAAGCACTTATACCTGATCCGTTATCATCAGCACCCGGGTGAATTTTACCAATATCAGATTTTTTTGCTCTTGATGATTGTTTACCTCTACCAATGTGGTCAAGGTGAGCCCCTATCAAGATAAATGGATAGTCCAATTTGCCGTTTTTATTTAAGTCTAGAAAACCTACAGTGTTTTGGCATATGCCTTTGTGGCGAATTATCTGAATTGAAGAATCAAGAGAAATTTTATCAAGTACAAATCCCATCCTCTGTTCACCAGTCTCGAAACTATTACTGGTTTTTGTAAAATCTTTGCCAGCCCTCTCGAAGATTTTATTTCTAGCTTTATTATTGAGTGAGATTGCTTGAATTGAAATCTTTTCTCTAGTTGAGCTTTCAAAAGGAACTACTTCTTGTTCAGTTGAATTATGATCGTGGACAAATATGATTCCTGCAGCTCCCAAATCTCTAGCAACTGAAGCTTTTTTTCTAAGTGTTGAATTGTAATAGTTACGTTCCTTTTCTTTGTCTTTCCATTTAGGTGGCAGACCCCTCAGGCACATGACCCACTTGTCTTTTACATCCAAGTGAGTGTATGAGTCGTAAGACAAACCGTTCTTTTCTTCTGTCAATATAAGACCATATCCAACAAATGTGATTTCATTAATTGATGCACTACCTGATTCACTGAAAGCAAGGGGAGTCCAGCCTTCATTAAGAATTAAACTTTCATTATTTTTATTTATTTGAAGGAAACTTTTTTCTGCGATACTCGCGAATTTATAGAACGAAAAATCTTGATGCCACGATTTGTCAAAGCATGGACTTAGTTTGGATTTTGCAAAATGATCAGCCACATATTTATTGGCCATCTTGATGCCATTTGACCCTGTGCTTCGACCTTCAAGTTCTTCAGATGTCAGAAATCGTAAGTGTCCTTCAACATCTTTCTCATCATTGCTTGAAGCCTCTAAAATTGAATCAACCCTATTGGAGCTTTCTGCGCTTTCAATTAGCTCAAGTGCTTTTTCATGATCCCAATCTGCAATGAAAATTTGAGACTTTTTGGTTGGCGTTTGATTGCTTGTCCAAGAGATAGTTTTTCCATCAGGAGAAAATGTAGGAAGTCCGTCAAAACCCTCTCTGTAAGTGACTCTTACTGGTTCTTTTTTACCATCAAAATCTACAATATAGAGTTCAAAATTTTGAAAACCATGTAGATTGGTTGTGAAAATTATATATTTATTTGATGGATGGAAAAAGGGAGCCCAAGACATGGCATTGAGTTCAGTAATCTGGGTTTGATCTTTTCCATCGGAAGACATTCTGAAAATTTCTGCTTTGTGACCGTCAGATGAAAATCTACGCCAGCAGATGTATTCACCAGTTGCATCAAAGAATGGGCCTCCGTCATACCCGTCATGATTGGTTAACCTTTTCGTGTTACTTCCATCACTGTCCATCAAGTATATTTCATTGAAAAATGATGGCATAAAGTTTTTCGAATTTTCTTTATTATGAGATTTATCGCTGTAGTAGTGGCGGTTGGAGGTAAAAACTACCTTCTTGCCATCTGGTGAAAAAGCACACTCCGCATCATAGCCTTCATCATTTGTAATCTGAATTTCTGTATTATTTCTTAGGTCTTTTATAAACAAGTCATAGCTTGAATCATAATCCCAATTATACTTTCTATTTTTTCCGGACTTTCGGAGGTCAAGTTCTTCTTTTTGCTTCTCTAGTGCTTTTAAGTCACGGTGCGTAGATGCATAAAGTATTTTATTTTCAGAGGGTCCAAACCAAGCACAAGTTGTCTTACCATTACCATTTGAAACCAGTTTTGTTTGCCCATTAAGAAGATCCAAAACATAAATTTGATAAAAGGGGTTCCCGGGATGGTTTTCCGCTTGAAAACAAATTTTATTTCCAGACTTCGAAAAATATCCTTCTCCAGACCTATTTCCTTCGAATGTTAATTGTGCAACATTTGTAATAAGCAAGGTCTCATCACTTTTTTCAGCACTAGAATTGTTTCCTGATACAACTAAAAGGATAAGAAAATTAAAAAATCTCATGCAATTCTGTTAGTGCATGATGTTAATAGACTCAAGAAATTGTGATTAGTTTAAGAGCTTAAAACTAATTGTTTTTTAACAAACCAAAAAGTTGAATTACCTTTTGTAACTACGGAAAAGTCGATGGGAACAGATGATCCATCTTTGCTTATCAACGAAAGTATAATGTTAAAAATATTTTTACCATTGATGATAGAATCGATCGCATCCTTACCCTTTGTTAAATCTTCATCGCTAATCAAGTTCATAAAAGGTTTATTTCTTATATCCTCAGGATTGTAGCCTAAGAAACTAGACCAACTTGAATCACTTCCATTGAAAACAATTTCCCCTTCGATAACTTCTAGAGTTCCGGAAAAGTCAGAATTTAAAGATAATGCATCTAGTGAATGTAGACTTTGCTCAGATGGTATCGAACCTTGTACAGTGAGCATTTTGTTTTGAAAGTGCTTTGGTGTCATACCGATGCGTTTTTTGAATGCACGATGGAAATAGTGAACACTCTCAAAGCCACATGCCACAGATACTTTTTTTATGCTAACCTTGGTTGATGATAGCATTTTCTTAGATTGATCAATTCTTGTTTGAATAAGATC
>JAYZJX010000117.1:0-21360 GCA_036164015.1 Verrucomicrobiota bacterium | reverse complement strand
TGAAGAACATCTTCATAAACAAGATTCGCTCTTCTGTACTCAACTCTGGCATTAACCGAGGGAAATTTTTTGATAAAGGTTTTAAGATAAGGTGGCAGTTCGTGAAGACCTATGCTGTTAACGGTGGAAATTTGGATTGTTCCGCTAACTATGTTACTCATTTCCTGAATATCGCAGTGTAGCTTTTCGTAGAGGCCAAGAATCTCTTTGTAAGTATTAAACAGTACTGTGCCTTGAGGAGTAAGTCTGAATTTTTTCTGATTTCGATCTATGATCAACATGTCATAGTGAGTCTCCATAGCCTTTAGTTGTTGGCTTACTGCTGATTGTGTCACTTCATTTAAACGGGCAGCTTTGGAAAAGCTTTTTGTCTCGACCAGATCACAAAAGGTTTTGAAGTTTTGAATATGCATAAAAATATGCTATTAATACATCTAATCGTAAGCAAATTTAATATTCATTTTTCTAATGATACTCGAGTCTACTTTTTCTCAAAATCTAATTGAGGTTCTTTCACAAATTGAAAGCGCCTGTCGCAAGTCTGGTCGCTCATTTGATGAGATTAGACTGCTGCCAGTAACTAAAAACTGGCCGTCTGATGCGATACAATATTGTTTAAGGGCAAACCTAGATCAAGTTGGCGAAAATCGTGTGCAAGAAGCACGTGAAAAAATGAAATCTTTACAGAATGTTAAATTCGAACTGATTGGTCATCTGCAGAGAAATAAAGTGAAAGATGTGGTTGGAAACTTCTACAGAATTCAAACCATTGATTCTATCAAGTTATTGGAGAGGGTTGCAATTCTTGCTAAGGATAAATCAGTTAAACAAAAAATCCTTATTCAGGTAAATGCTGGCAATGATCCAGCAAAGTTTGGTGTTTCGATGGAGAGTGCAGAATCTTTAGTTGAAAAAGCTCTTGCCTTAGAATCGATTGAGTTGGAAGGTTTGATGACCATTGCTCCCTTTGCCCCTGAGAATTTATCGATTGCTCGTCGTTGTTTCAATAATTTGCAAGTTCTCAAGCAAAAACTTGTTGAGAAAACAGGTGCTGAGTTGGATGAACTCTCAATGGGTATGTCTGCTGATCTATCTGAAGCTATTGCGGAGGGAGCAACAATGATTCGCGTTGGGTCTGCCTTGTTTGGAAATAGGTAAATAAGGTAAATTGGATTGTAAGATTGCTTGCCTCGAATCCACGGGGATGCGATTATTTGGTCATGAACAGTCGTGTATCGCGTGATAAAGTGTGGCCTAGTGAAGATGCTCTATGCTCCCTTTTAGATGACGATTCCGAAGTTGTAAGAAAAGGTTTAATAGAGTTATTTAAAACTCACCCTGCACAGGCGAAGGTTTTTCTTCAAAAGTTGTCTGTAGAAAGCTCCCCGTTATTGGTCAAAAACGCAAATGCGTTACAAAATCAATTAGGATGGCATGATAGTCGTGAAGAATTTATCACATTTATAAGGTCGCAAAGATTTGAACTTGAGACGGGTTGGTATCTTTTAGATAAAACTATTTTTCCTGAGTTTGATTCATCAGAAGCAAGCCTAGTCTTAGATGGACTTGCAGACCGTGCTCGCGAATTACTCATGCCCCCTATGGGTATACGTGAATACTGTACGATTATCAATCGGGTGCTTTTCCATGAGCAGGGGTTTCGTGGTGCTGGAAAAAAATTTGAGAATCCGGATAACAGCTTTGTTCATAAAGTTTTGAAATCAAAGCAGGGGTTGCCCATAACTTTATCACTCATCTACATTTTGGTTGCTAGAAGAGTTGGCTTGGACTTAGAACCGATTGGTTTACCCGGAAGATTTATGGTGGGCTGTTTTTCGGAAAAGGTACCTTTTTACATTGATGTATGGGCTGGTGGGAAATTCATTGAGCTAGAAGACATGAGTGCGTACTTAGGGTTATCAACCGAAGAGTGTTCAAGCTCTGTATTATTGCCTGTTACAGTAGCCGATACCTTGGCACGAGGTTGTCGAAATCTGGTACATCACTATTCACTTGCAGGTAAAAGCTCTGAAGCAAACATGTTTAAAGCTTTCGTCGACGAATTTGAGAAAATTCGAAATACTGAAAAAAATGCTTCCTAGCCCACTTTCGATTGATGAAATAGTGCCTCTTCCATCTACTAAAGTTGGACTTGGTGTGCTTGGCCGCCCAATTGCACATTCTATAAGCCCGATACTCCATCATGCCGCTCTTGCAAATCTTTCCTTAAATGAACCGAATTTTAGTAATTGGAAGTATGAAAGAATAGATGTCGACCCGAAGGATTTAAGTCATGCACTGACAGAATTGCAGATGAGTGGTTATATTGGATTGAATCTAACCATTCCTCATAAAGTGGAGATACTTAGGATTCTGGAGACTGTGAATGACGAGGCTAAGTTGATGGGAGCAGTTAATACTCTACATTATGAACACGAAAAATGGGTTGGATATAATACTGACGGTTATGGATTAAGTCGGGGAATTTCAAATGACCTTTCCTTTGATGTAAATGAATCAAATGTATTATTACTTGGTGCTGGTGGAGCGGCACGTGCTGCAGCTGTTCAATGCCTGCTTGATGGTTGTAACAGATTATTTGTGGTCAACCGGTCCTTAGAGAGGCTAAAGAATCTAGTTACGCCGTTGATACAAAAGTTTGGATCACATCGAGTTACTGGAAGTGATATAAAAAATTTTAGTTTAAGTGAGTTTGAAAACAAAAAGTGGTTGGTAGTTAATGCCACTTCCATTGGTTTAAAAGAAGATGATCCTTCAGCACTGCCATTTAGTTGCTCGCTTCTAGGTAAAGGAAGTGCAGTTTATGACATGATATACAACCCATTAAAAACCACTTTGTTAAAAGATGCAGATCATGCGGGCCTTTTGTCTGCAAATGGTTTATCAATGCTTGTATTCCAGGCGGCTAAAGCTTTGGAGGTTTGGACTCAACAAAAGGTTTCGGCTGAAATTATGATGAAGGCAGCGAAGGACTATTTTCTCAAATCCAATGAATAGTATATTTGTTGAAAATCCAATAATCGGCAGTGTTGTTGGCTTTATCCTAGGCTCTGCGATAGGCAGCTTTTTAAATGTCTGTTCGACTCGGATTCCTCTTGGAATTTCTATAATATCGCCTAAGTCGAATTGTCCGCAATGTAACCAGAAAATCCCTTTTTATTTAAATATACCCGTTTTGTCATGGCTATTACTCAAAGGTAAAGCAGGTTGTTGTGATTTTAAAATACCACCTAGATACTTGGCGTTAGAATTGTTCACAGGAATACTATTTTCTCTTCTTTTTTATCGATTCAGCATTAATCAAGATCTTGGCTTACTCTTCTCCTCGCTTGTTTTTGTCTGCCTGATGATTGTAATTACAGCGATTGATTTTGAAACGATGATGATTCCTGACAGGTTTAGTATGGGCGGGGCTTTTGCTGGATTAGCACTCTCCACTTGGTTCCCAATAATACATGGATATTCCATTGATCCTCTAATAAACGAGCGATTCTCTGCGTTCCTTCTGTCTTTGTTTGGTTTGTTGGTATGCTCCTCTATTCTTTTTTGGGTGGGAGCCTTGGCAGAAAATTTCATTGGGAAAGAAGCACTCGGGCAAGGAGATGTCAAGCTACTCGGATGTGTAGGTGCCTTTTGCGGGTGGCAGGGAGGAATATTTGCCATCTTTGGTGGAGCCCTATTAGGAACAATTACAATGATTCCCCTTTTGATGATCACTCGATTTTCCAAATTTAAATTTCGGAATGAAAATTTTCAGCCCGGATGGGGGATGGAAATACCTTTTGGACCATTCTTGGCAGTAGCTGCATTATGTTACTTTTTATTTTTTGGTGAATTTGTCGATGCCTGGTTTGAGCAAACTCGTTTGAATTTTATCCATTTATTTTCTTTTATGTGATTCTTTTAGCGTTGAAGATAATTATAATTCGATGAATGATGTGCGGTTTTTCTGATTTGCAAATTTATTAAATGAAAAAACTTCTTGTAGCCAATCGAAGCGAAATAGCAGTAAGAATTTTCCGTTCTGCGAACGAATTAAATCTTAGAACAGTTGCCATCTATGCTGAGGAAGATCGTTTCGGAGTCCACAGGTTTAAAGCAGATGAATCATATCTAGTTGGTAAGGGAAAAGGTCCAGTTGCTGCGTATCTTGACATTGATTCGATCATTACAATAGCTAAGGCCAAAAAGGTGGATATGATTCACCCCGGCTACGGTTTTCTTTCAGAGAATGCTACATTTGCCCGTGCCTGTGAAGATGCAGGTATAATTTTTGTTGGACCGACTCCGGATTTACTTGAGAAAATGGGAGATAAGGTTGCCGCAAAAAAAGCGGCTGATTTGGCAGGGGTTCCCACTTTACCCGCTACCCCTAACCCAGTATCCAAGCCAGCAGAAGCACTGAAATGGGGTAGGAAAATCGGCTTTCCTCTTATTATAAAGGCTGCTTTTGGTGGAGGTGGTCGTGGAATGAGGGTGGTGACAAAAGAGGAGGATCTAAAAGCGATGCTTGAGGAGGCTCAGGGTGAAGCTGAAAGGGCATTTGGAAATTCGGCCGTTTTTCTTGAGAGATATATTGGTCGAGCTAAGCACTTGGAGGTGCAAGTGCTTGGAGATAAGCAAGGCAATGTCGTTCATTTGCATGAGCGTGATTGTTCTGTGCAGAGAAGGTATCAAAAAGTGGTCGAAGTGGCTCCATCTATTGGTTTACCTTCTAATGTTGTTAATGATTTGTGCGGTGCAGGTGTGGATTTAGCTAAAAAAATTGGATACGATAACGCGGGTACAGTTGAATTCCTGCTAGATCAAGACACAAAGGAGTGGTTTTTCATTGAAATGAATCCACGAATACAAGTGGAACATACAGTCACTGAGCAAATTACGGGAATTGATATCGTTAGATCCCAAATACTTGTAGCGATGAACCACTCCCTACATGACAAGAAGATAGGAATACCTGATCAAGAGGAGATCCCAAGAAATGGATGTGCGGTCCAGTGTAGAGTGACAACCGAAGACCCAGAGAAAGACTTCAGTCCCGATTATGGGAAAATTTTATCTTACAGGTCGGCTGCAGGTTTTGGAGTAAGGCTTGACGGTGCAATGGGGGACACCGGTTCGATTATAACTCCCTTCTATGATTCCTTGTTGGTCAAGCTTACGACAACGGGTCCGAATCTCACTCAAGCATTGGACCGAATGCATCGAGCACTTCGAGAAATGCGAATTCGTGGAGTTAAAACAAATATCCCATTTCTTGAGAATGTAATCACTCACAAGGATTTTGTTAAGGGTAATGCAACGACTAAAATGATTGATGTTACCCCGAGTCTTTTCAAATTTAAGCCAAGGAAAGATCGTGCTTCTAAACTTTTAAATTATTTGGGTGAAGTTATCGTTAACGGTAATCCCCAAGTAAAGGGGCGACCCAGAATACAAAATCCTCTGCCCCTCATTGTTCCAGAATGTAAAACTGCAGAGGAGCCACCCCGAGGAACTCGTGACATGTTACTTTCTCAGGGAGCGGAAAAATTTTCACAATGGCTTAGAGATCACAGACCACTTATGGTTACTGATACCACATTAAGGGATGCTCATCAGTCATTAATGGCAGCAAGGATGCGGACTTACGACATGCTTGAGGTAGCTGAATTTATTGCCCGGAAAGTATCAGGTCTCTTTAGTTTAGAAATGTGGGGTGGGGCAACCTACGATACCTGTATGAGATTTCTCGGTGAATGCCCATACGAGAGACTTCGCAGTTTGCGAGAAAAAATACCGAATATTCTTTTTCAAATGCTTCTTCGCGGTTCCAATGCTGTGGGATATGCAAATTATCCTGACAATGTTGTCCGTGAATTCGTAATTCATTCTTCTGAGGCTGGAATGGATGTTTTTCGCATTTTTGATTCATTGAATTATCTACCTAACTTAAAAGTAGCAATGGAGACGGTAGTTGAAAAAACACCATCCCTGTGCGAAGCCGCAGTTTGCTTCACTGGAGATTTCACAAATTCGAATGAAGAGAAGTATGTACTCGATTACTATGTGGACTTAGCCAAAGAGCTAGAGAAAATGGGAGCGCATATTCTTGCTATCAAGGATATGGCGGGTTTATGCCATCCCTTGGCAGCAAATAAGCTGGTCAAGACCTTGCGGAATGAAATTGGTATCCCGATTCATTTCCATACCCATGATTCAAGTGGTATATCCTCATCATCGATTATTAAGGCAGTTGAAGCCGGGGTAGATGTAGTCGACTTGGCAATTTCATCCCTTTCTGGTTGCACTAGCCAACCTAATCTTAATTCTATTGTGCATGCCCTACAGAGTGCACCACGTTCTACGGGCTTGGATGTCGATGCCTTGAACAAGCTCTCAATTTATTGGGAAGCAGTAAGGCAATATTATTCTCCATTCGATACCTCACCACCTTTTGGAAGTGCGGAAGTATATCAGCACCAAATGCCTGGTGGTCAGTACACTAATCTCCGCGAGCAGGCAGCAGCTTTGGGGTTGGGTAAGAGATGGCCGGATGTGGTTACAACCTATCAGCAATGTAATCGTTTACTGGGCGATATTGTTAAGGTGACTCCCAGTAGTAAGAGTGTAGGAGACATGGCGATTTTTTTGATTACCAAAGGTGTTAAGCCCGAAGATCTCATTAATCTGCCAGAGGAAACTGGTTTTCCTCAGTCAGTCATTGATTTGCTTTCAGGTAACCTTGGCCAACCAAAAGGTGGTTGGCCTAAAGCAGTACAGAAGGTTGTTCTTGGTAAACAAAAACCATTACGCGGTCGTCCAGGAGCTTCCGCTCCCAAGATGGATTTAAAGAGAGAAAAAAATGCCTTGCTCAAGAAGTTTGGAAAACAATGTACGGAAGACGATTTGTTTTGTTCGGTGATGTATCCTCAGGTATTTTCTGAATTTCAAGACTTTAAAAAGAAGTATGGTGATGTGTCAGTTCTTCCAACTTTAGCTTATTTCCATGGGCTTGAGCCAGGTGAGGAAATTTCAATTACCATTGAAGAGGGAAAAACTCTCTTTATCAAACTTCTCCATGTGGGAGATCCTGACGAGAAAGGAATTCGATCCATTACTTTCGAATTAAATGGAAAGGCAAGAACTACATTAATTCAGGATAAGAGCGTAAAAGGAGATGCCAAGGCTCGGGAGAAAGCAGATCCTTCCAACGATAAACATGTTGGAGCTCCGATTCCAGCTATCATAAGTAGTATTGCTACAAGTGTTGGCAAATCAGTTTCAAAAGGTGATAAGATAGCGGTTCTTGAAGCGATGAAAATGCAAACTACAATTTATGCTTCTTGTGATGGAAAAATAGAAGAAATCTTAGTCGATGTTGGAGACTCGGTTGAATCAAAAGATTTGATTGCACGATTGAGCTGAATGCTTGATGATAAAAATCTTTAAGGTGAAGTTGATAAAGTCAGTAAATTTGTACCTTTCTTTTCTTATCTCTTACAGTTTTTTATTGGGGCAAGATTTTACAGCGAAGATTTTTATTCCTGAGCCATCATTAGAATTAGAAATTTCTAGATCACTTGGCGTCCCCCCCCGGCAAATTACCCGAGGGGAGATTGCAGTAAAATTGAAATACTTGGAAATTAACGATGCTAAAATTACGAGCCTTCAAGGATTAGAGCACGCAGAAAATCTTGAAGTTTTAGTTCTTAAAAACAACCTTATTTCAGATCTTTCACCTATCTCCAGGCTTCCGAATCTAAGGAAATTAGATTTGACGAATAACCGAATCACTAGTCTAGGTTCACTTACCGATAAAAATCAATCAATAGACTCACTAACAGAGATAAACCTATCTGATAACAAGTTGAAAGGCTTGGTTGGCATCAGCAAACTGTCCTCATTACGCACGCTGGATGTTTCTCGAAATAACTTGATAGATCTAGAAGGAGTGAGCGAGTTAAAATCATTAATTTCACTTCGTGCTAGTGAAAATCAGTTAGGTTTTGTCGAATCATATGAAGATATAAATAGGAATAAAAGCTATGATCTTGGAGAACCTTTTAATGATGTGAGCAGAAATGGTAAAAGGGAATCCGACCCATTGATTGAACTTAATTCCTTACCAGTTCTTTATGACCTCCAACTTCACGGCAACCTCCTATCAAATATAATTTCACTTAAGAACCTTCCACGCTTAAAAATTCTTCTTTTATCAGGAAATCAACTAGCAAAAATCGATGGAATCGAATCATTGCAAACGGTTAGTAAATTATCCCTAGATGACAATCTATTGTCAGATATTAGCAGTATTGGACAGTTGAGAAACCTTACATACCTGTCATTGGCAGAAAACCGAATCTGTGACATTCGTGGTCTAAATAATCTCGTGAATTTAAAGGAACTTCGAATTCAATTTAATCACATTCAAGAAGCTGATACTCTATCCAATTTAACTAATGTTAGATCATTGCATATTAGTCATAATTCAATTTATGACTTTAATTTTTTGAAGGAATTTAAAAATTTAGAATTCGCCAATTTTCGAAGCAATTGTCTTAGCGATGAAGATAAACTTGAAAACATAAAATCATTTCTTAATTCAAGTGAAATTTCATTTTCTAGTGATGGGCAAAGATTCAATAATTCACTCCTGAATAGTCTACTCAGAACTTTATATTCGAACCGAACTGCAAACCGTCTGTTTAACGATTTTCTGGAACTAAACAGCTACAAAAGGTTTGTCGACTTTATTGAGACAAAAGCCTTTACCAAAGCAATTAAAGACGAATTTTACGACAGGTGGAACTTTGCTCTTTTGCATAATCGAGATTTGCAAGAAGTTGGATTTCCTAAAAATTAATTTCTCTTAGTCGATCAGGTATTGAAATAAATGAGTAATCCCAAAATTAATGAGGTGAGAAAGCTTAATAACAAAAAGAATTTAAAAGCAATCTTTTGCATAGAATTAGATCTTGTAAGCCTTTCAATGAAGTAACTTACTTTTTTTCTCTGCTTCTTTTTTCTTTTTACAAATTGGGTTGGTTCTTCTGACATTGTAATAGTATTTTAAGAAAAATTAAATCTTCTCTATTCTAAATATTTTAAATATGTCAATTAAACAGCGGACGATTAATAAGCCAAGATCGATTAAGGGTAAGTCACTACATACTGGAGAAGATGTCACTCTAACGATAAAGCCAGGTGAACCTTCCTCTGGATTTATTTTCCGCAGAATAGACCTATATGGACGGCCTGAAATTAGACCCACCTCTTCGAGCGTTACAGAATTGGTTAGAAGCACCACCATTTCAAATGGGAATGCAAAGGTTCATACAATTGAACATATACTTAGTGCTTTGATTGGTTGTGGAATTGATAATGCAGTTATTGAAATCGATGCAAGTGAGCCTCCTATACTGGACGGTTCAGCTAAACTGTTCGTTGATCTGATTAAAGAAGCAGAACCGGTTGACCTTACTGAGGATCGTAAATTTCTAAAAGTTCAAGAACCTCTTTCGGTGAGTTCCGGAAACCGTTCACTGATTGCACTACCTCACGACGGATTGAAGATAACATGCACTTCTGCTGACGACCGAGGAGTTCATGTTCAACATCTCTCAATTGATATAGATCCGGAAAATTATATGTCAGAAATTGCACCTGCTAGGACATTTACGCTCTATGAAGATATAGAGGAACTTCTAAAAATGGGTAAAATCCGGGGAGGTAGTTTAGATAGTGCGGTAGTAATCAAGGGGGGGCAAATAATGTCTAAGGAACCCTTGCGTTATGAGGACGAATTTGTTCGACACAAGATCCTTGATGTTGTTGGTGATCTTAGTTTGGTTGGAAAGCCTCTTCATGCTCACATTATTGCAGTTCGTCCTGGTCATGCACTTAATTCTGAATTGGCTGCTAAAATTTTGGAGCATGCTTCTAGCAAACAAAAACCAAAACCGGAGGTAGATCAGAAGTCATTTGTTTCGCCTGAGGAAACTCAACTTGATGTGAGGAGAGTACTTGATGTTCTTCCTCACAGATATCCTTTTGTAATGATCGACCGTGTCATAGAGATTGACGGTGATCAATCTTTGGTCGGAATCAAAAATGTTACTATTAACGAGCCTTTTTTTACAGGCCATTTTCCTGGGCATCCTGTCATGCCGGGAGTTATGCAACTTGAGGCAATGGCTCAGGCTGCGGGGATTTTGCTCTTGAGAAGAGGATCATCGGAAGGCAAGGTCGCCTTTTTTATGAGTGCAGATAAAGTAAAATTTAGAAAGCCTGTTGTTCCTGGGGACCAGTTGAGAATCACAGCCGTGCTTGAAAAGGTGAGGGGAAATAAATTGGCTACGGCCAAAGTATCTTGTTCTGTGGACGGTAAGGAAGTATCTTCTGCTAATCTTATGTTTACCATAGCCTCAGCAGGGAAAGAGGTCTGATGGGAGTTAAGATTCATCCTTCTGCAATTGTTGAACAAGGTGCAGAGTTAGGCGAAGATGTTACTGTAGAAGGCTTTTGTTTTATTGGTAGCAAAGCAAAAATAAGTGACGGTACAATTATTAGGCATCATGCTTCCGTTGAAGGAGATGTTTTTCTTGGCAAGAATAATGAAATCTTTCCTTACGCTTTAATTGGCGGGTTGACTCACGATTTAAAATACCAAGGGGGTGTCCCAAAGCTTAGGGTTGGTGAAAATAATGTTTTCAGGGAGTTTGTGACTGCCCATGTTGCAACAAATGACGGAGAATTTACAACTATTGGTTCAAGTAATGTATTTCTCGCATACAGTCATATTGCTCATGACTGTCAGGTTGGTAATCATGTTGTGATGAGTAGTCATGCTGCCCTTGGCGGTCATGTAGAGGTTCATGATCATGTAAATATCGGATGGGGTAGTGGCATTCATCAATTTTGCCAAATCGGAAGATATGCTATGCTGTCAGCTTGCTCAAAGCTTGTCCAAGATGTCCCTCCCTACATGTTAGCAGATGGTGCTCCTGCAGAGGTTCGTTCCATCAACAAAATTGCAATGGAAAGAGCCGGTTTCTCTTCGGATCAAATCGAAATGGTAAAGGGAATATTTAAAACTTTATACAAAGCTGACCTTAATAAATCTCAAGCTATCGATAAAATTAAGAAAAACGCAAAAAAACAAGATTGTGAAATATTGATTGAAATTTTGAATTTTGTTAATTCAAGCCACCGGGGTTTGGCTTAGCTTGGTCAATCTTTATTAAGGTGTTCCAACTGTAAATTCCAGTTTTGTGTCCGTCGCTAAAGTATATGCGGATAGCGTAATTTCCCACTTTCTCAAAGTGATTGATTTTGACTTCACCTGCTTCATATATTTTTTTGTGGGAAACTTTTGATTTAATTCCAAAGATATCTCGTTCCCCTTTTTGCTCTGCACTGGGAGAGCAGTTCCGCAGATGAAATGCGTCGATAAAAGATTCTTTGTCGTCATTCCATTTTACTCCAAGAAAGTCAGAAAAGTTTTCTATTTTTTCGGGTAGTGGATGAGGGTTCATCAAGGAATAATGGATCTCTTTATGAGTTGTGATGAGGCGGATCAACTGTGCTTTGATAGTATGGGTCGAGTACCTCGTTTTGATAAGGTCTTCCGTATTCGTCGATCTCTTCGTTACTACGTTCGTTAACTTTTCGATTATCGTTAAGGAGTGTTTCTTGATAGTCCTCTTCTCTTATTTCACTATCAAGACTTCTTTCATCCCAGTATTTATCATTATGGATATCGCTTGGTTGTGGATCTTCAGGCAAATTCTTGCTCTCAACGACTTCCCAATGAGGTTCTCTTGTGCAGTCGACACCTGCTTCTTCAGTATTATCAACACTTGGTGGGGGCACTCCAGGTTGAGGGCATTCAATGAATGGATGAGTGGGACTATTTTTTTTCGGCGTTCCTGAAAAATCATAGGTTTCAGAAGATTGTGTGATGCGGTTTAGATTATCTTCTCCAATCTTTGGGACATCAATCCCACCATCACTACCTTTAAGTTGTGCTTGCCTAGCAAGATTTTCAGAAACATTTCCAACTGAATCACTATTGTGGACTTCCATAGTATTACTAATATAAATAGTGAGCTAGCGTGCAAATCGAATGTTGTTTTGTGATCGAGTTGACATGAATTTGTAGTTGTTAAATCCAAAAATTTTATTTATTTTAACAATATGCCTCGAGAAACAATTATTTTAGAGTGCACCGAAGCACGCAAAGAAGGAAAACCTCCCTCCCGTTACTTATCAACGCGAAATAAAAAGCTACAGACTGATCCTGTAGAAAAGAGGAAGTACAATCGCTTTATGCGAAAGCATACCCTTCACCGCGAGATCAAGAGTTAAGCATTCCTTTTACTAATTGCTCCGCGAGACGGAGAAATAACTGAGAATTCTCATTTTCAGGGTCCGAAATTACGATCGGTAAACCATGATCTCCTCCTTCCCTGATCTCTTCATCCAATCCAATTTCTGCAAGTAGCGTGGTGTCCAAGGCTTTTGCGGTGATTTCTCCACCACCTTTCCCAAAAGGGTAAGATTTGGAACCATTTTCTGTGTTTTTGAAAAAGCTCATGTTCTCAACAACACCGAGCAGAGGAATATTTACTTTCTCAAACATTCTCGCTCCTCTTTTTGCGACTTCAAAAGCAGTTTTTTGAGGAGTTGTGATAATGATTGCACCGTCCAAAGGCATAATCTGTGCAAGGGAAAGTTGAGCATCTCCAGTGCCCGGAGGTAAATCAATCAAAAGAAAATCCAAGTCTCCCCAATCGACATTTTCAGCAAACTGCTGAATTGTTTTCATGACCATTGGACCGCGCCATATGATTGGCGACTCTTCATCCACCAATAAACCCATCGAAATTAGTTTGACGCCAAAATTTATGTTGGGTGAAATTCTATTTTCTCCAATCACAGTCGGTCTTTCAACTGACCCCATAAGTTGAGGAACCGATGGCCCATACACATCGCAGTCCATCAGACCTATTTTAAAATTTTCATTTAATTTGGAAAGGGCACAAGCAAGATTAACCGCAACGGTTGATTTACCAACACCGCCTTTTCCGCTGGCTATTGCGATAATCTTTTTAACCCCGGATAAGTTAAGCTCAGACTCAGAAGGTTGACTTGTTTGAGATTGTTTTGTGCTGAACGAAATGGAAACATCACTGACTCCCTTTTCATTATGCAGTTTTTGCTTGATGGTTTTCTCAATCTGGATGGGAATTTCGGGATCCTGAGAACTTAGTTCAACCTTGATTCTCACGATTTCATCATCGATTGAAATATCTGAAACAATGCCGAAGGATATGATATCACGGGAGAAACCGGGATAACTGATGGTTTTTAGGATTTTGAGTATGTCTTCTTTTTCCATTTATGGCTGAACATCAAGTAAATGAATGAATGATCATGCAATGTTAAAAATAGTTAAGAAACACTTATTTAAAAATGAAAACTATTTTCCTTGCAGTAAATGATTGAATCTAAAAAAGTTTTCCTATGGTGGATTTAACAATTTCAAATTTTTTTAGTAAGCGGATATTTCTAAGTTTTGGTATATCCATTCTAACCGTTCTTATTGCATCATTCCAAATTCACGCCCAAGGCACAAATTCGATAGTCATTGGAACAATTGAAAGCTCAATTGAAAGAAAACAAGTGCCGATCGATTTGGGTAAAACAAGTCGGTCCTTTGCCTCGAAGGTTGGTCGTGCAATCTCATTACATGGTGGATTACGATTAGCAGACACTAAATCGAGTTTATTTTCTGCAAATTTTACGCAGGAAGGTCAAAGCGGTGTAAAATTAGAGCTTCTTAAAGGTCAACCAAAAGTACCTTTTGCTGAGTTTTCACTGGATGCTGGCAGCGTCGACTTGTCTCTTTCCAGGGTACTTGATGCTATGGTTGAAAAAATCCTAAAAATTCCAGGTTTCTTTTCCGGCAAAATTACTTATCTCTCTTCTCTTTCTGGACATAAAGAAGTTTTCGTTTCTGATTCCCTCATGTCCAATGCAAGACCGCAGACATCTTTTGGTAAAATTACCTTCAATCCTAGTTGGTCCAATGATGGACAGGGTATTTTTTTCACAAGTAATAGAAAGATTTTCAATAATGTTTACTTTTTGTCTTTGAGAGATCGCAAGATTTCAACAATTGCGAACTACAGGGGTAGTAACTTATGCGCAGTTCAAAACCCAAGGTCTGCTCAAACTGCTCTTATTCTTTCGACATCAGGAAACCCTGAGGTTTGGATTGCAACTTCTCCCAAAACCCGTCCTAAGAGACTTACAAATAATCGAAGTAATGAATCTGGTCCAACTTGGTCCCCAGACGGTAGGCGTTTATTAGTTACATCGGATCTTAGAGGAAAGCCGCAAATTTACGAAGCCTCCCTGTCAACCGGGAGGTTGCAACGTATTCCAACTAATGTAAGCACTCATTGCACGGAACCTGCGTGGAATCCACGTTATTCAAATCTTTTTGCCTTCACTGCTGCCGTGAGTGGTGGATTTCAGGTTTGTCTGTATGATTTTGAGGAAAGGAAGACTAGGATTATCACTAGTGGGACAGCTCACCATATTCAACCAACTTGGGCGAATGACGGTCGTCACTTATATATAACTCAAAGGACTTCAACTGGAGCCACAAGAGTAATGATTTTGGATACAGAATTTGAAGAAGCCAAACCCTCCGCTTTGCACAACGAAAAATTTGGTAACTGTTCTCAGGTTAGTTTTTATTATCCAAATTGATTAATAATGTTCTCGCCCCTTTAATTTGGGGTAAATACATTCTAAATCTTTATGTTTAAAGCTCTGCCATTATTTTTTTCCCTCTCCTCTGCAATATTCGCAAAAGTTGTTTCCATTGAACTGGCAAATGACTCTTCAGTGTCAGGAGAGTTAGTTAAGACTGGACCAAATGAAGTGTTCATCGATTTGGGTTTTGATATAATCAAGGTCCCATCATCTTCAATTGTTCAGATGGTTGATAAAGAAGCAAAGAAAACAATTGAGGAGAGTACTTTATCTAGCGAGATTTTTATCGAATCTCTAGGAAGAAGAAAATCATCATCCCTAAGGAATCTTGTTGATGAACTAGGTGAGGCGGTTGTTCTGATTCGAACTCCTATCGGCTTAGGATCCGGTTTTTTGATCCATCCTGATGGATACATTGTGACTAATGATCATGTTGTTGCCGGAGAGCGCCAAATCTCGGTCACACAATTTAAAGGTTCTGGTGCAAAGTTGGCCAAACAAAATTTTGATAATGTCAAAATTTTGGCAACTGGAGGAAATCTCGATCTTGCCCTCTTGAAAATTGAAGGGCGGGGTGATGGGTTCAAGTTTCCCTATCTTACTTTGGGTAGTTCTCCGAATCTTAGACAAGGAGAGAGGGTTTTTGCCATAGGAAGCCCATTAGGTTTGGAGAGAAGTGTGTCCGAGGGCATTGTCAGTTTACGAAATCGAATTGTTTCCGACCGTCTCCATATCCAAACAACAGCGGAGATAAGCCCGGGGAATTCAGGCGGTCCACTTTTTAACTACAGTGGAGAAGTAGTCGGTGTAAATAATATGAAAGTAGTTGCACAGGGAGCTGAAGGATTAGGTTTTTCTATCCCCGTCGATTCTCTTAAGACTTTTCTAATTAACAGGGATGCTTATGCATTTGATCCCCGTAATCCAAATGCCGGTTTCCGGTACACAAGTCCGCCAAGCCAATCGAATCAAATTCCAATTTCTCAAAATTAATGAACAAAAAACTATTAACCCAATTAATTTCATTCCTTTGCTTTCTACCTTTTGTAGTTGCAGAAAAAGAGGATACTTTAATTCAATTTTTACCCGAAGATACTCTTGTTACTATGGAAATAGATAACTGGCAGGATTTTCAGGATGATTTAGAAAGTGGTCCAATCGGAAAAATTATGGATTTTCCCATTTGGGAAAAGTTAAAAGACAAAATTGAAAATGAATTGCATGGGAAGGGACATAGCAAGAAGTCTAAGTCTAAATTAAAGGAAATCCAAAAATCTGTTTTGGGACCTATGATTGACTCAATAGATGGAGGTCTAGTTTTAGGGATATCCGACTTTGCTAATTTAATGGAGCGGGAAATGGTCGAGAATAAGAAAGCAGAAACTGCGTGGAGAGCCCAAAAAATGCCATTTATTGCACTAATTTTTGAATCATCCTTAGGGAATGATGATTTTAATGAAATCATATCGACACTCAAAGATCTTGGAAGTTCCGGGATGCAGATAGACAAAGAAAAAGTGGGTGAAGTAAATCTTTGTTGGTTTATTCATTCCGAACATGAAGAACTAACTAAATTTGACTCTAAAAGCACTGGATTGTGTGTATCATTACACAAGGGGAAATTCTTTTTGATCTCGGGAGATACAAAGAGAGTCGAATCTGTTTTCACAACCTTTTCTGATCGGGGAATATCGCTTAAGGATAATGAATCCTACACCAACTGCTTTGATGAAATTGGGACGGGGCAGGCGAGGCTTTTCCTCAATTTTAAAGATGGAATGAGTGCTCTTCGAAAACATAGTGAAAAAATGAAAATTCCTCAGAATCCTTTTGGAATAGAAACAAATGGATTGATTGATGGATTGGGCTTGGACGGTTTAAACCACCTGGGGATTTGCTTGGATGCTAAATCAGAGGGATTTGAAATGGGGTCTTGCTTGGGAATGGATCATAGAAAAGGAATTCTTTCCTTTTTATCTCCGGTAAAGGGTGACTTGGAAAACCATGATTTCATTTCAAAAGATGTTTTCACTGTCAGTAATGCCAAAAATGATTTAGGTCAGCTTTGGCCAAAGATGGAAAATATACTTAAAGGAATTAGTCCTGCTCTGCATCTACTTATTAACTCTCAGATTCAGGCTTTTGAAGATCAGTCAGAAGTTAGAATTAGATCAGATTTACTTGGTTCTCTGGGAGATCAATTTGTGAGCCTTTCATATCTTCACCCGGAAAATGAAAGTTTAGAAGAATTGGCTTCTCCTTCATCTGCAATTTATGCGATTAGTTTGAAAGATTCTAAACTTTTTGATCGTACAATGAGAGCAATGGTTGATTCAGTAACTCAAGGAAACGAATTGTTCGAAGAAAATGAGCATAGAGGTGTTACGATCCGTTCCATGCGTGGTTTAGAAGGTGTTGGATTATCAATTTCTTACGCAATTTCAGATGACTGGCTACTGCTGTCTATGGGGAAAGATCGTTATCTTAAGCAAGTGATTAATAGAATGAACGGAGGGAAGAATTCGTTATGGGAAAGCTCTCATTTGCAAGATGCGCTAGATGATCTTCCGCGTGGCATCCGCCAAGTGGATTATGTCGATTTTAGAAGTATGTTTTCCTTATTTGAGATGATGTTCTACGCGTTCGATGAAGATGAAATAGGTTTCACTTCAGATGATTTTGGTAACTTTCCCTTTTTCCTGCTAGGTTGGTCCAAAGACACGGATAATGGTTTTGTTTCAAAGGCAAAGCTATACCCCTTTTCTGAGTGAGTTTGATTAACTTGAAAAATTCAATTCTTCTTTTTTTCTGCTTGGGCTTTTCTCAAGTTTTTTCAAAACCAATTGAGCTTTCCAAACCCGAGGTTTTACTTGCTGGATGGAACGCCCGCTGCCTTAAGCACGCTGATTTAAATGGGGATGGATTGGTAGACTTGGTTTACTTCAATTTAAATAAGTCATATCTGGAAATTCTCTACCGTACTCAGCAAGGTATTGTGCCTCAAAATATTCGTCCTGTGCGAAAAAATCGATGGGAACCCGTTCTTGAAGATGCCAATTATCAACCTGAAAGAATCTTTATTAACGGAAGTGTTTCTGACATTGCCCTGGGCGATTTAAATGGTGATGGTGTATCAGATATAGTTATTGGGAGCCCGGATGATGGTATACGGGTTTTCTTCAGGGAAAATAATTCGACATGGAGTGAAGGTTTTGAAGTAGAGTCCAATAAAATAAGGGCTTATTCAAAAAGCCTACAGGTTATTAATGAGAATGGAAGGAACGATTTATTTGTTTTTACTGAACCTGGACTCGAGAGGATTTCTTTTTTGAAGGGTCAACCCCAATATCCTTCTTCTTTATTCAGGGAAGGAGATAAGCGAGCCTATGGAGTCGAATTGATTGATCTTAATGATGATGAAATTATCGATTGGATGTATTTAGTGCCAAGTGAAGAATTTTCCCTTAAGATTAGACTTGGAGAAGGTGAGGGCTTCGGTCCAGAGTTATCTTTTGACATTTCGCTTTCGTCTTTTCCTACTCCTTTGGAATATCCACTTAATCAAAAAAACAAAAAGTTCTGCTCGATTGATTCCTTATCGGGAGAGGCGTTGGTTTTTTCTTTTTCCGATGAAGAGATAGTTAATCGCGGTTCAGATTTTGATTTAATTTCCTATGATATTTTTTCCACTGCCAATAGAGAAAGTTCATGGGGATGGGGTGACTTTAATTTGGACGGTGTTCCCGATTTGGTTTCTGCTTCACCAGACAAAGGTGAAGTGTTTCACATTGAATCAGTCAAGAATGGGTTTTCAACTGAAGTTAAATCATCCCCCTCACTAAAAGGAATTTCATACTTATGTGCCTTGCGAAACAAAGGAAAAACAAAATTGCTTCTTCTTAGTGCTGAGGAGGAAGTTATTGGAATCTCTGAATACAGGAAGGGTAAAGGCTTTACTTTTCCTTTGATGGTCGAAATGGAAGGTGTGCCTTTAGCAGTAGTACCAACTCATAGCGGTAAAGGAAAAGATGATAAACTTCTTATTCTATGCGAAATAGACTCAGATTTTTACCTTAAAACTTTTGAATGGTCGGCAGGTAACAAGTTTGAAGTAACTCATGAGTATGAAATTAAAGAGATAAAGCGGGAACCGAGTGGCCTATTCGTATGTGATTTAAACGGTGATATGCAGCGAGATATATTAATTCTCTCAAGTCGGGATGCACCAGTCATACTCATGTCTGACAAGAAAGATGGGTGGGAGTCGGTTGCTGGCGATTCGGTGGTTCGCAAAAGTTTTTTAAAGGGTGTTGGGAAAGAGCACCTTTCAAAGTTCTCCGATTCTTCATCCGAAAAAGAAAGATTACTTGTCGCAGGTGAGGGATATGTAAGAGTAATAGGTTGGGAAGGAGATGAATTGTTGGTGCTCGAACAGTTCAATTCCAAAGATCAGGCAGGAGATTTGAGCACCCCCATTAAGATTGACTGGCAAGGGCGGGGTGCTGACGAGATTTTTGCGTTTCATGAAGATGGCTATTGGGAAAGATTGTACTCTGAGAATCAGGAATCGAATCTCAAGAATCGCTGGGAAAGTTCCTTCATTGTGCCTACACAAGTCAGTACTTTTCATACTCCTGAAGGTATCAGTATGGTGGCTCTTGGTAAAAGTGGATTCCAAATGATTTCTACAACGAAATCACAGAAGCTTTCACTCAAGGTTGAGTCTAGATACCTTACAGACCTACCTAAGATTCGTCACAATGGAATTGAGGGAGGTGACTTTAATAATGATGGCGTTGTGGATTTAGTATGCCTGGATGGTAAGAAAAATCTTTTGGAGTTTGTGACTCTTGACGCAAAAACTCAAAACTGGAAGAGTTCCCTACACTTTGAAGTTTTTGAAAAAAATCTACACTATCAGGGGAAGAAAGGTGGATTGTATGAACCTAGGGAGGGTCTGATCGCCGACTTAAATGGAGACGGATTGGATGACTTGGCTTTTCTTGTGCATGATCGTTTACTGATCTACAGGCAAATCAATCGCACAGTTAAATGAGAATATTGGTGCTTGGTGACATTGTCGGGAGACCAGGTAGAAAATTTCTGGCCGATCACTTAAAGACTTTCATTAAAATTGAAAAAATTTCTTTTTGTATTGCCAATGGTGAAAATGCAGCCGGTGGTGCCGGTATTACTGCAAAGACAGCACACGAATTAAAAATAGCAGGAATTGATGCCATTACTTTGGGTGATCATGTATGGGATCAGAAAAATTTTGAAAATGAAATTGAGGAACTAGACTTTGTTTGCAGGCCAGCAAATCTTCCGGAATCAAATCCGGGTAGGGATTATTTAATTTGTGAAACAGAAGGGCTCAAAGTTGGAGTCTTTACGGTATTGGGAAGATCCTTCATGGGACCGAAAGTGGGTTGCCCATTTTCAACGGCAGACAGGTTAGTTACTGAGTTGGAGAAGCAAGTTGATCATATTATATGCGAAATCCATGCGGAAACTACATCCGAAAAAGAATCCATTGGTTGGTACTTGGATGGTCGTGTGGGTTTAGTATTCGGTACACACACTCATGTGCCGACTGCTGATGGCAGAATATTACCTCAAGGTACGGCCTACCAGACTGATTTGGGAATGACTGGACCGAGGGAGTCGGTTTTAGGTAGGGATATTAATGCCTGCGTGGGTCGTTTCTTGGATGGAATGCCACGAAAATGCCCAGTTGCCGAGAGTGATGTTGGTATGCAAGGTTGCATTTTTGAAGTGAGAAATGATGGTAATAAATTTCACTCTTCGATCGAGAGAGTCGAATATCGCGAAGGTTTTGTAAAAAACGAACCAAACTAGTCTCTGCGTCCGCCAAGTAATCCGAGTCTAAACATCCAGTAGAGTAGTGTGATAAGAGAGGTGACAAAGGCTGCCACATAGGTCATGGCAGCGGCATTAAGAACTTTTCTTGCTCCGTCCAATTCCTTTTCAGTTACATAATTTCCTTTTTGGAGGCATTTTAGTGCTCTGCTGCTGGCGTCAAATTCAACCGGAAGGGTAACCAGGGTAAAAACAGTGGTACATCCAAACAGTAGGACTCCAAGCCATGAGAGAGACATACCGGTAGCTGATTGAGCCCCTCCAAGAAAGAAAGCCAGCATGATAACAATCATTGATAGTCCTCCGCCCAAATTTGCTACTGGTACCCATGCAGAGCGAAAGGAAAGCATGGTATAAGATTTTGCATGCTGAATAGCATGACCAACTTCGTGAGCAGCTACCCCAAATGCAGCCATGCTATTTGAATCGTGGACAGACTGACTTAATCGTAGGGTTTTAGTGCGTGGGTCGTAATGATCTGTGAGTTCTCCTCCTACACATTCAATCCTTACATCCCTAATATTATTGTCTTCAAGAATTCCCTGAGCAACCTGAGCCCCGGTCATTCTTGAGCGGGTTGTGTATTGGCTGTATTTGCGGAAGCGTCCCTTCGTTATACTGGAGGCATAGAGGCTTAAAGCCATACCAATCCCGATGACTAGTAGATAAAAAGGGTCGAAGATCATTGCTTAG
>JAYZJX010000116.1:0-24111 GCA_036164015.1 Verrucomicrobiota bacterium | reverse complement strand
TCTTGATTCTGTGGGTAGTAAACAAAAGGTACAGTATGGAATTTGTGATGTAGAAAAATTAAGTCCTAAAGTAATTAAATTTCTGAACCTACCTTCCTGTGGAAATCTGGGAATTGTTGAAATGGCACAGGCTGCAGGGCTAGCAGATTTGCCTGAAAGTATAAGAAATCCTTGGGAAACTTCCACTTTTGGGGTTGGTCAAATATTGAAAGAAGTAGCGGGATTTGGCGTTGATGTAATTCTTTTGGGTATAGGAGGAAGTTCCACAAATGATATCGGGATCGGAGCGTTGAATGCATTAGGTTTATCTCTTAAAAGCCATGATAATAATGAAATTTCATTTCCTATTCCATCTGTTTGGAAGAATGTGGCAGGAATTGATATAGATGGCTTGGATTCGCTACCTCCTATCCGCATAGCGTGTGATGTAGACAATCAATTGTTTGGAAAAACAGGAGCAACTGCTCAATATGGACCCCAAAAAGGACTGGCTGAGAAGGACATCGAGAAATTTCAAGAGCAAATTAAAAGAATTTTAAAGATACTCGAGTCTCACCGAACAGATATTTTTGAACTGAGTAAGTCTAAGGGAAGTGGTGCCGCTGGAGGCATGGGTTTCGGTTTGTCTATTTTTTATGATGTTTCACTTGTTCATGGATTCGATCTTATAAGTTCGTGGTTTGAAATTGATCATAAAATAGAAGAGGCTGACTATGTAATTACCGGTGAAGGAAGATTTGATCAAACTTCCCTCTGTGGAAAGGGACCGTTTGAGATTATCAGACTTTCAAATCTCAAAGACACTCCTTCATTGGTTATGGCAGGTTCAGTTGACTCCAAAACTGCAATAGAAATTTCCGGAAAATTTACAGGTTGTGATTTAATTCCTTTTGGAAGGAGTGATTGGAGTTTGGATAAAAACCTGTCACGAGCTAATCAAAATTTCACTGAAACACTTACGGGGTACGAGTTCCCAAACTTGACCTAAGTCACTACATTTAATGGACAAAGAAATCAGATTTAAGCGAATTCGAAGGCTCAAGAAATGGATGAGACCTCTTCCGAGAAGGTCAAATATTCATCGCTATCCCGTCTTAAAATGGTTTTCTAAATTTGCTTACGACCGATCTTATCTTTGGTCTTTCCGTAGTAGAACTATTGTGCCTGCTCTTTTTTGGGGAGTTTGGATTGCCATGCTTCCAATTGTCGGTCTTCAAATGCTGGTGGTTTTCTTTTTGGCTATGATTGTGCGAGCAAATTTGCCAATAATCATAGCTCTTCAATGGATTTCTAATCCTTTTAGTATGGGTCCAATTTATTTTGCAGATTATCAAATTGGAAGGATTTTTTTGAGCTTGGTTGGTATTAAATATGAGAAAAACAAGCTTCTAAGTGCAGATTTTAATTGGTCTGACTTTTCATTTTCTGACTTAAAGAATTTACTCGATACTTTTCCTCCCATGTTTGTTGGAGGTTCCGTAATCGGTATTTCTTTGGGAGTAGTTTCAGTATTCCTTTACAAGCTAGTTTCTAAATCATACAAAAAGGAAAATGATGACACAAAATTCCTCTAAATTCCTATCTATAAGTGAATACTTTCCCTTTTTCCTGTTATTTTTTGTCGTAGTTTGGCCCGTTCATATCCAGGCAAAATTTTCTCTGGGTGTAGATTATTTGGAAGAAACAAAGTTTGGTATTTTAAAAGGTAAAAAAGTTGGTCTTTTAACTCACCCAGCGGGCGTTAATAGTAGGGGCGTTAGTACTGTTGATGTGTTACGCAGGACTTCACAAGTTGATTTGGTTGCACTTTTTGGTCCGGAACATGGAATTTATGGGAATGAAAAAGCCGCCGTTCCGGTTGATGATAAAATCGATGAAAAAACAGGTTTGCCGGTTTTTTCACTTTACGGGAAGTTTAGGAAGCCGACAGCAGAAATGCTTTCCAAAATTGATTGTCTTGTCATTGATCTTCAAGACGTAGGAGTTAGATGTTACACCTACATCAGTTGCATGAGATATGCGATGGAAGCTTGTTTTGAAGAGGGAGTTAAAGTTGTTATTCTAGATCGGCCTAATCCTCTGGGAGGATTAAAGATGGCTGGTCCCATGATCGATGAGGAATGGATGAGTTATGTGGGTGCTTTTCCAATGCCATTTGTTCACGCAATGACGATTGGTGAAATAGCATTGTGGTCCAAGAAAGAGAGAGGCATACTTAAAGTTTCAGAGAAAGTACGAAAAGCGGGTGAACTGGCAATCGTCCCAATGAAAAATTGGAAGCGGGCAATGACATGGCCTCAAACAGGATTGAAATGGATTCCAACTTCACCAAATATCCCGACTTTGGATGCGGTTGCTGGATATCCAATGACGGGTCTAGGTGCACAAATGGGAAAATTTAAGCATGGAATCGGCACATCTAAACCATTTCGGTTTTTGACTTACGGTAACAAAACGCCAACTGATTTGAAAACAGAACTTGATCAAATTGGAATAGGGGGCCTGGAATTTAAATTAATGTCCCTTGTCAATTCCTCCGGTAAAAAGGTTGAAGGTGTATATATCGTTTTGAAAGATTGGAATGATTGGGATCCTACAGAATTAGCATTTCATATGATGAAACTTTCAGCGAAATGGGAGTCTCCATCTCCATTTACCCAAGCTAAAGAGTCTGAAATTACTCTCTTTAATAAACATGTAGGATCTACATTGTGGTGGGACCATCTAGCAGATGAGGGACCAAACTGTGATGTGCAGGGGTTTCTTTCTAGTTGGGATAAGCAAGTGGAAATATTTAGAGATAGAACTCAAAAATACTATCTATATTAATTTAGCTATGACCTTTCTTGGAACTATCTAAGAAAGTCATCAAGTGTTAAAACTTTCAAATGGTAACTACTTAGTGCGTCCTTGGCAGTTTCTTGATCTTCCATTGCAATGGCAAGTACTGGTTTACCGTTCGGTTGATGTAGAAATGGATAGACATAATGGATATTTATTTCTGCGCTTAGAAGAGATTTTGTAATTTTTTGCATCGAATCTTCCTGATCGACTTCAATGGCTAAAATTATTCTTTCGGTAAAAGAAATAGATCTAGACTTGAGTAGACGAGCTAAGTCTTTCGGATAGTTCGGAACGAGCCTAATGACCGCGGAATCAGAAGCATCTAATACACTGATCGCCAAAATATGAATACCTCCTTCATCCAACATTAAAAGAAAGTCATTTAACCAACCAACTTTATTTTCCGCATAAATTACGAATTGCCTTATTGGTTCCAAACCTGGGCTTCTTAATGTCATAGAACCGTCAAATTCATCGCTCATTATTCAAATGTAATTAAATGATTAAAAAAATAAACGCTTTTTCTTGCACAACTCATTTATTGCAAAGTATTTTGAAAAAATACTTAGTTACAGAAGAATGAAAACAACGAAGCCAATCAATTACATTCTTTTGTTTATGTTTCTGGTAAATTCTACCGTGGCAAACATCTCTGCAGGGCATAAATGGGTTACCTCGGATATAGATTCAATAATGGAAGCTTCTTCCCGAAATGATTATTTTGCTCAAGGTTTTTTAGCATTGGTATACATACATGGAGATAAGAATAGACAGATAGATTATGATAAAGCCTACAAACTCGCAGTGCTGTCATCTGAAGGAGGTCATTGGTTGGGTCATTTCGCACTTGGCTATTTATATCGTAATGAGCCAATTGGTCCTGACTTACAAAAAGTAAGAGAATTATATTTGAAATGTTTTCAAGATAGGGATGGAACCCTTATTAAGCTTTCAGCTAGAAAAGACCCGGTAGCTAGCTATGTATTGGGTGAAATTTTTACTTCTGACGAACTTCGCCCGCTTGTTCTTCCTGACCTAAAGCTGGCGTTTAGGCATTATGAAATTTCATCAGAAGCAGGCTACGCTCCTTCCGCGGTGCAATTGGCACTTTTTAAAATCCATTCCTTGATTTCTGGAAATCAAGATAATGTAGTAGATGAGCAGCAAAATGGAATAGATACTCTTAAGCTTGCAGTGCAGAAGAACTTACCATCTGCACATCATTATTTGGGAAGGGCTTATTTTGAAGGAAATACTGGCAGTAAAGATCTTGAGATGGCCTTGGTTCATTTTCGAGCTGCAGCTGATAAGGGATACGGAGAATCACAACTTATTTTAGCGGACTACTACGCACAGGGATTAGTTGGCCCGCCTAAATATGATATAGCAAAAAGGTATGCAAGTCTTGCTCTGAAGACTCACTACGAGAAGGCTAAACAGAAACTTGATTATTTGGATCAACTACAAAGTAAACCAAGTGGTGTCAGTAATGTTGATTTAAATAATGAATTATTACCCGAAATCCCAACCAATGAACCTATTTTACCAGTTCCGCTGGTTGAAGAAATGGAAAGCCTAAAAACAAACGATAATTTTTCGTCTACATTATTACCATCCTCGTATTCAAAGATTGAATCAAATCAGCCAGAAAAAAATGAAGGAAATAAAAATGAAACTGAGGTTGAGAATGTTTCACAGATTATTCCAACACTGTCGGCGGTTTCTGAGCAATCAAGTTCCAGTATCTGTGAAGATGCAAAAAAATATTATTGGGGCCGTGGTGTAGAAAAAGACTACACAAGGGCTTATAACCTTTTCTTACAGGCAGCACAGACAGGGCATCCTGAATCTTCAAGGTATCTTGGTTTGATGTTTCTTTCCGGCAAAGGAGTTATTAAAAATGTAAAATCTTCTATTGAATGGTTTGAAAAAGCCGCAGCAGGTGGCGATGATATGGGACGAAGAAGTTTAGAAAGGCTTCGAATGCTTAGGGCTGAATGATTTCAAAATAAATTATTTTGGTTTACCTTTAAGAAATCAAATCATAAAAGATCATATTAGGAGAGATGGCAGAGTGGTCGAATGCGCTGGTTTGCTAAACCGGTGAGGGGCTAATCGCCCCTCCACGGGTTCGAATCCCGTTCTCTCCGCCACTTTTAAAGAAAATTTTATTTCACTATCATTTGTAAAATTAAAAATGAAAATCTCTTCTTTTGGTTACTTTGTAAGTGTAATTTTTCTATTCTCAGTATTTGGTTGTATCCGATCCAATTCCATTTCTGGAGAAAATAGTTTTAAGATCCCTAAAACTTTAGGGTCTGGAGAAAGAGAAATAAATTTCGAAAGTAAAAACCTTCCGCTTTACAGTAAAAGAAATTTACAGACTCTGATGCTAGGGAAGAATAAAATTGAAATTCAAGAGATTATGGGAATTCCCGAAGGTAGGAGTCTAGACGGCGGTAATGGATATTTATGGGATTACCGCAGACCAATCTTTGATGAAGCAACAGAAAAAGTATATGAGTGGAGTTTAGTGTCCTTTAAATTTATAGGAGGTTTATGTTCTAGTATTGATATTAGACTCGAAAATCCACCCACTTTTCTTTTGAGAAGTCGAATGGTAGAAAACAATGAAACTACCGATTCATTCTGATGTTGAATTCCAAAATCAATTTAATTTTTTGCTATGTCCACCTATCTACGGAAGCCTAATAATATTGATGCTTGAATTATCGGACTGAACATAGGAAATTTTCTTATTTTTTGCATCCTTTATTACAAGTGCATTTGGCTTTGAACAAGTCAGGGTTAACGGACCTTTTTGATATATCAAAAATTCTTCATTCTTAGAAAGATTTTTCCAAGCAACTTCGTTGCCCCTGTTGTCTTGAATCCATATTAAAACATTCTTTGTCGCATTTAATTTGTAAGTAAAAGTTGAGCTTGTATCACTTTCCTGAGTATTCGAATCTTTTCGGGTTTCACCTTCGTTTCTTCGGTATTCGAGAAAATCCCTTGTTTGGGGTTTACTCAATATATATGATTTTTCCTCTATTACATTCTGAGTTGGTGATGGTTCATTAATTTGAGGTTTTTTTGATTCATTAATAAAGGCATCTGGAGGCAAAGCATCTGGAATTTGCACTTCCGACATAGAAAAACATCCAAATGTACATAAATAGAAAACGATGGTCAGTAGGGTATACAGCTGAGGGTAAATCCTTTTTTTAAAATAAATTATTTTATTGTTCATTATATTTCTCTAATAGATTTTATTTACAAATCACCACTCCATTTTTTTTCAAGATAATCTGGGTTTTGAAAATGTGGAAATTGTGCCTCGTCTGTTGGGTAAGCTAATATATGACCGGAGCTTAGTTTTCCTAAGATTGATTTGCCATCGGATGAGAATTTACATTCTTTAAACGGGGAAGCAAGCTTGTCAGCTAGTGTTACAATGAAATTTCCATTTTGATTACTCCATAGCCTTAAAGCACCATCATGTACGGTTAAGATCAGATTCCTAGCCGGAGAGAAAGCAGCTAAAGAATCCGACGGACTGATTTTTTCCTTTCCAGTATATTGTTTCAGGAAAACTTGGAGCTCGTTATATTTAGCAGGATTTTTTTTGGATAGAGCAAAATAGAAATCTGGAGTTTTTTCAATTTTTCCGTCGGGACGATTGACGAAAATGGATGAGTCATCTGGTAATTCACGTAGGGAACAACTGCCTTTCCCAGTAGTTAGAAGAAGTTTCTTACCATTTTTTGATAAGTCAAAATCAACAGTGCTGGGCAAATTGGTACGAATAATCTTGTAGATTGCACCAGCCTCGGCATCGGCAAAACTTAAAATCCCGTTGGTATTGAGCATACAAAAGTACTTTTTCTCGGGTAGCCATTTTGCCTTAAGAACAATTCCTTTTTCTCGTGGGAAGATGGTATTTGAAGCACCACTCGCAGAGTCGATTAATATTACATTGGAATGTCCCCCTGAGCCTAAAAGCTTTTTGGAGTCATATGAAAACTCAAGATATTCTACATCACCTTCATAGTCTCTAGGCTCTATGATCCAATTAGGATCTTTTTTTTCTAAGTCACGAAACACTATCTTACCATCCAACCCACAGGAAACAAAATTTTCTTCATTCTTATCGAGAGTAATGCAGGAAATAGGGGCTTTATGATCACGGTAGGAAGCAATAGTCTTTCCTGTAACCTGATCCAAAAGATAAACATTACCCTGGTCTGTGCCAATGAGAAGATGCTTTTTGGTTAGCAAGTGTGAAATTTCAAGTGCTGAGCCATTAAGAAGCCTTTCCCAATCAGCCTTGTCAGATCCAATCTTTTGAACTGTGACTTTGCCTAGGTCGTTTCCGCTGATAATTGTCTTATCATTTAAATGACAAATAGCTTCTGAGAAATTTGATAAACTGCGGGAACCCATCATGAAACTTCCCTGCGGAATTTTTTGTAATGAAATAGGCGAGAGTTTTTCTACCAATTTCTCAATGTCTGTACTAGAGGCTTGTTTCTTCGAAGCATTTGAGTCTCTTTCTTTTAGAATTGGACCAAGGCAAATTCTTAATCCACGATCACCATTCGAGATAGAAGGTGCATTGGCTCCGCGGTAGCCAAATCGACATCTAGTGTAGTCCGTACTGAAACTTCCACCTTTGAGGAGCTTCCATTCACCTTCAAGGTTAACTGGGTTTGTAGCTCCAAATCTGGGAAAAGTTAGGAGGTTACCCTTGTTGACGATGGTACTATCCATACACCATTCCCATACATTCCCATGCATATCAAAAAGTCCCCATGAGTTTGGTGATTTTTTGGCAACTGGCTGAACCTGCCCTTCTGAATTTTTGTTGTACCATCCAAATTTGTTTAGATGTTGTTCATAAACTTTTTCATTATTAGGAATTTCGCTGTAATTAGTATCATAGAATGGACCTGTGGATCCTGCTTTTGCAGAATATTCCCACTCTGCTTCAGTCGGTAAACGCCAAATTAAGCCAGATGGCGGCGTAAATTTTTTGTTCATCAATTTGCAAAATTCCTTGGCTTGAGTCCAATTTACTTGAGCGGGAAGATTGGGGCCTTTTGTTTTGCTTGGATTATTCCCCATGATTTTTTCGAATTGCTCTTGTGTGATCTCCGTTTTTCCGAGCCAAAAGTCTTTAGATATAAAGATTTTCTTCCATTTTTCATTTTTTAATCTTCCTAATTCCTCAGAGGTCGAATTCTTCCCAGTAAAGTTGCCATCAGCTAATTTTGCGTGTCCATCCCAAAGAGCGTAAGAACCGTCTTTTCCATTTGTGAATATAATATCATCTTCACTTTCTATAAGACTTGCTCTGGTAATTCCAATTCCTGGATGTGGATTAAACCACAGGATTTCCTTTGTCTCCGAATTTCTTGCTAAAAACTTTAATCTATGCCAATACCAAGAGCGAAAATATGAATTTGTATTTTCAAGAATTGAAATGGCTTTTGCAGAATTTTGGGATTTTAGTTCCTTTTCGGCTAGCTTTAGTTTTTCCAAATATTCTTTGTATGATTTTTGCAGAAGGTTACATTGAAGTCTTTTAATCTCATAAACAGGAATTTTAAACTTACCTAGTATCGGATGACTTCCTTGAAGAATCTCTCCTTTAATGGACTCGAGTTCAAATGAAAGTTTTCCCTGTGAACTTTTAAGACTGATTTCCTCATCAGAATTAATTTGAGTTTTATTTTTGTCATCTCTTGGGAAAGTAAGGGATCTGAGATTTGCAAATGGGACTTCAAATGTTCCTCTTTTGGTCTCAATTAATATACCATCCTTGGTGGATAGGGATGACCTTATAGGGGTTGAATCACCATTTTTAAATGAGATAAATTGGGTTTCTAAATCCTTTTCATTTGAGTTTGACGGAATGGCAAAAGATTCCCCTGACCAGCCCGCAATAGTCAGTTCTTCGAGGCGCAAAAATGAATTCCCGCCCTGATTAATAAGCAGTATTCCACGATTTTTAGGTTGTAAATCTTCTGCGGTGGAATCTTTCCACCGGGCCACTTCGTTTCCATTTACAAAGACAATAAATTCTTTACTTAGCCTGTGAGCAGAAATTTTGAAGTTTGCTTTTTTTACCCCGACCAACTGATCAACCATAACAGAGCCCAATGTTTCTCTTACAGTTCTGCCTTTTAACTTTTTGTTTGATTGCAGGTTTATTCGGTTGTTGGAAAAAGAAAGGTGGTACCCTTCACTTCCATAACTTCCTCCATCGGAATCCGAGAAAAATCGAAGTGCCAAGTAAAAGGATCTTTGCCATTCAGCCTCAAATGAAACCTCTATGGCGTCGACCTCGGGCAGGATTGTGCCCGTGCTTCCAGAAAAAACTGAGATTAAGCTACCTTTTTCATGAGTCCACGCTTTTGAATTACTTTTCTTCCAATCCTTAAATTCATGGGAGGAATCAAAGAATACTTTGTATGAAGCAGGCAAAAACTCAATGGAGACAAGATCCGATAGCTTGGATCGCAATGTCTGATCAAATTTTGTCTTAAAGACAAGCTCCTCACGATCAAGCGAAATCAGTGTACCTCTGAGAAAGTCGTTGTTAACAAATTTTACACGAAGTTGACCCGCTGTCTCTTGTTTGTCAATAGCTACTATTCTATTGAAAAGAACTGATTCTACGGCTTTGTACCCAAAGCTTAGAGGGTTTTTCGAATCCTTGTGATGCCAAACTATGTTACCTTCTTTTTCTGCTTCTCGGAGCTGACCAATCAATGAAGAGCCATCGTTAAAGGATAAAGTTTCTGGACCAATTGTTAGATTGTTTTGAGCAAAAATTTGGATGCATAAAAATGTTAGACATGAAAGAATGAATAAAGAGGTTTTGCGGAAAAAAATAAGGTTCGATTTCATCGTTCGTAAATAGGGAGGTAACGGTAGTTTAATGCCATTGATAAGAGAGCGGCAGAAGTTGCAAAGGTGTTCCCGTAATTTCCATTCCATGATCCATTTTCGGACTGCTTTGCCTGCAATTGTCGGACATTTTCTAAATTCCATTTGTTCCAGTCTTCCGCTGTACTCCGAAACATTGCCTGTGCGGTATAATACAAACTATAAAACTTGTGGCCCTGATCACCAAAGCGAGCGTTTTCTCTTAGGTAATCAATGGACTTTTGAAATGCATCAGACTTCGTATCCTTATCGAGAGCAAGGATGAGGGAACCAATAGCAGTTCGAGGAAGATTGGCTCCTGAATTTCCCGTATATCCAAATCCACCTTTTTCGTCTTGGCATTCAAGAAGAAACTTTTTTCCTTTGGAAATCGCATCATCGGGGATTTCAATGCCTGCATTTCGTGCAGCAAAGAGTGCAACCATTTGAGCTCCCGTTACGGTAGTGTCCGCATCTTTACTTTCCGGACTATATCTCCATGCTCCTTTGGGATTAGTTTTTTGTGCTGAAACAATTAGGTTTGTTGCTTTTTTCAGAGCTGGACCAATTGTTGAGTCGTTGGTTAATCCGTAATATTCCGCTAATGCAAGTGTGGCAAAACCGTGATTATACATCGATGTGCCAATGTATCCAGTAACTCCGTTTTGCTGCTTGAGCACCTGTTGTACAGCCTTGTTCAATGCTTTGGAAAAAGTTCCAAACTCAGGATCATCCCCCCTAGATAGAAAGGCAAGAACAGCCATTCCTATAACGCCAGGTTGGGATCCATATGAAGAGTCTGACCATGTACCGTCTTCATTCTGCGTGGACTGTAGGAAAAGAAGGCCTCTGACATAGGAATCATCCAATGAGCGGACAAATTGGTCGTTTTCTTGCTCAAAAATCTCCTGTGCCCCCGCATGTAATATTAACAGCAGAAAACCAAGTGTTACTTTTAGTTTGTTATTCAATCTTCTATGGCTTTGAAGTATTTTTCCATTGCTTCCTTGAATTCAGGTGCGATTGATGGGGTTATATTACTGCTACTTTTGGATGATGAATCATTTTTTGCAGGTGCCAAAGTGGAACCTTTAAGGGATTTTGTTACTTGCTCTACTGAGCCACCCTGAGACGATCCTCCACCTGTGTTTCCAGGCACTGGGCTATTGCCATTCGCTGATCCTGATTTTTCATTTCCCATTTGCATCATCAAAAGTTCCATGGCTGTGAGATTTTCATTGTCACTATTTCCTTGCCCTTGTCCTTGTCCTTCAAGCAACAGGTTGATCAAGTCGCTGATTATATTTTTAGACTCTTTTTGGGCAGCTTGTGTTCCTTTATCAAAAATTTGTTTTGAAAGTTGTTGTGATGATTCAGACATTTCCATGTGGGCATCATCAAAGAGCGGATTTAAAGCCTCTTCTGCAATCGAAATTTGGGTGTCAGTAAGATCGATCATTAAAGTGTCCTGCTGATCTTTTAGCGACAATGACCAGACTTCCTTACTTCCGCGAAAGCCTTCTTGATCCAAAGTTTTTGTTTTGAAAAGAATATCGGACTGAATCTTTCTCATTTTAAGAAGCGACAAAATATCTGCGGTTCTGTCTTTCCCTTCACCTCCACCAGCTGAATCCCCACCTGGAGATTCTTGCTGAAGCAGCCTGGCCCATTCTTCAAAGGAACTTTCCCAGTAATTAAGTTTGTCCAATGCTTGAAAGGAAATATTATTTCGAATGTTTTCGGATACCTTTGATAGACCAATTTTGGGGTTTGCCTCCTTCATCATTTGACTAACTGTTCCGTACTCTACTTTTTGAGTTCTTTCATGGTATCGGCTGATTTCGTTCATAACTTCATCTGCATCCTCACTAACCCGGGCTTGTAATTTTTCCATCTCGTAAAATGTACTGAGATTATTGTTGTCGAGCTGGGATGGCATTCTGCCTACTGATGAAGCCATTATGGTGACTAATTTATTTGAAATTTTGTATTCGGTTTTTTCAAGTTTCTTGAGCCTTTCTGCAAGCGTTCTAGCTTCAAGTCTGTCGAGTTGTTTGGAAAACTTTGCTAAAACTTTCCTTAATTCTTCCAATGCTCTTTGCTGAAATTCTGCAGATTGCATCATTGCCTGACTTGCTTGTGATGGATCTGACCTCGAGGCCGAATTTAATTTTCTTTCGGATTCGCTCATGGTTCCCGATGATGTTTCTTTAATTTCTCTCAACGATGATGCAAATTCTTGCAGAAGTTCTGGGTCGAATAATGGATTTTTAGCGGCTTCATCCAATATATTAGACCCATTCCTCGCAGTTGCATTAAGCCTTTTTGCTAAATCATTTTGATCATTTCTTAAGCTGGAAATTTTTCCGGTTTGTTTTGAGCCTAGTTGCTGGTCTGAGCTTTTTCTGACCCTTTCTTCTACTGATAGGGTTTCAAATTGGATAGCCTCTTGATTTCTGGCAATTTCAGAGATTTCAGAAATTACGCCATCTATTTGAGAACGAATCATTTCTGCGTGCTTTTCCGGTCCAACAATTTGCATTTTTAGAGGTTTAGAACGCGTGGGCTCTCGTGCAGGAAAATTGTCCTTAGCCGACGCAATAAAAATCACCTCATCTCCATCTTCCATTTCAAAAAGGCTGGGATCGAAGGGGAATACCAGGTCAGAATTCTTTGTTCCGACTTTAGGTAATTTATTTCTATAGATTTCAATTTCATTAGTTTTCTTCTGATCTCTGAAAATACTTAAACTTAATGAAATTTCTGATAGTCCGAAATCATCCTCGTTTTGAAATGTGATTTTACGGGTTTCAAACAACATAACAGGGGAGGTGTCACATGAAGGGTTTAGGTTTGTCTTGGGTGGTTCATCTTTTTGTAGCTTAAAAAAAACATTTGTCGGTTCCCTCTGTGAGAAGCCATAGCTATCGATTAGGTAAAGTGAAAATCTTTTATCATCATTAAATTTTGGAAGTTTGATTGAAAAGTTCTTGGAGTAAGGTCGAAGTCCAATCTGATCACGGTTTTCGGTCATGAGAACTTGATTAATTTTACGATTAGCTTGAGCAAACAAAGTTATTTCAGAATTTTCTGGCACTTTGATTTGGCTATTAAGGATATCGAATTTCTTTGTTTTGAGAGACAAGTAATCTGGGAATTTTACTACACTTGAAAGGGAATCCAGATGAGGACGCTTGATCGTTTTAACATGGAAGGTTTTGCAGTAATCTCCAACAGTTAATTCAAAGGAAAAATCTTCTTTTTGAGGTGGAATGTTAAATTCATAAATCCCCCCATTTAGGGAAGAAATTAAACTAAATTTTGATTCACTGGAATTATGAAGTTCGGCATAGTTTGGCTTTGTGCGACTGTAGGGTGAAATTGAAAACCTGATTGTGGTAGGTTCATTTTCCAAAATAGTGAAAATCTTTTTTTCATCATTGAGTATTTGAGTAAAGGTTATCCTTTCGACAGATGAAAAAGGAAATGCCCATCGCTTTAAAACATTTTTGGAAATTTCTGGATAAAGGATGAAAGCGAGGAGGATGACCATGAAAACCCCACCAGCACTCACACTTGGAATCCGAACTTTTTTCCAAGGAAAAATCTTCCCTACTTGAAGGGATTTTATTTCTTTTGCCATTTTATCCTGTGCTGCCTTAAAGATTTGAGTTGAATAAGATCGGATTCCGATCTTTTCCTCCTCGGCAATCTCAATAATCCCGAGCAGTCTTTCTCCTTTTGTGCGATAGACTTTTCGAACACTTTTAGCCAGCCATGGGAGCTGCCTTGTGTAGTAGAAAGAATAAGAAATCACTCGAAAGACCGACCACAATGCAGAAGAAAGACCGATTGCAAGAATCAATGATCGCCAAATAACAGTGGTTTCCCAAAAACGATCTGATAAACCTAAAAGAAGCCATGAAGTGCCAAGAAAAGAAAAGGCTAGCAAAACAAACCTAAGAGTACTTTTAATTCGTGCAGTTTTTGACAAAATCAGAAAAAAATCAGAAATCGTAACATCCAACTTGTCCTCATTTCCCCCTGGATTTTTCTTTATTTTTTTCTCTCTTGGATTCATTTGATTAGACCATTCCAAAGAATTTTCTGCCCGTCCAGTAAATTGCCAATAGAGCAAAGAGAAAACCTCCCCAATACATATTGGATCTAAGACTATGTATTCGAATGAGCGGTTTAGGCTCGGGGATAAGAGAAAGCATAGATATCAATTGCTCAGTATTTTGGTAGTTTACGGAAATTCCTCCTGTTAGTTCTGCAAGTTGTTCAAGCGAAATAGGGTTGGCTGGTTTTCCCAATCTTTCTCGATTTAGTTCTTCTACTTGAAGTTTAGTTTTAATCTCTCTGTCTACGGATTCACTCATTGCTTCAATCTCAAGATTTCCTGCAGTTGTTGCTACAAGCGTTGATAGATAAACCCCTGGACACTCTGGATCAGGACGAAAATAAAGATTTTCCACATCTCCATCCGGGTGTCTTGCTAAACCTTTAACTTCACCGTTTTCAAGTGGAAATCCATCTCGATCTAGTACAATACATCGGAGGAATACTTTTTCTCCAATTCTTGGCTTTTCAGGACTTGGTATTAATTTAATGCCTTCTTTTTCTGCTACATATCTACCGTGAGCCATCCACCTTACGATCTGACTCCAAAAACGGTAATGGTATTTGTCCTCCACACCTCTACGCCACCTCCATGCTGAGTCTGAGCCCAAATAAAGAGATTTTCCAGCACCAACCTGTCGAATCACAAGAATGGGCATTTTACCCCAATCTGTATTATAGTTAGAATGAACTGCCAGTACTTCTGAACCAGGTCTAGTTTTGCTTACAGTAGCCGACCAATGGAATCCTGGCAGTCTTTGCCAAAAGTCACGATTTGTCTCTCCTGTTCCTCTTAGCTTGGTCAACCAGTGCTCAAGACCCCTTTGAGTCAGGATATAGGATGCAGGATTCTGAGTTCCTATGCCTCGAGGTTTTTCAGGGTCGTAAATTACTGGCAATACTTCGTTTAGTGAAGTTTTACTAAGCGTTTGTTGCCTGCCCCTTCTTCCAGGCATAAAAATTATTCCTGAAGCTTGATATTGAATCAAATTGGCTAGAAGATCGCATTGCTTTTGGTTCAGTTCATCTTTATCCAAACCAACATCCCCAAGGAAGATGACATCAAATGGAGCTAGATTCGCTTCATCACTAGGAAATTTCTGGATGTAGTTTTGTCCGATTGACGGGGTCATCCCAGGATGGAAAAGAATACATGACAATTCGACCCCTGGATCGCGGTCTAAAGCATTTCTTAGAAATCGATATTCCCACCTCGGGAAAGAATCTACAATTAATGCACGTATCGTTTTACTTTCGACACGAGTATTAATTCTTTTCTTATTATTATTTTTGTAGGTTTCTCCATTTACTTGGCTGAGAATAATATCAAATTCAATTTCACCTTCATTTTCAGGAAGCCAAGAAAGATTTCCTGAGATGCTTTCATCACCAATGAAATTAACAGGTTTTTCCACCACCTTCTTGCCATTTGCAAATAGTGCTATCGTAGTTGATTTAGATGTCTTGAAGCGATTACTTGCTTGCCAATTAACGGTGATTCTTTCCTCTTGAAGAACAAAGGAAGGAGCAAATACCTCATCAAGACTAAGGTCAGGGAGAGACGAATCAGATCCAGTGATTACACTATAAATAGGAATTGATAATGCACGACTTCTTCCTGCTACAGAGAGAACAGGAGGACCTGTGTTTGAATCTCCGTCGGTCAAGAGAAGTATAGCTTTCAAAGACTTAGTTTGATCAATTGTATCACGAATTGCGGAAGAAATGTCTGTTGATTTCTTTCCAGAAGATGAGCTGAAATTGTTTACTAAAATCGTAGCGTTTTTTTCTAAATTCTCGATCCAATCTTTTTGAAGAAATTGTTGAGTCCATTCAATTCTTTGAATGGGTCCACTTTCATCAAGGATTATATCTTTAGTTTCCATACTACTCGAGATATCTTGGAGGCAAACGATTTGAGATTTTTGAGACCTCTCTAACTGTTCCACTCGTTCCGGGTTAAAAAGCGTTACTACAATGAGCAGAATAATTAAAAAACGAAAGCCTTCCCATATGGCTATTTTTCGATTTTTTTTCATTCTCACCCAAGTCCTTATAGCCAAATATGAAGATGCTATAACAATGCAGGTTGCGAAAATCCAAGTGCTGGTATCTCCCTGTATCTGCCAAGAGTTTAAGTTAAAACTCATTGCTTTTTTGATTTAGTTAAAAAGTTTGACATTGGTAAACCTAGCAAACTTTCAGCCAGCAGGAAGAAGAGCATTATAATCAAAAAGAAATTCCAGATTTCAGCTCTAGCAAAAGAAAAGTTGGATGTTCGCGAATCGCTCCACAGTATATGATCAGATGATAATGTTTGAGTTAAATCTTCTTGTTGAAGTATTTTGTTTCGTAATTCCGATGCTTTTCGATTGAAGGCCAAGAACTTTCCCAAATCTTTATAAATGCCAGCCTTTATTGCAGGTTTTTCGTTAGGTTCCCCTGTAATAGAAGACAATTCATTATACTTTAGAGAAGTATCTTCACCGCATTCTAATAAGTTCAAACTCGAACTTTCTGAACATTCATCAAATATTCGAAGAAGTAGAGGAACAAGTACAAATCCCTCGCCAAGATTTGACCAGTCTCTACTTGGAAGTGTTGAAAAGGAATAAACAATGCCATCGCCAATAGTTTTTCTGCTAAAAAAACTTTTACCGTCTTTGTAAAAAGCAAGAGTTTCTCCTTCAGTGGGAATTTTTCTCTTCAGGATTTTAAGATAAGGCAGTGCGAGTTCCCTTCCATTTGCAGTGTTTGCGAAAATACCTTCATTTCGATTCCATTCCTGAATTTCAAAAAAATTATTTTTGGAAGCTGATTCTATCTTTTCCCAATTTTGAAATTTATATTCTTGATCCTCGTTTTCTGATTCAGGAAAGAGGACAATTTTACCACCATTTTTAATGAATTCTAAAATTTTTGCATCATTATTTTGAGAAGAGTATTCCTGAATAATAAGTAAATCGTTATTATTACGCTTTAATTGTTCATGGGAAAAGTCCTTTTCCACAAAAATTTTATCTGAATTCAGATTACAAACCGCAGTAATGAATTTTTTTGTTTCTAAGTCTTTACAGTGAATCCCGACTTTGAGCATTCCCTGATTTCCATAAGAGAAAAAATAATCATTATCATGAGAAAAAGAGTCTTCAGGTAAGGATATTTTTATCCATCCGGTTAGGGGTTGATCAGCCAATGAGATGATGGGGGTCCAGGTCGTTGAAGGAAAAGAAAATCGGCATTTTTCAATATAAGAATCACCGTTGATGCTTATTTTAACTGGAAGCGACTGAATATCTTTTTGATTCCCGGTTATGGAAAGGGTAGGGGAAAAGCTACCTTTTTCCTCTCTATAGGATTTGCATATCACGCTAAAATTATTCAGGTCGGCAGCTTGAAGCTTTAAAAAGTGTAATTTCCATAAACCTTCCTTAGCTTCTATCCTTGCATTGATATCTTTCAACAGTTGGCTTTTTTCCTGAATATTCCAATTGGATTGTTGCTGATCAGAAATCACCATAATTTGGGCGTAACCGATTTCAGTTTCATCAAGCCAGTTTAGTCCCTGATTAATTGTGTAAGGAAGATTTCCCCCACTGTCCGTGGGACCGAAAAAATCTGCCATTTCTCTGGAATTGATTGTTTCGATTGAATCTACAATGAATGCTTCTGAAAATACGGTTTCGATTACTGCGATCTTACTATCTGGGAATGACTTGGAAAATTGGGCAAATTCTTCCAGCCCCCTCTCAAGCTGGGTTTTCGAGGAGCCTGCGAAAGTTTTTTGCATGCTTGAAGATCGATCCATGACAAGCATAACAACTTCAGGCTTTTGACTGGCGAAATTGATTAGAGAAGATTCATCGGTTGTAATGGGTCGACTCATTAAGATTGCTAAGGCGCTGATTGCCAAGACTCTGGAGAGGAGAGTGAGCCATCTTCGAATTTTGGACATACGGGAGGAGTTTTCCTTGGCTTTTATCAGGAATCTCATTGCTGCCCAAGGTTCGCGACGGTGCCTCATTAGATTGAGGAGGTGGATCAAAATAGGAGTCGCAGCCAAAGCGATTCCAAAGAGAGCGATGGGTTGTAGAAAACTCATCAAATTTTAAACTTGAGTTCTTTCAAATGAAAACTTCCTCAGGGTATCATCTACTTTAAGGTCGGTTATGGTTTCATAATAAGAACTCTGAGTTTCAGCACATATTTTTTTAATTTCTTCCACATGATTGCTCAATTGTTTCAAATATTCGTCTCTTATAATACTAGGTTCTGTTAAAATTGATGAACCTCCCTCAAGATCGATAAATCTGGTTGGGCGATCAAAAATAAAATCTACTTCTTGTCTGTCCATAATGTGAAACAGTACTACTTCGTGTTTTCGATCACGCATGTGATGGATTGCATCCGCAATTGACTTGGGTTCATCAAGAAAATCTGAGTAGATTATAATCTGTGCTCTGCTTTTTGTTGCTTCTGCCAAATCATGGAGTTGTGGAATAACAGAATTCTTGCCACTAGCTTGTGCTCGCCCAAGAGTGTAAAGTATATCTTGTAGCTGAGCCGGGTTTCTTTTTGCCGGGATTTCATCTGTTTTATTTGCACGCAGTAGGGATAAGCCAACTGCATCTCCTTGTTGCAAATATGCATAGCTCAAAGTACCAATCAATCTTTTCGCAAACTCAATTTTTGGGGTTGGATTACCGAATTCCATCGAAGCACTGCAATCCAATAAATGATAACTTCGTAAATTAGTTTCCGCTTCGAATTCTTTTAAGAAATATTTGTCAGTTCGAGCGAGAACCCGCCAATCAATTCTTTTGGGATCTTCTCCAGCAGTGTATTCTCTATATTCTGCAAACTCTACACTAGAGCCTTTATGGTTGCTTTTATGATGACCGGACACACTCCCTTCCATCGGAAATTGACCAAGCAGTGGATTGCCTCCTAACCTAGCAATTGCATGCTGGTCTATATATTCAAAATAGCTACGCTCTAAAAGAGGCATCTGTTTTATTTTTCTTCCTTATTTGCTTCCTTTATCAACCTTCTGACAACATCTATACTTGAAATTCCTTCAGATCGGGCATGAAAATTCGTTATGATTCGATGATCTAACACCGCTTCTGCTACGGATTCCAAATCTTCAATCGTAGTAATAAAGTTTCCTTGGATTACCGCTCGTGCTTTGGCTCCCCGAATTAAAAATTGTATTGCTCGAGGACCGGCACCCCACTGGACTGAATCTTTGATCCATTTTGGTGAATCATTCGAAGCTGGCCTTGTTCTACGAACTAAATCAACTGCCCTTTCAAAAACATGTTCAGGCACAGGAATTTTTTCGGTAAGTTGTTGATAGTCTTTAAGTTTCTTTGCAGTTAAAACTTTGGCAAGCGTTGGTGGGTCACCTAATGTAGTCTTTCTGGCAATGGAAAGTTCATCATCTCGATTAGGGTAATCTAGCCTGATTAGAAACATGAAACGGTCCAATTGTGCCTCTGGTAAGGGATATGTACCCTCCTGTTCGATCGGGTTTTGGGTGGCCAATACAAAAAAAGGCTTTTGTAAATTATGATTCTTACCAGCAACTGTTACCCTTTTCTCCTGCATTGCTTCAAGTAGAGCGGATTGAGTTTTGGGAGGAGTACGATTGATTTCGTCTGCTAATAGCACATTCGTAAATACCGGTCCTTTTATGAACTTGAATTCTCTTCCTTCACCATCTTCTCTATTTTGTAGAATTTCGGTACCGGTAACATCTGAGGGCATCAGATCAGGTGTAAATTGTATACGTGAAAAAGAGAGAGATATACTTTGCGAAATAGAATTTACTAGGAGAGTTTTAGCGAGTCCCGGAACTCCCATAAGCAGAGCGTGACCCTGCGAAAGCATACAAATAAAAATTTTCTCAATAGCCTCATCTTGGCCAATAATAACCTTACCAATCTCATGCTTAATTGAATCAAAAGAATGCTGTAGTTCTTGGAGAGCACTTACCTCGTCATCGTTCAATGCGGATACTTTATCTTTAATTTTTTTTGCTGAGGTTACCATTTATTATTTGAGTTTAGTTTGTACATGCTTGGTGTTCTTGAAATGTTCTGGATTTAATAAATCAAAATCCATGCATCTAGACTATCATTATTATGTGTAAAAAAGCTATTCGTCTATTCTTAAGGGTTAGTTCAAAGAACTTTATGATCAGAATTTATCTAAAGAGCATTAGTTTTCAGAATTATTAAACTGGTGCAAAAAAAGGATTGATCCTTATGTTAAATTGCTCATTCGATTAGTTCAAATTGTCATTATCATTTCATGAACAGGGTCCAACGCAAATACAGAATTTTAAAGAGTAGTACAGCCAAAGAATTACAGGAGATGGTTAATGACCTTATTCAGAAAGAATATAAAGATACTGAAGGTTTTATATTCAGAGCATCCGGTAGGTGGCAATGTCTTGGAAGTGCTTTTATTAGCGAAAAAAGTTGGTTCCAAACCATGGTTTTTGTACAGGAAGAAGACGAATAACCTTCGATATAAAAAGTTATTTAGGTTAAATTTTTAAATTAATAACTTGCTTTTTGTACTAGGATTACATAAATCGACTAGTTTATTGTTCAAATTAACAATTAAAGCCACCGATAAGGGCAAGATCGGTGGCTTTTTATTTAATAACTCGTAAATCTTTTGTTTGTATAAACTTAAATTTAAGTTTTCTGTGAGATACTAATTCAACTCTAGTAATTCAAAATTTTTATATCATGACCAAGTCTTGTGTTTACCTTGCAATATTATTTTTTTCTTCGGTTTTCATTAATGCACAGAATGCTAGCTCAATGAAACCTAACTCTTCTCCACCAAGGTTGCCAATGAACATACCTCCTCCACCAAGTTTTGCCTCCCTTTCTAGTAAATCTGGAAAGTACCAGTTGATGAGTGCGGAGTATTACTCACAGGATTCAAAACCATATTTGTATAAGCGCTTGGTCAAGTTTGATACAACTACTGGGGAAGCATGGATACTACACTCAAAAATTGGTGCAAATGGAGAAACTAGAACTTGGATCCCTCTGGAGAATAAATCTGTAAAGTAATAGAAAAATTTTATGAATTAGGAGTTATTTTTTCTGAAAGTCTCTTAATTCTCATCTCTAAACCTTGGATTTTCTTTGCCAGTTTTTTATTACGCAAGGAAAAGTGTCCGATTAACATCAGGATTCCGAAACTAATGAGGGCAATTTTCCCGAATGGCACGGGTCCCCACGATTTATTCCATGCCACATAAACGGCTGCCGTGCCCATAACTCCAAGAGCAAGAATCATAAAAACATTCCACACTATCCTTGTTGTTCCCTCAGGTCTCGCTCTTCCTAACACCTGTAAGTTATTCATCAATAGAAAGAAGCTAAGGTAAGCTACAGGGATAAGGGTAAATCCTAAAATTGAAGTTGGCACGGCCAACCAAAAAGCTGCGTCCTTCCAAAAGAAAGGACCTAAGACACCGATTCCAACTAATAATGCCCCACCAAGAAATGGTCGTCCGCTATGAGGTTTACCGAGTACTTCGCAAAGGGCATGTCCATTAATCGTCATGAGAATTATAATTGTGGACAGTGCCATTCCTAAAACTCCGATTCCGAAAACATAATGAGAAAAGGCCTTACTTTCAAACAGAGATTCTAATGAGTCAGCTAAATTAAATGCATCTCGTTTGACCAGCATTGCTGCTAGTTGTCGGTCCGCTAAGGGAAGAGATTCTAAAACTGCTTCTTGTTGAACTGGGGCCAATGCTTCATATTCAGATTTATCCCATTCAAGGGCTGCCCTTGCTGATGCAAGCTCCAGATAGCCTTTCTCAAGATTTTGATATATATTACCATTACTATCGAATGCAGAATCTGGTTTACCGTTAAATCTTGTTCCTGCAGCAATGACTACACAACTAGTGGCTACAATATATGGAATAAGAAGGGCTGTCCACAAATCAAACTTAGCAAGTCCTCTATGTTCACGCCCCCATTTTCTTCTCAGTAAGACGAAAGGCATAAAAAATGTCATATTAATGCCAACCGCAGTGGCAGCTGCTGAAATCATTACATCTTGTTGCAGGCCAATAATTTTCATTTCCCAAAAGCTTCTGAATTCACCTGTTTTTTCGAGAAAAGGTAGATAAATATCTGCTGGATTATTAAGAAGAGAAAAATCTGGAATAAACCCTGAGATAATTTTGTTCCAGTCTGCTTCTCCACTAGTACTTAGCTTAATCACAACCCCAAAAAATGAAATTACCACGATACCAACCATTATTTTTAAAACCCAATCGAAGATTTTAACCCCCGATGAACCTTTATCGTAAGCCCGAACAATGAAAAAAGCTGTACAAACTAATAAAAAACAAACTATTACTTTGCCACCAGTACTGTTAAGTCCTGGATATAGGTTTTGAGTAACTGCTGCTGTACCAAGACTAAATTGTGGAAGGCACCATACAATATTCGCCATAATTGTAGCAATTGCCCATCCCCATCCAAGGACAGGATTAATTTCGTTATTAATCGAAACGAAAGGACTTTGACCCGTTGAAAGAGTCACATGACTAATCGCAGAAAGCATGATTACTCCGAGGATAATTGCCATGGGTTGTAACCATAGAAGGCTGTATCCGGCTAAAACTCCCAAGAAAAGACTCGATGCTAAAGAGCCTCCACCAAGTGTGATAGCACTTTGTAACCAGCCTGGGCCTGATAATTTTGTGTAAGCTAGGATTCTGGAGGCAAAACCAGAAGCCTCCGCTTTTATAAGATAATCTTTTTCTTTTTCGATTGAAGCCATGAAGTTAATTCAGACTTCTAGCAAAAAAAATGTCAAGTTGGCATGTATTTAAAAACTGATTGCCAGAAATGAACGCTATTTAACATTCATGACCCCTCGCATCATTGCGAAATGGCCGGGAAAAGTACAAACATATTCATAGTCACCAGGCTCAGGGGCAGTGAAAGATATAGTCTCTGACTCAGCGGGCCCGAGCAATTTTGTGGCAGCAATCACATCGCCCTTTACGGAATCGGGAAGTGCGTTGGTCGCATTTGCACCAGCACCAAGAGCTTTTTGACCAAAAGCAATTGCAGAAATTCCTTTCTTGAGAACTACAAGGTTATGACCCATGGCAATTTTCGGGATTTTCCCAATATTTTTGAAAGTTAGCTCAACTTTTTCTCCAGACTTAACTTCAAAACTTTTTAAGTCGAATTGCATGGTGTCATTACCTGTAACAGTAATTTTCTTGGTTTCGGCGAAGCTTAACGAAGCAAGTAATGTAATAAAAGAGAGAAAACAAATTTTCATAAAGATATTTCTAAAACTAATCTAATGATTCTCAAGCAATGAGTTAAAGTTTAATCAAACCTTCGTTGAAGGCATGTAGCGGTAGTAAACTTCAAGCATAAGAATAGTCATGGTAGTACGATAAATGTCGGTATCTCCGTGAAAATGCTTACCGTGAGGCCAATGACCATCGGTTGCCTGTGCACCACATACAATTTGTTGAAACTCTTTGTTCCATGCACGCCAATATTTGGACCCGCCAGAAACTCCAGTAGCCTGGAAGCAAGCTTGTGCATGATAATACCATTCATAGACATCAATGGCTTTCCATTCCTTTTTTTGGTTGGCAATGATCCAATCAAGACCCAGTTGAGCTTCTTTTGAATTAGCATTTTTCCAAATTTGTAGGCAAAGAACGCCAGTTCCAGTCAGACTAGGCTTGCCGCCAGAACCTTCTTTGTAAGCAAACTTACCTGTCTTGTCCTGGCATCGTTTCGTGTAAGCAGCAGCTTTGTCCATGGAAGCATCCAAACCATCAATTGAAATTCCGGTGAGAGCGGCAGCTTTAAGTGCTTGAATATTCCATCCGGTGACTGAAAGGTCGGTATGAGCAACAGGGCCCTTACCATAACCATATGCCCAACCACCACTTTCATTTTGACCCTTAATTATCACTTCTGAGGCACGTTTGGCATATTCCTTTAGTTTGGGTATCTTAGTCATTGTGTATGCTTCACAGAGAGCATATGTGCGTATGGGATGTGAGTAAGAGCCATAATTTCCTGCTCCGAGTGGTTTGTCAGGAGGAGTACTAGTTAGGAAATCTATTCCCTTTTGAACAGTGGGGCCAAAAGTTGGCGAGTCTTGTAATTCACAGTGTCCAAGATA
>JAYZJX010000115.1:0-23605 GCA_036164015.1 Verrucomicrobiota bacterium | reverse complement strand
CTTCAATCTTGCTTATTACCTCTTACATACTTGAAAGTGGGAGAAGATCGGTTGAGGCTATGCTTGGTATAATTCAATAGCAAACTGATGATTTTCCATGTCTGATGTTGATAAAAGTTCTAAAACTGAGCCACCAACTGAGAAAAAACTAAGCGAAGCTAAGAGTAAGGGACAATTTCCAAAAGCACCAGAGATTTCAATGGCACTTACTCTTCTTGCTGGTTTGCTTTGCATGCTTTTCTTTGCGCCATCAAAAGCAAGTCAATTAAGAGGATTTACAAAAGGCTTATTTGAGAATCTTGAATCCATTTATCTCAATCAAGAGGGAGTTGTCCTCACCATGTCTCAAGCTTTTGTGCAACTTGGATCGATAGTTTGGCCATTACTGGCAACTTGTTTTTTTGCGGCATTGTTAGCTGAAGGTTATCAAACCAAGTTTAGTTTTACACCTAAAGCAGCAGAACCTAAATTGAATAAGTTGAATCCTATTTCAGGGGCAAAAAGAATATTTGGTATAAAAGGATTAAAGACATTTCTTATAGACTTTTTGAAATTCTGTGCACTCGGGTTGGTTGTTTGGCTTACATTATTAGTTTTTATTGACCATCCAATATTCTATGCACCTATCCCAATTCAGCATGTGCTGATATTCATTTATAAGCTTTTTTTAGTGATGTTCACTATTGTTGTCTTATTCCTTATAATAATTGCTATAATTCACTTCATTATCAAGAAGAAGGAACATGAAGATGAGATGAAGATGACCAAGCAAGAAGTAAAGGATGAGCGAAGTTCTAAGGAAATAGATCCTGAGATTAAGAAAAGACAAAGACAGCGCGCAGCTGAGCTGTTGAGTCAGTCTGGTCTAGAGGCAGTTTCCACTGCTGATGTAGTAGTAACAAATCCTACTCACTTTGCTGTTGCATTAAAATACGAAAAAGGCACGGATTCTGCTCCAATACTTGTTTCAAAAGGACAAGATATGGTTGCTAGAAGAATAAAAACGATTGCTATTGAGTACGAGGTTCCAATGGTCGAAAATAAACTGGTAGCCCGTACTTTGTACGCTTTGTGCCGAGTAGGAGAAAAGATTCCTTTTGAATTGTATCAAGTGGTGGCCAAGATACTTGCTGATGTTTATCAAAGCCACTCTTATTATTTTCATCGCCTGAAAGCACGAAGACTGCTTTCAAAAAAATCACAGTCAATAGCCTTTAAGTGAGGAATTTTCTTTTAAATCTTAAACAGAAGTTTTCTGGGTTAGGTAATAATACCGAGCTTGCCTTTGTGGTCGGAATTATTGCGGCAATTTTCTTGTTGGTAATACCTGTTCACAAAGATCTTCTGAGCATTTTATTGGTTTTCAGTATTGCTATATCAATTCTTATTCTTCTTACGGTTATTTACCTCGAGGATCCCTCAGAGTTTTCTGTTTTTCCCACCCTTCTTTTAGCGGTAACTCTGTATAGGCTTGGACTAAATGTTGCATCAACTAGGCTCATACTTTTGGATGGCGATGCAGGTTCGGTAATTAAGTCTTTCGGGACATTTGTTGTCGGAGGAAACTATGTTGTTGGTTCAGTTATCTTCCTTATTCTAGTGGTGATAAATTTTGTTGTTATTACCAAAGGTGCCGGCAGAATTGCTGAGGTTACAGCAAGGTTTACGCTTGATGCTATGCCGGGCAAGCAAATGTCCATCGACGCAGAAATGCAAAACGGAGTGATTACTGAAGCCCAAGCAATCCGCAAAAGAGAAAAACTTCAAAAAGAAGCCGATTTTTATGGATCTATGGATGGAGCGAGTAAATTCGTTCGAGGCGATGCTATTGCTGGAATTATTATAACCGTGGTTAATGTTATAGGAGGCATTTTAATTGGATTTTTCCAGAAAGATATGCTGATTTCTGATGCACTTCAGACTTACACAATTTTATCTATCGGTGATGGATTAGTTACGCAGATACCATCAATTATTGTTTCGATTGCAGCAGGAATCTTGGTCACTCGTTCTTCTGAAGAGGCCAATCTTGGTGAATTTGTTGGAAAACAACTTGTTGTTTATCCAAAGGCAATGGCTATATCCGGATCTTTGCTCTTGCTGTTTTCAATATTTCTTTCTGAAACTTTTTGGCCTTTTTTCATTCTTGCGATCGGATGTTTCGCAAGTGCTTACATTCTTTACAGGAAATCTAATGATTCATCAGAAATTCAAGAGATTCCAGAACAACTACCCTTGCAAAATAACAATACACAGGAACCTGCTGGTGCTACCTCATCTCCTAATGAATCATCTGATATTGCATTATCACCGGTTGAGAAAGCTATTGAGCAGGAAGTTTTTGCACTTGAGATGGGGTACGGACTGCTTGTACTTGCAGATAAAAAGAAAGGTGGAGATTTGCTTGATAGGATAACGGGTGCGAGAACAAATTTTGCCAAAGAAATGGGAATGCTATTACCAACTATTGGTGTCCGCGATAGCATTGAATTGGAACCTAATGAATATAGGTTTCTTTTGAGAGGTAAAGAGTTGGAGCGATCAAGTGTTGTACCTGACAGATTCATGGCGATGAACATGGGGGAGGGTGATGTTTCGAAACTAAATGGAATTCCTTGTATAGAACCGGTATTTGGTATTAAAGCTTCCTGGGTTGATGAAGAGCAGAAGCGAAAAGCAGAAGTTGAAGGATGCACTGTGGTTGATCCTTCTTCTGTTTTAGTCACTCATTTGTCTGATGTCTTAAAGAAAAACGCTCATCTAATTCTTGAAAGGGAAGGCACTCAGAGGTTAATCGATTTGGTTAAGGATAAAAATCCCACTTTGGTCAGCGAACTTTTACCTGACCTTGTTAGTGTAGGAGTAATACAAAGAACTTTGCAGAATTTATTGCGGGAAAAAGTTTCGATCAAAAATTTCACGCTGATCTTAGAGACAATCGCGGATGTAGCAAATTTGACTAAACTACCTGATGACCTAGCAGAACAGGCAAGAAAAAGGTTGGGAATGTATTTCGTGAAAGAGTTTGAAGCTGAGCCAAATAAGCTTTTAGCACTTACTCTAGAGTCCTCATTAGAGCAAACATTGATTTCAAGGGTTAAGAAAAGTCAGTTTGACATAGGTCTAGCTATGGACCCAGAGTTAACACAGAATTTCTTACAAGAGTTGGAACCTAAAATAAGTGAGATGTCATCAAAGGGACTTACTCCTATCTTATTGACTACTGCAGAGTTAAGACTTGCTTTAAGACGGTTTTTGGAACCCTCAATTCCCCAGTTGGTTGTTCTTGCCTATCAAGAGTTGCCATCTGAGACACTTGTCGAGCCTTATGGGTTTATCACATTACCAAACAACTCCTTGCCTGAAGAGATAGTTCAGCAGATGGAGCAACCTCAAGAAAACCCTGATAACGCGGAGGTCGTTCCACAACCAATTTAGATTCCTCATGAAAGAGACCATTAGCACTGAATCAGGAAAGAAATTTCGCCTTGTTGTTAGATCAGCTGAAGAAGCAGTTAGAATTATCCGAGAAAAGTTAGGTGAGAATGCAAAAGTTCTGTCTGTTAGGCAAGTTGGGGGAGAAGGGCTCAAGAGATTTGTATCTTCTCCAAAATTAGAAGTCATTGCTCAGATTTTAGATGAAGATGGGGAAGAAGCCTTGCATGTAGAAAATGAAGATCAGGGTTCTAATAGCTTTTCTGATACGAAAGAAGTTTTGGTAGATGGCGATATTAAGGAGACTCCTGATACATCAAAAAGTGATGAAGGTAATTTTTCATCATTCTTGGATGAACAGTATTCTGGGGATGAGAAATTGCAGTTACTTTATCGTTCAGGGTTCGATAAATCCCTCCTTAATTCTATTCAGTCATGGAGTAATTGGTCAGAAATCTGTAAGCTATCTCTAGCAGAGGTTCTCAAGGAAATAACTGTCGGTTTAAGTGATAGGTTCCGCAAAGTCCAAAAGCGGGCAACTACCAACCAAATAGCAATTCTAGGAGCACCTGGGGTTGGTAAAACAACTACTCTCTGCAAATTACTAGCTAATGAGGTCTTTATAAATAAAAATTCCCCAAATATTCTTAAAGTCGAAAATGGTATGCCTAATCCTGACGACTCCTTGAAGATTTTTTGCGATGTTATTGGGGCTACTCTATACCGAGAAGAAAATCGTTTGCCTGAAGTTTCAGACCGCCATCCATTATTCCTGGATTTCCCCGGTCTATCTCATAGTAATTTGGACGATTGGATTGACGCAGGTTCAGTTTTGGACCGTTTGAATGTGAAAACTAGAATCTTGGTTGTCAATGGAGCTTACGAGAAAGAAATTATTAACAGAGAGATACATCTGGCCAGAAATTTGAAGGCTACTCATTTGGTTGTTACACATTTTGATGAGATGAATAATGCAACTAAACTTTGGCCTCTTTTCTTCGACAATCCGCTTTCTCCATTGTGCATTTGTAATGGGCAGAATGTGACTGGTGATTTTTCAAATAATGTCTTGAATCAATTAATTACCAAAACATTTCCAGAGGACCTTTATGCGAGAACTTCAAAATACTCTAAAACCATCTAGAAATGAATGATAATGCCCATTTTCTCTTTTTTTTATTTGGAATGCTTGGTTTTTTCAGCTGCTTTTTATTCTCAATCCTTTTCTTTGATATTGTGACTTCGCTTCTTTTCGGGTCAACAGGTTGCCTATTGGTTGCCATTATAGGTCGGAAATTACTTGGTTTTCTTATTGCTGGGATTTCGCTGTCAACTGAATCTATGGTAAGCCTTCCCCAAAATAAAAGTTCCCAAGAAAATCCGCCTTCAAGAATTAGTGAAGATGCAAAAAACTTTACTCAAGAACAAGGATAAGTAATAGTAAGCAGGTCTTTTAACACATGGTTCCAATCACCCAAAAGAAAGTTTCTCGTTCGATCACAGATCATGATCAAATGAAAAAACTGGTTGCGAAAAAATATAATGACGCTATCGCAACTGAAGAAAAGAGGAAGCAGTTAATCGAAGACTATTTGCCACTTGTAAAATCAGTTGTTCTTAGGATGAAACATAATTATCCAGATTACTATTCAATTGATGATATGTATGCTATTGGAGCTAAAGCTTTGGTTATATCAGTCAATCAATTTGATAGTACAAAAGGAAAATCCTTCGGCAACTATGCATCTTTGAGAATTAAAGGTGCACTGCTAGATGAACTTAGAAGGTTGGATTATTTACCCCGTGCTAATAGAGCAAAAGCCAAATCACTCCAACAAACTATTTTGCTCTTAGAGAAAAAACTAAAAAGAAATCCTTCTTCAGAAGAAATTAGAAATGAGCTTTCATTATCAGATGTGCAGTATTCTGCTCTTCTGAGAGACACGCAGCCAGTCATCTTTGTTCCTATAGAATCGAGTAACGATGGTACCTTTGATGGCGATAAGATGTCTTTGTTGGAGACATTGGATGAACCTACGGAACAGACTTCCGCTGAACAATTAGAAAGCAAAGAAAAAGTCGAATTGTTAAAAGATCTTATCAAAAATCTTCCCACACAAGAGAAGAAGATTTTGATGCTTTATTACTACGAAGAACTTAGGTTATCTGAAATCGCCAAAATCTTTAGCTTGACCGAAGGACGAATTAGTCAAATTTTATCTCAATCAATTCTCAGCCTAAAGGCTAAGTTTAAATCAATTAATTAATTCTCATGCTTCTCGCGGTAGGTATAGTAATAGTTTTTGTTTCTTGCATCGGTGGTTTTGCCGTTGCTGGTGGTAACCCGGTCACTCTTATTCATGCTGGAGAGATCATGATCATTTGTGGTATTGGTCTTGGGATTCTTGTAGTTTCAAGTCCTAAAAGTGTCCTTTTGAATCTGAAAGAAGATATCATTAAAGCTTTTAAGGGAGGAGTTGCGAATGAAGGTAAATTTGTTGACTTGCTTGTTCTCATGTACGAATTGTTCATGCTTGCTAGAAGAAAAGGGACTCCCGCATTAGATGAGCATGTTAGTGATCCCCAAAACAGTTCTATCTTCACAAAATATCCTTCATTTCTCAATGATCAAGGTTTGGTTGAATTTCTTTGTAATTCTTTAAGACCAATTGTTGATGGTAGATGTAAACCTGGAGACATTGGTGGCATACTGAATTCTGAGTTGCAAAGTAGAGAGGCTGAATCTAGTCGTTCAATAAAAGCTGTTGAAATGATATCTGACGCACTTCCTGGTGTTGGGATCGTCGCTGCGGTTCTCGGAATTATTAATACGATGTCTAACCTTGAAGATCCCGAATCAGTAGGTTACAAGGTGGCAGCAGCTCTCAGTGGTACATTTTTGGGAATTTTTCTCGCGTACGGTCTGGGTGTACCTCTTGGTCGACTTATTTCACTAAATCAAACGCAGGAGTTTCTCTATTACAGGATTGTTGAGCGTTGCGTTTCAGGGTTTGCAACTGGATTATCACCAATTATGGCGGTCGAAATTGGTCGTCGCTCTCTTGATAGGCAGATTCAGCCTTCAGCTGATGAGTTAGAAGAGAAGTGCAAGCAAGGTTCTACGCAAGGCTAGTAAGGGCTACAATTTAATTGTATATAATGCCTGCTAAATCACCTAAATCGGTAAACAGAGCCCGTGCTAATGCATTTGCTGGGGCATGGAAAGTCGCTTATGCAGACTTCGTAACCGGTATGATGTCTTTATTTCTTGTTCTTTGGATTCTCTCTCAAGACGAGGAAGTGATTATAGCAACAACCAGGTTTTTTCGAGACCCATACAAAGCAGGTGTTCCTAAGTCTACTCCAGTTGAGCAAAAAGATGCAAGACCTGGTAGTATGGTTGATCAAATCGTTGGTAGGTCGGACACGACAATGAGAAATACTAACGACACAACTTCTATTGATATTGATGTTTTACACCGCATCGCACAGGACTGGTATGAAAGATTGAGATTGCATGAAATTGACGATTCTATTGTTCAGATTGATGCAACATCAGACGGTTTGAAAATAACTCTTCTCCATGGTGATGAAGAGCCGATGTTTCAATCTTCTTCTCCAAGATTAACCGAATTTGGACGCAAAGTTGTCCAAAGGATGTCTTGGTTGTTATCTCAGCACATTTTAGTTTATAAAATTGATTCTCACACTAATCACCTTGCTGAAAGTTATGGGGCTAATGGGGAAAATCCTTGGAAGATGTCTCTCCTACAAGGTGTTGAGATTAATCAAGCACTCAATCACTATTCAGCTGGAGATTTGGACGGTAAGTTGGAAAGTATAACAGGTCATGGTTTTACTAAACCAAATAGTGAAAGATTTCCCAATCAGCCAATCAAAAGCCGACGGGTTGAGCTTAGTTTAGTTCTTGATATGAGCTCCACAGACTTGGCCAACTTTAAAGATGAATAGGCATCATATTTGCTTTAACTGATTTCATGGAAAGTTACCTAAGCGGCCGTGGATTTGATCCCCAAGAAACAGAATCGTCTGTTTCAGTCCCTGAATTTAAATCTCTTAGCTCCCTTCTTGATTTGAATAAAAAGGCCTCCGAGATCGAACATCATTCATCAAGTGACTCTGTAGAGGCAGCATCTGATATCATTTATGAAGAGGAGGGTTGTCCTAAAGTTGAGGTCGTTTCAATTGATGGCGTTCCTCGTGATATTGTGATCACGATGCCAGATTCAAAAATTCTGAAAATTTCTTGTGAGTATTAGATAGATCGATCAGCGCTACAGTGTGGCATAATTTATGCTACGAATCATCGCGTGAATTTATCTTTATATGAAAATGCCTCTGCACTGAGAGGTTTAGAGCAATACCAAAATGTCGTTGCTAACAACATTGCAGCTAGTCATGTTGCAGGATTCAAGAAGGTTGCCGTAAGTTTTGAAGCGGTTGAGGGTGGAGAATTAGCAAGGAGCACTCATGATAGATTGCGAAATGAAATGCCTGGTTCATTTCCAGTTATGAAGAACCAAATCGATTTTGTTGAAGGTGAAATGAGGGAAACAAATAATCCACAAGATCTTGCACTGAGAGGAAATGGATTTTTTGCTCTGATGAATCAGAATGGTGAATCCGTATATACGCGCGACGGACAATTTTATACAAACGCCGAAGGCGTTATGGTAAATAGTATGGGGCATGAGTTTTCAGACAATGGTGGCAATAATATTCAAACAATTCCTGGTGGAGGCCCACTGACCATTGATAAAGAAGGTCAGGTTTTTCAAAACGATCAAGTTGTTGCCCAAATCGGGGTTTTTAGTTTTGAAGATCCACTGAATGATCTTCAAAAAGTAGGTGGTGGCTTTGTCCCCAAAGAAGATGACATTCAACCAGTTGAGGCTGATCCTGAAAATTTTACGATCATGCAAGGTTATATAGAAACAAGTAATGTTTCAGCTATTGAGGAAATGATTAGCCTGATAGAAGTATCAAGAGCTCATGAGGCTAATCAGAAAATGATACAAACTTTTGATCAAAACATAGGAAAAGCAATAGGAACTTTAGGACACACTAGCTAAAAATTATGAACTTATCTCTCTATTCTGGTGCCACAGGCATGCAAGCACAGCAATTAAATCTTAATGTAATTTCCAATAACATTGCCAATGTTAATACAACAGGATTTAAGAAAAATAAAATCGAATTTCAGGATTTGTTATATCAAAATCCTAGACAATCAGGAGGGCAAACTGGGGCTGGAAATGTAATTCCTACAGGTGTTGAGATGGGAAATGGAACCAAGGTTGTATCAACTGCTAAAATTTTCACTCAGGGTCAACTTACTCAGACGAGTGAAAAAATGGATGTTGCAATTGACGGTGTCGGTTTTTTCCAAGTTGAACGTCCTGACGGTACCGAGGCTTACACAAGAGATGGAGCTTTTAAGGTTGGTCCAGATGGACAAATTACTACTGCTGACGCATTGCCCCTTGCAGCCGGATTACAGATTGATCCAGAAGTCACCAATGTTTTTGTTTCACCAACAGGAGAAGTTTCAGTTGAAACTGCAGATGGCACCCAAATTATTGGTCAACTTGAACTTGTCCGCTTTCCTAATTCTTCTGGTCTAAAAGCACTTGGTGGAAATTTGTATATTGAGACGGAGGCAAGTGGTCCTCCTGAAATTGGTGCTCCTGGAGAGAATGGCTTTGGAGTTCTTCAACAAGGTTACTTAGAAATGTCTAATGTAAATGTGGTTGAAGAAATGGTGAATATGATCATTGCTCAACGGGCGTACGAAATAAATTCTAAATCTATTCAAACTTCTGATGATATGCTTGCTAGAGTTAACCAGCTCAAAAGGTAAGGTAATTATGTTTAGAATCTTTTTACTCTTTCCGCTTTTTTCGGTTTTAGGTGATGTATCACGGTTTTTGGACCCTATTCAGATAAACCCTCACACAAAAAATATTGGAGAAAGCAGCTCACCAAAAGTTTCTGCTTTAATTGCACCTACTTTTCATCGGAATAATCCCAACATTCAAAGCAAATATCTATCATCTAATGAGGATATTTTTTCTTTTGATCAAACCCTACTCGAAAAAAAGATTGGTGAGGCAATTTTACACCGGTACCAATGTGATGGGAAAGTTTTAGCAAAAGCCACCAGATTTTGGAAGCCTATTGAAATTAGTTCCAGTTTCATACTTAAAATAATTGATTGTATGCCTGAAGAGCTATCTTCAAGCTCCTTTATAAGGTTCGAAGTATGGGATCAAGGAAAGCTCGTTGGGAAATTTGGTGAACCTTTTAGGTTCTCTCATGTTGTGGAAGTTATGGTTGTAAGGGATCAACTAATTCGAGGAGAAAGTCCAAGTCCTTCCAAACTTGCAACCAAAGAGATAGATATTTTAAGAGGTCATGCTGGTGCAGTTTCTGCGAACAGTTCACTAGAAGGTTATCAAATGGCTTCGAATTTGAGCATTGGTTCTCCTCTTAAGTGGAGCAATTTGTCGAAAGTAAACCTTATTCGTAAGGGAGATATTGTTGATGTTTTTGCATCTGGTGGAGGTATTTTCATTACGATGAAGGGAATTTGTCTTGATGATGGTATAGAGGGAGGGCTCGTGAAGATTCGCAATATTACTTCTGATAAAGAATTTTTAGCGAAGGTTTTAAATAAAAGCAGCGTTAAGGTTAATCTTTAATTTTTATGATCAAGTACAGTATTATTCTTTTCTTCATTTCAATGATTCCTTTATTGAATGCGGCTTCCCTATGGAACAAAAGTAACGCGTCAAAGCGTGGTTTGTATGCTGGTAAACGTGCTTATCAAGTCGGTGATTTGATCACTATCGATGTTGCTGAGAGTTCATCGCTTGCAGCTTCCCAGAATTCAGTCAGAAGCAGGCAGTCCCAGATAGAGAATGCTGTTCAGCAATTTCTTTTTGCCAACAGTGGAATGGGTAAACATAAGGGTGGTTTGCCTGGAACCCAAATCGAGACTGAAAGTTCCAACCAAGGTGGTGGGTCTATTGCGAATACCCAAGATTTGAAAGGAAGGGTAAGCGTAGTCATTATAGATGTTTTGCCAAACGATGTACTGGTTATTGAAGGTGCAAGAATGGTAACTTTTTCTGGTGAGAGCTATTATGCGGTACTGAAGGGAATGGTTAGAACCGAGGACATTGGATTTGGTTTTAAAGACGGCTTAAGGTACAGAAATATAGTTTCATCCCAATATATTGCTGATGCACAAATAGAATTTGTCTCAAAAGGCAGTTTAAATGATGCCCAAAAGGAGTCTTGGTACCAAAAATTAGCTTCTGTTCTAAATCCATTTTGAAATGACAATTGTTCGTTTATTTTACTTAAATCTTTCCGTTTTCTTGCTTTCATGGGCGAGTCTTGAATCTGCTAGAATTAAAGACCTAACTGATGTAAGGGGAAGTCGTAGTAATCAGCTTCGAGGTTATGGAATCGTCACTGGACTGAATGGTCAGGGCGATTCAAGAATTGAATATACTGAATTGGGTATACTAAACGCACTGGAAAATTTCGGTATTCGGGCAGATAAGGCCGATAAGTCTAGAAACATAGCTGCTGTAATGGTTACTGCTGATATTGGTCCTTTTGCTAAGGAAGGAACCCGAATGGATGTTACTGTCTCTTCTATTGGTAACGCTGATTCCCTACAGGGAGGCATCCTTTTGCAGACTCCACTTTTTGGACCTGATAACAAAATTGCTTATGCTGTTGCACAGGGACCTGTCTCCGTTGGTGGCATGTCAGCAGGGAATGCTGGCGGTGCAAATATTCAAGTAAATCACCCAACCGTTGGAATAGTCAGTAACGGTGGAATTGTCGAAGTCGAGATTGCCTCTAATATTCTTCAGGGTTCCTCGATTGATCTGCTCCTGCGCTCTCCAGATTCTACGACTGCTGTTAAAATGGCAGATGCAATCAATAATATATTTCCAGCAACTTCTTTAGCCACAGATTCAGGTTTGGTAAATGTAGAAGTTCCTGTGCAGTATCGAGGTCAGATTACAAATTTTCTTTCTGCAATCGGAAATATTGATGTAAAGCCAGATATTCCTGCTCGCGTGATTATAAATGAGAGAACAGGCACTATTGTTGCCACTCAAAATGTTAGAATTTCACCGGTTGCTGTCAGTAATAGCAACATTACAATCTTCTTGAATCCAACCACAGGGGTTAGTCAACCACTACCTTTTTCTCAAGGTGCAACCACTATCCTTGAGGGAGAGAATGCAGAACTCATTGAAGAAATCGGTCGATTTGAGACGCTCGATGAGTTGGATCCGGATGGAACTTCTACAGTGAATGATCTTGCTTCTGCTTTGAATAAACTCGGTCTCACAACTCGTGAGATGACATCTATTTTGCAATCAATTAAAAACGCAGGAGCATTACAGGCAGAACTTGTCATAAATTAGTCATGGAAATTGGATCTAAAGATAATACTTATGTTGGTATGGATACTTCCATGCTTCTGGAAATGGCTCATTCAAAGCACTCCACTGAACAACAAAAAAACGCAGCTGTTAGTCAACAGTTTGAAGCGGTTTTGGTTAAGCAATTTTTAAAGGAAGCACTTAAGCCAATGTTCAAGGGTGTCTTTAGTGAAGATGGTAATGCAAATAAAATGTACCGTCATTTTTTTACTGATGCAATTTCTGAAAGTGTAGCAAGTGGGGGAGGTTTTGGAGTCTCCAATATTTTGCAAGAGCAACTTAATCATAGTGCCATTGGTAGTTCTAAAATATCAAATTCTCAGGAAGAAGATAAGGGTAATTAAATGGTTAATCTGACACAGCAAAAAGTTTCTGGACTTCAATTTACATGGGAAGACCTACTTGATATTCTCAGGGATGAGTTGCAAGAATACGGAGGGCTGATCGGTTTATTGAATGCTCAACAGCAAAGTATTCTTAATCGTAGACCTGACAGTCTTTTAGAAATTAATCAAACTGTACAGACTCAGATGGAGGCTAGCCAGATTCTACAAAGGAAAAGACAAGGTTTTGTCCACAATCTAGCAGAATCATTTGGGCAACCTGACTCATCCTCTTTGAGTGAATTGGTTTCCCATTTTCCTGAAGTAACTCAACCAATGTTTTTGAGCATAATAGACGAAATCAATTCTTTGATCAGTCAAGTAAGAAGCAAAGTCGAGCAAAACCAACGACTTCTAAAAAGACTGACTGAAGTGACTGACCAAATTCTTTTAGTGGCAGATCCCTCCGGGAGTTCAATCACTTATGATGCTAAGGGGAATTTCAACCGTTTATCGAATGGTAGGTCGAGTTTGAATGAATCCGCATAAATTAATTAAGATCTCATAAAATGTCATTGTTAGGAGAAATCAGCAAAAATAGCGAAGCTTTGCGATATCATGCAAAGACTGCAGAAATTGCTGGTCAAAACCTTGCTCATGTTAACGATGAAAATTATGCAAGGCAAAGAGTCTTGGCCAGAGAAGGCGTTATGCACAGTTCTTTCGGTGGATTACAGACATCTGGTTTGGAAGCAGGTGGACTTGACCATGCCAGAAGTAAGCTTCTAGATAATCGTGTAATTGCTGAGGTTGGAGAAACATCATCTTTGGAGGCAAGGCAGGAAATTCTTCAACTATTACAGGCTGCGATGGGAGAAACATTAACAAATTCCAGTGTTAATGCAGGCTTAGACGAAGACCATGACAGTATTTTGGCACCTGGTAGTCTTTCTCGTGCCTTAAATGATTTTTTCAATTCTTTTCATGAACTATCAGTTGCACCAAATGAGGCTACTGCGAAGCAGGAGTTGCTAAATAAAATTGATACACTAGTAAATCGTTTCAATGAGACTGGTACAAATCTTGATCAGATTGATTCTGATTTAACTAATACTATTGTTAGATCAGTCGATCAGGTTAATAGTCTTCTTGAAAAACTACACGAAGTTAACAAGCAAGTCAGACGTTTTGAACTTCAAGATAAAGGTAAGGCAGTAGTTTACAGGGATCGCAGGCAAGCTTTATTGGAAGAATTGGCCACTTATCTCAATTTTTCATTTGAAGATGATATCGATGCTGCAACTGGAAAAGCTTCAGGTTTCGTGAATCTTTTTGTAGACGCCAAAGATGGGAGGAAAGTTAATTTATTAGATCCTACAGGTTCGAAGTTACTTACTAATGAATGGGGGCAGAATGTTCAAATTGGTGAATCTTTGATTGAAAAAGATCTTTTGCTACAAGGAGAAACTGATCCTCAAATTATTGCCGCTTCAGTTGCTACTGAAAAAGCAAAACTTAATCCTGGTGGAAAAGACGCTGTTGTCCGAGCAAAAGTAGATTCAGAAGGAAAATTGGGGAAGGTGGAAATCATTGATAGTGGTAGTCTTTATGACGATTCTGACTCACCTATTTTATTAACATTTTTACCTCCGAAACCCGTAATAGAGAATACTGCGGATGCCAATGCTGAAGCAGAAGTTGAAGTACAAGATCCTTTAGTTGCAAATCCTGCAGGTCAACCCGTTGATTTCGGTGAAGAAATTGCACCAGTCACTGGTGGTGCCACTCAACTCAATGATTTAGCAAGTGTTACAATAGAAAATTCTGCTAGAACGAAGGGGGATGTTTTTTATTATGCTAAACCTGACGGTACACTTGGTCTGTGGCAGGCACTCGAGAACACGATTGCAGGTCTGGATCCTAACGGAAATAACCAGTTTATGGAAATTGCCGAGTGGCCAAACGGTAAGGTAGCAGAAACGAAAAGAAAATTCTCTGATTTGGAAAATTTTTCAAAAGGAGACCAAATATATTACGAAGGTAAGTACTATCAGGCTTTGGATGATGCTGGCCCAATTGCAGATCAATCAACCGATGAGAATGGTCAACCGCGGTTGGAAACTAGCCGTAATTTTGTCTCTAAAGATGTCTTCAAATTTGGTGATACTTATTACCAAGCCCTTTCCGATCTTGCCCAAGGAATGGATTTAACTTTTGAAGAGGGAATTGCCGCAGGGGAAATTGTTACTTTAAAACTTGATGATACTTCAACTGTTCAAGGGAATGTCTTAGTATTGGGGAACGAACTGCCCACTAATGATCCACTGAATCAGAATAAGAATTTTCCTTTGCTTGTAGATGATGAAATCTTAAAGGGTGATATTTTCAGTTTTAGCGACTCATATTACATGTCTCTTAATGACATTGGTACCATCGATGGAAATAATCCTTTGCATTTAAAATATTTGTCCACTGACTTTAACCCTGAATCTTCAAGTGATTTTGTAAAAGTCAATGCATGGGTTGATTCTAATGTGCAAACTCTGGATTTAAATGCTGCTGAACTCGAATTAAGCATTGGTCAGACATACCTCTACAACAACAAACATTTTATTGTAAAAGATGCTCCTTACAACCCGTTGACTAATACATATTCATTCAGTTTAACGACACCTGAGGAAATCGCCAATTTTGACCCGTTTGATCCAACTTGGTCCGAGTACATCTTTGAGTTTAATGCTCAATTACTTGATGAAGATAACAGCAAAATTATTAGAAATGACGCTCCAGTTGGTCACAATATAACCAACGGGCCATGGGCGGAACTTAACCTTGGAATTGCCGAAGCAATTATTCAGGGGGGAGAGATTAAAGATTTTAAAATTATTAATGAAGGAAATGGTCTGCCTTCTGATAACGCATTGATGCTTTTTGATGAAGCGGATGGCGTTGGTACTGAAATTTTACTAAAGACAGGTTCTATAGCAGGATATCAAGATGCAAAATTGAATGCTATGGATAAATACCGAAATAGCTTAAATGATTTAGTTTCAAATTTTGTTCAACAGGTAAATGAGATTTATAACCCAACCGATGAACCCGGTCGTTACCTTTTTGGATTCGATGCTTTCCTTTCACGACCAGTAAGAGGTGCTAACACATTCGTTGAAGAAACTTATGGTCTTTTTGGCAAAGAGGGAAATGGAGATCTCAAAATATTTGATGAGGAAGTGAACATGACGCTCCCTTATGCTGAAAATGAAACTTTTCAAATTGTTCAAAGCAGTAATATTTTACCAAAAGAGTTAGAGCAAGGATGGGACCTAGAGGATGCTGGAATAGCTTGGTTTAGAGATGGTGACAATTTTGGGCTTCAAATAGACCAAGTCGGCGTTCAATCTAATTTTTATGCATCTGCAAGGAGAATGCAGCATACTACTATTGACTTTGATGCAACTTATCCCGGGGAAGATCAGATACTTACTCCTAGTAACCCAAACAATGATGATGGAAGATTCTATTTAAGAGGATACGAGAGTATCCCATTCCGGATTGAAGATGGCAGTGAAATGTATATTCAGGGAGATAACTTTACATTTGATGCCGTCCTTTCTAATGAGTGGAATCTAGCAACTGCTCTTAAAGTTGATGAGGACTTAAACATCGACAACTTAAAAAGCTCTGAAGATCTTCCGGATGGGGCAAACGATATTGCTTTTAGAATAAGTAATTTAGGTGAGGGCGAATTTACAGAAAAAATCTCTGTTATGAATGCAGATTTAGGAAATGAGATTGGAGATCTTTCTGATAATTTAGAACACCAAAAATCTTTGGAAAATCATCTTCTTGATCAAAGGCGTGCCGTGAGTTCGGTTTCAATAGATGAAGAGGTTGCTGATTTAATGCAGTTTCAAAGGTCTTTTCAGGCATCTTCAAGAGTTCTGAATACACTCGACAGAATGCTTGAATTGGTTGTAATGGGATTGATTAAATAATGCGAATTCCTAACCTTAGTGTTTCCAGTAATGTCACGAAGACGATTCGTGATCTTGAACTTAAGAGGTTTGAGTTAGATCAGCAAATATCTTCCGGTCAGAAACTAAAATTACCTGAAGATGATGGACTTCGGGTTGGAAGATTAATCAATCTTGAAGGGGAAAAGTCTAATTTATCGCAGTACAAAAGAAATTCCTCTCAAGCTAAGGAATTTCTTACCGCTGGTCACCTGAATCTTGATCATTTGCGACAACTCAATCAAAGAGCATTGGAAATTGCCAGAGTCGCTGGCACGGAACTTAATAAGTCAGCAGCAGAAACCTATGGGCACGAAGTTAATGAATTGCTAGAAGAAGCTCTCAATAGGGTTAATTCTTCACATCGTGGCACTTCTCTCTTTGCAGGTAATGAGTTTAAACCTAATTTTGGTAATTCTGATGTTTTGTTAGGTGAGTTTACGCAATCTTCCATATCTTTAAATGGTAGTTTAGTTGGAAGCGAGAGTGCGGATGGTAATAGAATCCTTAGCGAAGGTGAACAAGTCGTATACAACATAAATGGTAGAGAATATGTTATTGAAGCTACTAAAGATGGCTTGACCACAAGCAAGATCACTGAGATTGCGAAAGAATTAATTAACCAAGATACTTCCACACTAGATAAGTCACCGCGCTTGCCAGATCCCGCAAACCCAGACGCAGACTTTCCATGGTATCGGGCTTTTGTACGAGGTGGACAAGATTCTAATGCCTCAAGAAATGAGAGTGCTCATTTAACCGCAGAAATCTCCAACAATGGAGATCTCGTGATCTCAGGTGCGGTTGATCAATCCTATCATAGTTCAGTCTCTTATTTTACCCAGTGGGATCCCAATACTTATTTCCCCGAGCAAGTTGATGACAAAATTGCTGCCAAAACTGAATTACGTTACCCCGGCACACTTTTCAATGATCTGCCGGAAGAAGATAAAGAAATTATTCGTAATGAAGTTTTCGAAGTAGGTTCATCTTCTTTCGATTCTAGTCAGTTCCAATTAGTTTTGGATAGTAAATCGGTAAATCAATTCAAGGCAGATTATGTTTTAAGAAACCCTTCTGTGGAAATTCAAGGTTTCGCAGATTTAGATTCTGCGGATCAAGATACCGTTTGGCTTTCTGCATTTGATGAATTTTATAATAACGGTGATCTTGTCTTTGATCTTACCGCAGCAGATGTATTGTCTTTAACCGGGCAGGTAAATTCTGCAGGGTACTACTCTTTTGAGTATTACCAAAATACGACAAATTCTCTTCTTCCCATGACGGGCTATCTAAAACCAATGGAATTAGATTCCGATGGTGTTTGGAGGCGCTCTACAAACCTAACCTCCGATGATATTGAGATCACTGATCTGAATCTTTATCAAACTGGTTCCCAAAATGGACAGGTATTCAATGAAATTGATAACCTAAAAGTAGACGACTATGTTGTTCAAAACCGTTGGCAACCAATCGGTGCAGCACCGGTTATGAATTGGGAGAGAGATGTTTCAGTAGAAGTTCAACAGATTACTGGTTCCTCAAGTCTCGATATTACTCATAGCAACCCTTGGCAGAGATTGTCCCGCTATGAGATGGGGGATTTAGTTAAGCACAATGGAAGCCTTTGGGAATCTCAAATTGATGCTAACTTTAACAGGGTTCCAGGCGGTGAAGGCGATTATTGGAAAGAAATTCCTTCAAATTACGCTGTTGAAAGAGAGGATTGGAACCTAGAAACAACTGCAATTGAAAATAGAATCTACTTTCTTTCTCCTGATGGACGACTTTTTGATGATCAATTAGAAGCCCAATTTCATACTGAAGATATACTTTTAGAGTCAAAAACTTACGAAAATACCATCGCAGATCTTGCAAATGATGCAGCTAGCCTTGTTAAGGAAATTGTATATCCTGTGTCGCAATTTTCGGTTAATGGTTCTGAATCATCTGGGATGGCTGTTTTTGATAAGGTTACTCAAAAATACAGACTAGTTGCGGCTGATAAGAATGGTGAAATTATCGATGGACAATTTGTTAAAGGTGATATTTTAGATTCAACTAATAACCCTACCTCAATTTCTAATGGTTCTGTTGTACTTCATGAAGGGCGTTATTTTCTTGTTACAGATGAAGCAAACTTAGATTCATCCGTTTGGGGTAATTTGAATGAAACGAATTTAGAGGGTGGGGGATTTTTTCTTTTACCCAATGGGTTGCCCAAAGATGGTCTTGAAAAAACTCTTCTGGTTGGAGATTCGGTTTCTGGAAATGCTGGAGAGATAGTTTTTAATAGGACATACGATGCGGCAAACAACAACCAGCCTATCGATCGCTATTACATAGCCACTGGAAATTACGATTCTGTAAGTGATCTGGCCAATAGTAATTTATTTCAAGAAATTCAGGCTTCCGTTGTTCAGCAGGGCTCATCTTGGGCAACAAATGCAACTTATGATTCTGGTCAAATAGTTTTCTACAAAGGTTCATACTATCAGGCTAGAGTTGATAACTTACAAAATGTAGTTGCGGTTCAAGATGATCTTGGGAACTTTCAGGGTCAATTCACTGTTTATCCTGATGATGAGTTTTACACGAATGAAAATGGTGAGTCTGTAAAAAATACTTTTTGGGCAAAACTAACTGAAGAAGGTGATCTGAATCATGTCTTAAGCTTCAAAGCAGATAATAGTAAAGAACCAAAAATTAGAATGCCTGATCCTGGCTCAAGTGGTTCCGTTGCCTCTGCTGAAGCAGTAGTTGATGCGAACGGTGAAGTTGTAGGTCTACGAATTACAGATAGGGGTAGTTATTTTTTTGGTTCTTCTACTCAATCAAGCACAATTCATAGTGATTTTCAAAATGTAGAAGTTGATCTTGATGATGGCAGTGTCTTGTCCGCAAAGATTATTTGGCAGGAAGACAATACAACTGGAAGTTATTTTGTTTCGGGTTTTGAGCAATTCACCACCTTGAACGGACAAAATACAAGTTCTTCAACCACAACAAATCTAGGTGATAAGTTTTCCTTCGCAACTGGTTCCAAAACATTTCTTGATCACAGAGATGCAGATGGTGATTTGTTAAGTGTTAGTTATCTAGGAGGCGTGGAAAGCTCCAAAGCAAGAGTGGGAACTGATACTGATCTTACTTTTTTATTAGATGCTTCTAATGATGGTACCAAGTCGCTTGAAGATACTGTTAAATCCCTTATTGATTTGAGATCAGGCCTACTCAATTCATCATCATTGGATTTTTCAGAAGAAGTACAAATTGCCGAAAGGAAGTTACTTTCTTCAGAAGATGATATTGTAGACAAGATGGGTGAATTATCAGCATCTTTAGTAAGGATTGAAACTGTGAATTCCCATGATGAGGAGTATTCGATGTCAATTGATAAACAGATATCCAGAGATTTGGAAGTCGATTTATCCGAAGCCATAATGAGACTTTCAAGAATATCAATGTCTTATCAAGCTGCTATGCAAGTTGGTTCCCAGATGCTTAATAATTCTTTACTAAATTATTTATAAATTAGTTAGATGAAGCTAAATTTAGACGAAGATTCTAAAAATCCAGATTTAAAATCTGTTGAGCATAGAAATAGGATTTCATTGCCCCAAGGACTTTTTGGTTTCGCTGATATCAGGGAAATGGAGTTGGTTTTTGATCAAGAAGAGCTTCCATTCATGTGGCTAAGAGAAGATAAAAAAGACGGTTTAGCTTTTATTGTTGTAGAACCTGGCGGTATTATCCCGGATTACTCTGTTGAAATTACCGACTCTGATGTTGATGTCTTGGGTATTAAAGGGAACGAAGATACCATGATTTTAAATATCGTTACTTTATCTTCTGAACAATCGGGAGTAATCTCGCTAAATCTTGTGGGACCAATTATCATTAACAGAATCACTTTAGTTGGTAAGCAATGCATTATTAACAACCACGAGGACTATTCCTCGAGACATGTCATCGACCTTAATGAAGGTTAAAGTTGTCGCCTAAGAGTTAAAACAGATGCTTGTTTTGTCTCGAAAAGTTGATCAGGGTATAAGCATTGGAGATCAGATTGAAATTTCAATTACAAAAATTGAGGGAGATTCTGTTAAAATTGGAATTTCAGCACCTAAATCCATTTCAATTCTTAGAAAAGAAATATTAGATGAAATGCAAAGTTCCAATCAGGCAGCTGCTGTAACAAGTCTTCCTGGTAGCGAACAGAAGTTGAAGAGTACTCTAGCTGCAGAATCTGCTAAAAAACTTCTTGCTCAAGTTCGTGCTAAGAAGGCAGAAAAAAAGTCCCTGTAATTATCAATTTCAGGTTTTTGGAGTTCAAAACTTAAAAATACTATAATTATGGCTATCTTTAAGCCCTTTCGTGCATACCGCCCGCATAAACAATTTTCTAAATCAGTTGCCTCAAGGCCATACGATGTGCTCAATTCCTCCGAAGCAAAGTTAGAAGCACAAGATAATCCTCATTCTTTTCTTCATGTTATTAAACCTGAAATAGGTTTGCCCGACGATGTCGACCCCTATTCATCAGAAGTTTATGAAAAAGGGGCCTCAGTTTTTGAGCAGATGAAGTCGGATAAGATTTTCTTTCAGGATCCTGAGCCTTACTATTATTTATATCGTTTGACTATGAATGAAAGAACCCAGACAGGAGTTGTCGGTTGCTGTCATTATGAAGAGTACTATAGCGGTAAAATAAAAAAGCATGAACTCACTCGAACTGCTAAGGAAAACGATCGTGTTCAGCATGTTGACTCTCTGAACGCAAATGCAGAACCGGTATTCTTTTCTTACAGGAGTAATGAAGAGATTGATCAGTTTCTAGAGGAAATATTGCTTGAAACTCCGGAATATAATTTTGTTGCAGATGATGAAATTAAGCATGAATTGTGGGTGGTAAAAGATCCTGACCAAATAAGTACCCTTGAAGAGCTTTTTAAAAAAATTCCTACTTTGTATGTTGCAGATGGTCATCATCGTACAGCTGCTGCAGCAAGGGTAGGGCAAAACAGAAAAATGAACAACCTCTCTCATACTGGAGCTGAAGAATATAATCTTTTTATGGCAGTTTTATTCTCTGATCAAGAACTGAAGATTTATGATTATAACAGGGTGGTCATGGATCTTAATGGAATTTCAGATGATGAATTTCTTGAAAAGTTAAAAGAGAAATTTGTTTTTAATAAAAGCTCTTCTGAACCGTTACGCCCCCTTGCTAAGGGTGACTTTTCAGTTTATCTTAATCATACTTGGCACTCTTTTTCTTTTAATCCAGAGGAATCATTATCAGATCCTATTGCAAATCTTGATGTTTCTAAACTTTCTGATTTTCTATTGGAACCAGTTTTGAATATTGTGGATCAGAGAAATGATCACCGAATTGATTTTGTTGGCGGCATTCGTGGATTAGAAGAGTTGGAAAAGCGCGTGGATTCTGGAGAAATGGCAGTTGCTTTTGCTCTTTATCCAGTAACTATGGAGGAGTTACTCAGTGTTGCTGATGCGGGTGAAATTATGCCTCCCAAATCAACATGGTTTGAGCCTAAACTTCGTAGCGGACTATTTGTTCACGAGCTTTAAAGTAAAAATTCCATAAAGTAGTTTTATTCTTTTAATTTCAAACTATTAAGAACTAATGAGCATACTTGTCTTAAGTTCAAAGACAGGTGGTGGACATGAAATGCGAGCTAATGCTTTGCTACATTTTGGCGATCTTTTGTCCACTAAAACTTATATTTATCGCCCACTTGAAAATGGATCTAGTTTTTATAACTTTGGGACAAATTTGTATAACTTTATTCAAAAAACATATCCTGGTGCACACGCTTTGTATTTTAAATTCTTGGAAAAAGCTTCATTACATAGGAGATCGAATCAGATTCTGGGAAGAGATAAATATTTAAGGTTAGTATATGGATTACAACCAAAATTAATAATCAGTGTCCATGCACACTTGAATCATGGTTACTTTGATTTAGTTAAGCATTCAGTAAGAGGTGAAAGAACCAAATTTTTAATTTATTGTGGAGAGTTGGCAGATGGATTTGGTTTTAGTCGCCATTGGGTAAATCCCAATGTAGATGCCTTTTGGGGGCCAACTAAAGAATCAATTAATGCTGCAATTCTTAGAGGAATGCCAAAAAATAAATGTACAGTTGTTGGACCTTTGTTAAGAAGTGATTTTTACAAAAATGTGAAGAATTCCGATAGAGAAGCGTTTCACAAAATGTGTAATTTAGATAAGAACCAAACTTACGGTGTACTTGCAACTGGTGCTAATGGAGCAAATTCTCACTTGGCTGCATTAAAAAGTTTAAAAAAAGCTGGGTGTAATTTAAAAATAATTGTGTTGTGTGGTTCTTCACATTCCCTGATCAACAAAGTTAGATCCATAAGTGATAGATTAGGGTTAAATGTTATAGCATTACCAACTATTTCAGCGAAAAATATGAGGATTCTTTTAACTGATTGCGACTGGGTTTTTGGTCGTCCGGGAGCTGGCTTAACTTCTGAAGCTATTTCATTAGGCACAAGAATTTATTTCGATGTGTCTAAGGGAATTATGCCACAAGAGCACAACAATTTAAATTTTTTGAGAAGCAATGGTTTTCCCTTGGTATTGGTCAATCGGGCTTCAGATTTAGGTTACAAGTTGAATCTAATTAAAGAAGGTACTGGATTGAAATTAGTACCTAACAAGCTGAAAATTATGGATGGTTTAGGGGAGATGCTCAGACTTTGATGGTACCTGCATCTAGAGTAAAAGCATGGGCAATCGCTAGGTCTATCTATAGAACAGCTTGCCTTTTGGGTGTAGAGGAAAAAGAGATTCCATTGAAGCCGATGTTCTTAAATCAAAAAACTATATCTTTTGGTTCTAACCTTCCTATCATCTTTACTGATCAAGAATTAATCAAGTTATACCGTAAGAAAATCGCTATTCCAAAATTAGTTCCTATTTTTCAAAATCCTCGCAAATCTTTTTTGAAATTGTTGAAACTTAGAAAGGTTAGCCAGTTTTTTAAATGTAAAAGCCTTGAACCGAATTATCTTGGATTACTTTTTGCTGTTGGAATCGAAACAACTGCTATTTACATGAATTTTCATCCAAAGTGCTCATCGGTAATAGGTAGTGGTCTTGGTGTAATAGAATTTTTTCTTTCACATGATAAAAACCCAATAGCAGTTTTGCAAAAGAGTGATAACAGGGGCTGGCAATTTAAAACGAAGCGAACAATGAATCCAAGTGTGAAAGTTATTTTCAAAGATATTGAAGTTGTAAAACTTTTGTGCATGGGAAATCTTGACCATAATGAAGGTCTTGCAC
>JAYZJX010000114.1:0-5908 GCA_036164015.1 Verrucomicrobiota bacterium | reverse complement strand
ATTGGTGGTGCACAGGCAGTCGCTGCACTTGGTTTTGGCACAGAAACAGTCAATCCGGTCGATAAAATTTTCGGACCTGGTAATGCTTTTGTGAACGAGGCCAAAAGACAGGTGTTCGGGACTGCGGGAATTGATTTACTTCCCGGACCTAGTGAAGTGATGGTAATTGCAGATGAATCTGCTGACCCTGCATTTATTGCAGCAGCATTGATTGCGCAGGCAGAGCATGGATCAGGTAAGGAGAAAATTTATTTAGTTTTCACCGATAGTAGTCATTTTGAAATAATTAATTCTGAAATCAGCAAGCAGGTTCAAGATCTTTCCCACAGAGATTCGATCTTGGAGATATTCAAAAAAGGTTTTCTTGCAGCTCATGTAAGCAATCTCGAGGAAGCGGTATCTATCGCTAATTTTGTCGCTCCTGAGCACCTTGAGCTTCAGGTGAAGGACGAAAATATTTCTTTTTTGCAAAATAATATAAATACTGCCGGAGCGTTACTTTTAGGTCATTATTCAGCTACAGCTCTCGGTGATTTTGTTGCCGGTCCCAGTCATGTATTACCAACAGGTCGCTCATCAAGGTTCTCCTCTGGTTTAAGAATAGAAGACTTCTTTAGGAGAACTAGTATTATTAAATATGATCAGGAAAGTCTTCGGAAAGCATTGCAGTCTGCACTTCTTTTTTCAGAAATGGAAAAACTAGATGGCCACGGTAATTCGATCTCTATCCGGCTAAAGTACGATTAGGCTGATGAATGATAGCCTCATGAGGTTTGTGCCTCCCGAAATTCTTTCCCGCAAAAGTTACACCCCCGGGTTTCAGCCAAAGAATGATAAGGATTTAATTAAACTTAATACCAATGAAAATCCCTATCCGCCGAGTGCTTCGGTCACACAATCGGTAATAGCAGAAACGAAGTGTCTCCAACTTTACCCGGAGCCATTTTCATTGAAACTTCGGAGACTGATTGCTGAAAAGCAAAATTTGAAAGTGGATCAGGTAATCATAGGGAATGGTTCGGATGACATCCTGAATCTTTGTGTCCGTGCTTTTTCTGATAATGAACGATCTGTAGGAATGCTTAACCCGAGTTACTCCCTGTACCCTACCCTTACCTCTTTACAGCGCTCCAGTTTGCATTTCATAGATTTCTCGGATGATCAATTTGATCTTCCAAAAGAAAAAATCATTTCATCCGGAGTTAATTTATTTTTTTTAACTAACCCTCATGCACCAAGTGGAGTTGCATTCGATCAAGCGAAAATAGCAGAACTAGCGAAGCGTATAAATGCAATCTTGGTAGTAGACGAAGCATATGCTGATTTTGCGAATGACTCTGCTATCCGTTTGCTGTCAGATGCAGAGAACATCATTGTCACAAGAACCTTTTCAAAGTCTTATTCACTAGCGGGTTCAAGAGTAGGATATGCAGTTGCCTCACCTGACCTTGTCAAAGTTCTGGATAGTGTTCGGGAGGTTTACAATCTTGACCGAATGTCACAGGCGGCAGCATATGCTGCTCTAAAAGATCAGGAATATTTTGAGAAATGTCTCCAAAAAATCCTTGATGAAAGACAACGAGCTTATGAATTTTTTATTTCGCTCGACTGGCGAACAACTGACAGTCAGGCAAATTTCATTTTTACTGAACCAGTCAACAAGGAAGGGCAAACCGGTAAAGCGATTGCCCAATCCTTATTCCAGCATCTTGAGCGAAATGATATTTATGTTAGATATTTCCCGAATCATCGTTTGACCCAATCAAAAATTAGAATCAGTATTGGTACGAAAGAACAGATGACCACCCTTTTTCAAAATATTAAGCAATGGTACGATGAGAGAAGCTGAAATTACGAGAGATACTAAGGAAACAAAAATTTCATTTAAACTTAACATTGATGGCAGTGGGCAGGCTGATATTTCAACGGGAATAGCTTTTCTTGATCACATGTTACAGTTGTTTTCGAGGCATGGTTTTTTCGATCTTTCCATTGAAGCCAAAGGTGACATTGATGTAGACTACCATCACCTAGTTGAGGATATGGGAATCTCCATGGGACAAGCCGTTAAAGAAGCTTTGTCTGATAAGGCAGGAATTCGCAGGTACGGGTTCTTTGTCCTGCCAATGGATGAAACTCTCGCTACCGTTGCTTTAGACATAAGTAATCGTGGATATCTTGTATATGATGTGGATTGCCCGAATCCGCAGGTTCGTGACTTTAATATCCATCTTTTCAAGGAATTTTTTCAAGCTTTTGCAAATGAAGTTGCTTGTAATCTTCATATCCGCTTGGAATACGGAGATGAACCTCACCATGTTGCCGAAGCGATCTTTAAGGGCTTCGCAAAGGCGTTGGACCTAGCTACCCAAGCCGAGCCCAGACTAGCTGGTATGGTTCCTTCCACAAAAGGTACTCTTTCAAAGTAACTTAACGACACCTGAAGTTGTTAATGAAAAAGGTTGGGGTCATTGATTATGGTACCGGCAATTTGCGGAGTGTTGTCAAAGCCTTTGAATATATTGGAGCTGAAGTCACTATGGTTTGCGGACCAGAAGATGCTGCCAAAACTGAGGCTTTAGTTTTCCCCGGTCAGGGAACCTTTGATCAGTGTATGGGCAGCCTTGCCAAAAATGGATTGGATGAGTTGATCAAAAATTGGATTGAGTCTGACAAGCCTTACTTCGGGATTTGTCTCGGTTTGCAGGTTTTATTTTCGTCATCCGAGGAGGGTAAAAAGCAAGGGCTGGGTATTCATAAAGGGTTTGTTAAAAGATTTTCCTTGGACTCGCAATATAAGATTCCGCACATGGGCTGGAACTCAATTTATTGGGAAGATGATTTGGGTGAAGATCTGATGAAAGGTATTGAAAAAGGCGACCAATTTTACTTTGTGCACAGTTATCATGTATGCGATGTAGAAAGCAATCTAACAACTCTTTCATGCTCTTATGGATATGAATTTATTAGTGGAATAAGGTTTGGAAACAGTATTGCGACTCAATTTCATCCAGAAAAGAGCCAAGAAAAAGGATTAAGATTATACAGGAACTTTCTTGAAAAAATGGTCTAAGATTGGCAGAAAGGAGATTTAATCTCCAAATTACCCTACCCTATGTCCAATCAAGCAACCCTAACTATCGGCGATAAAGATTTTCCTCTTAATGTGATTGTGGGGACGGAAAATGAGCATGCCTTGGATATAAGTACCTTACGCAAAGACAGTAAGTGTATCACTTTTGATGATGGTTATGGTAATACTGGGTCATGTGAAAGCGAAATCACTTTTATTGATGGAGATGAAGGAATACTGAGATACCGTGGTTTTGATATCGCTGAGCTTGCAGAAAAATCAAACTTTTTGGAATCCTGCCTCCTCCTTTTCAATGGGGAATTACCCACTGCTGTTCAATTAGAGCAATTTACGCAGAAGGTGCTGTCCAAATCATCTTTGCCAACTTCTGTTGAGCAGGTAATTGATACAATGTCCGATTCCACCCACCCGATGGGTGTCTTAAGTGCAGCACTACAGTCATTAGGAGGAAGTTACCCAGATCTTTCCACCAATACTCGACCAGCAGATATTGATTCATTTGAGGAAGCTGCTTCTGTCATTGTTGCTGGTATTCCAGTAATTGCCGCTAAAACACTTCGCTCATCCAAGGGAGAAAGCTTGCCGGAGGCTCAAACTAATTTCTCTTACAGCGAGAATTTCCTCCACATGATGTTTGGAAATGCTGGCGGTGAGGCTATTGATCCTGCCGTTAGTAAAGCCCTGGACCTTATTTTTCTTTTACATGCGGACCATGAGCAAAATTGCTCAACATCTACATGCCGTATGATTGCATCTGGTGGTGCGAATGCTTTTGCTTCTTTATCCGGTGCTGTATCTGCATTGTGGGGACCATTGCATGGCGGTGCCAATATGGCAGTGATCAAAATGCTCAATGAGATTCACTCGTCAGGAGATGATGGAAGCCAGTTCATCCAATCCGCTAAAGAGGGTAAATCGCGGTTGATGGGATTTGGTCACAGAGTTTATCGTAATTATGACCCGCGTGCTAAAATCCTTAAGAGTGCCTGCGATCAGGCATTGGATGCTCTTGGAGTTGAAAGCCCAATCTTGGATATTGCGAGAAATCTTGAAAAATCAGCCTTACAAGATGAGTACTTTATTGCCCGTAAGCTGTACCCGAATGTTGATTTTTACAGTGGTATTATTCTTCAGGCAATGGGCTTTCCTACAAATATGTTTACGGTTCTATTTGCCTTGGGAAGAGCACCTGGTTGGTTGGCTCATTGGAAAGAAATTGCCACTAATGGAAAGCGTATCCATCGGCCAAGACAGATTTATCAGGGTTCGACACATCGTCCCTATGTCGCATTGAGCGACAGATAAAATTATTTTAGCTTCCCCTTTTAGGTTGGGGAGCTTGTGCCAAAACTTCTTCCATTGAAAGCCCGGTGAATTGCTTGATTCCCTTCATGAGGAGCCAAAATGCATATCCACTGACAACCATACATGGAATGCTTATAACGGGGAGACTCCATCCCATCATTTGACCCACTTCATCATTAAAAGCGATTTTATCTATGCTCGGTTCAGTCACTACGATCATCCGCGATAAAATAAAATTTAATACTGCACTTACAGCGAAGGATAGCCCTATCAGCCAGGTGCACTTTACAAGTAGCTTATCAAAGCTATCCTTGGTACCTAGTTCTCCCAGTCTTTGATCCACCAAAGAGACTTTGATAATTTCTGGATTATAAAGAAAGAGTCGAACTAAAGGCTTTTTAGTTTTGAGTGTAATGATGGTAATGATTCCAAGAATGGCAGGAAGTGCAGATTCTTTAATTGCAAACATCATGACATTTGCACCAGGCAAAAGACCTATTCCCCCGGTCAATAAAGCACTGATAGCTCCAAGAATTGAGAAGAAATTCCATTTTCGGCGTCGAATCAAATCCAGAATTCCATAAGATATGGGAAACGAAATGGCTAATAGCAAAATAACAGATCCCACAACGGCGGAATCAGGCGTACTAGAAAGTGCATCCGCCAAAGGTTCTCCAAGCCATTCATCTCCTTTTCTTAATACTAAAATGGGTAATAATAAATTCAGTCCAAGATTGAGAAACATGTTCTCACGCTTTGGGTTGGTTCCTTCACTGGCATCAATGTTCATGCTACAACCTTATACTTGTTTTGAATCGTTAAGTCGCGATTAATTTGATGATGAAACCCGGTAAATGTTTGATTTCTGCAGGCCCTACCCGAGAGTGGATTGATTCCGTTCGCTATCTATCCAACCCCTCAAGCGGGAAAATGGGATTTGAATTAGCGAGATCTGCCGCGGAAAAGGGACTTGATGTCACCTTGGTAAGTGGGCCCGTTTCATTGTCATGCCCGGAAGGTGTCAATTTTGTGTCTGTTGAAACCGCATTGGAGATGCGGGAAGCATTAATCAATTTCTTTGCCGAAGCCGATCTAACGATTATGTCAGCTGCGGTTTCAGATCATCGGCCTGAAAACTTAGGAAATTTAAAAATAAAAAAAAATCAGTTACCTGATCAGTTAAAGCTTATCCCTAATCCTGATATTCTCCTCGAGTTGGGAAAATTAAAAAGTTCTCAACAAACATTGGTAGGTTTTGCCGCAGAAAGTGATAATCATCTCGATAATGCCCGAAAAAAGCTTGAGGGTAAAAATCTGGACTGGATAGTGGTCAATGATATTTCAAATCGTACCATTGGTTTTGAGTCAGAAAAAAATGAGGTGACTTTATTATCTCGAAAAAATGAGACCTTTACTCTTCCATTATCAACCAAAAGAGAAATAGCCTCAGGAATTCTTCAACGAATATGGAAGTAGTAAACAAAACAAACCGTAATCCATTGGATCGTG
>JAYZJX010000113.1:0-11227 GCA_036164015.1 Verrucomicrobiota bacterium | reverse complement strand
AAATAAATAATTGGATTTTTTCATGTATAGTAAATGAGAGAACATTTTCTTAAAAAGCAGGAATTTTAAAATTATCTCAGACAGCGGCTTCGTCAATCGTTTCAAACCCTTCAAATTCAGGGTGGCCTAGATATAAGTGTCCACGATTTCCGGCACCGGCATGTGCTTTGCGAAAGGCTTCGGATTTGGTCCAAGCGGTAAAATGGTCTTCGGATTCCCAGATCGTGTGGGAAGCATAGAGAATATGATCCTCTTTCTCAGGACCTTTGAGAAGGTCGAATTTTAGAAATCCAGATTCGTTTTCAAGGTAGGTATTTCGGGTTTTCCAAATTTCTTCAAATTCGGACTCCTGACCTTTGACGATACGAAACCGGTTCATGGCAATGTACTGACTCATTTTCGTGATCTTAAATGGGTATTTTTTGTAAGCCAACTTTTTTGAGTTTGATTTCAAGAAGTATTCCCATAACGAAATAACCAAATGGGGAAGATTCTAATAGTTGTGGGTATAATCTCGGTAATTGCCGGGTTGGTTCTGCAGTTCGCTCCGCAAACTTTTTCGTGGTTTGGGAAATTACCGGGTGATATTCGCTATGAGAAGGGAAATTTGAAATTCTTTTTTCCTATCACGACCATGATTCTTTTGAGTCTTGGAATCAGTCTTCTTTTAAAACTATTCGGAAAATAATTTCCGTTGCCAAGGTAGGTTTTCTGAGACAAGAAAAGCGGTATGGATAAGTGGAAGATTGGATTGGTGTTGTACTGTGCTTTGGTGGTCTATGTATCAAGCATGTCACCCGGGGAATTACCCAAGACGGGAGTAGCGGTTTCGGACAAAGTCATCCATCTTGTCGAATATGCCATCATGGGGGTTCTTGCATGGGGAGCTTTTGGCAAAGGGAGTTCCGGCTTCCCTTGGGGTTTACTCGCCTTTTGTGCCTGTTTTGGAATTGCGGATGAGTGTTGGCAGGACTGGCTAGGAACAGGAAGGTCGCCAGATGTTTGGGATGCCGCAGCGGATGCGGCAGGTGCCTTTATTGGCTTAATCCTGTCGATGGTATTCTGGAAGCGCTAGGGTAGCGGGTTAGGCTCTGGGATAGGCGGGGGAGTAGCCTCGATGATGACGGTGTCTGTCCAAGAAGATGCGATTACGGTGGCATCATCCTCAGGACCAATCATACGAATACGGACATAATGTATCTCTTCAGGAACTCGTCCTGTCATAACAGTATCTAATTCATTTCCCTCAATCGTACGGCGATCCAGCCCTGAAGAAAATTCCGGATCACTGGCAACTTCAATCTCATAGCGGTGACCGGCAGGAGCGTCAGGAAGTTCTTTAAACGAAATTTTAAGAGAGGTCGGTTCATTTTGAGGCCGAGAAATCGGATTATTAGAGGGTGTAGGGCAGTACACGACAGGAAAGTCAAAGGTATGAGTCGCGATTGGGCTCTGTAGATCAACATAGTTTCCAGCATCAGGAAAGCATTTGATAGCAAAAGAAAACCGCCCATATGGCTTGGCATTGGGAATCTTCAGTATTGCTTCTTTTTCGACAAAATTCCCAAAGGGTTGATCCAAGGTTTGCCCGGTTTTTACATCAATCATGTAAGAAAATTTTCCTGCATTTGAAGTGACTGGAGACCATTGCAGTTCCAGGGTTCCGTTACGATCGATGGAAGATATGTTCTGAGGGAGGGGAAGAGGATTGCCGGGGATATCGAATTGAATTGTGATTTCGTCGGTTGTTGTAAACGCATTATTATCCTCCGCAGGCGCAGCCCGAAATTTAGCCCAATAAGTACGACCACCTTGGAGCACAACATCTCGAACTCCCATTTCACGAGTAACGAACTCACGGAAGGGTTGTTGGCTTTCCTGATCATCAAATAGATGAATCACATAGTCGATCGGGCCGGGCTGTTCGAGCTCGCTCCATGAAAAGTGTACCTTGCCAGGCTCAGGATTAACAACAAATCCTCCCAGTTGTTCACTCGGGTAGGATGCGGTCATAACCGAAATAGTGGTGGGTTCTCCGGGAAGATATCTGGAATCGTTGGCTGATGGTATTGCTGTAACCCGGAAGTGATGCGGTGTGTCAGGCTGAAGATTTGAAAAAGTTGTCTGGAAGGAATCTGATATGTTGCGTACGGTGACCAAATTATCGAATTTTGGGTTGGTAGAGGTTTCAACCAGAAATTCTGGTTGAGAGGGAAACTGAGGAGAGGCTTTCCAATTGGAAGGAGTGAACCAATTAATTGTTATTTCCGACTGAGAAACATTCATTACATGCACTTGTGGTTTCGAAAAAGGTTCACCACTTGATTCGTAACTCAGGGATTGGTTGTCTTCCATACCATCTGGGTCATTTACTGGTGTAGGTTGAGGTTCTTCACTGCAGGAAAAAAGAAGAAAACAGAGGGAAATGAATGGTGTGTTTTTCATGGGCTAGAGATAAATGTGAGAATTAAGGAATATTGTGTCAATCGCAGTATTTTTGAAATTTTACGGGAATGAACTTGCTTTAGGCCAAAGGGGTGTGAAGAAGGAGATATGACAGAAAACAACCCTTTATTGAATACAACTGAAAAAATTAACCGACGTAAACTTTTCAAAGGACTGACTGCTGGTGCATTGGTATCAAGTCTGCCCGTTTCATCGGTTCACGCCACGGGACAGGATGCTCTTAAACGCGGGGTAACTAAAGGTAGAATAAACCAGTCAGTAGTATCCTGGTGTTTTGCAAACCATTGGAGTGTGGAGGAAACATGCAGACAGGCAAAACGCTTGGGGTGTAAGAGTATCGAATTAATAGATTCCAAAAGCTGGCCAGTTCTGAAAAAACACGACCTAACTTGTGCGATCTCTGGAATTCCTGTTGAGGGAAAACCCTTTATCAAAGGATATAATAACCCAGAATATCATTCGTGGTTAATTGAGGCGACTAAGAAGGCGATTGATGAATCTGCTGATTTTGGTTGCCCTAATGTGATTGCTTTTACTGGTTACGAAGAAAACTTTTCTCTTGAAGAAGGTGCGAGAAATTGTATCGCAGGTTTCAAAAAAGTGGCGGGCTATGCGGAAAAGAAAGGGGTAAATATTTGTCTCGAAATGCTCAATACCCGTGATGGATCTGATCCCAATAAAGGGCACCCCGGGTATCAGGGTGATCATATTGATTACTGTTTGGATATAGTAAAACAAGTAGGCTCATCGAGGGTGAAACTACTGTTTGATATTTATCATGTCCAAATTATGGACGGGGATGTTATTCGCCGGATCGGAGAATGCGGAGAATATATAGGACATATTCATACTGCGGGTAACCCGGGCAGAGGCGAACTTGATGATAAGCAGGAAATCAATTATCCTCCGATTATGCAGGCACTTTTGGATATTGGATACAAAGGTTTTGTAGGACAGGAATTTATACCCACACGGGACCCTGCTGAAGGATTAGCCGAAGCTGTTGAGTTATGTGATATTTAAAAAGTTTCCCTTTCAAATTGATTGATTCGTGTGAGTGAAAAAGCAGTAAAGCGGTGGGAGTAAAAATAGAAAAACTAGACTTTATTGATCTGTTTTGTGGGATTGGCGGCTTTCGATATGCTCTTGAGAATTTAGGTCATAACTGTGTTTTCTCTTCGGATTGGGATAAAGATGCCCAAGCAACTTATTCGAGGAACTTTGGTGATTTTCCACATGGTGACCTCACCAAAATCAAATCTCATGACATTCCACCGCACCATATTTTGTGTGGTGGTTTTCCATGCCAACCTTTTAGCATATCAGGAAAACAACATGGATTTGCAGATGCAAGAGGTACCTTATTGGATGAAATCCTACGAATCGGCAAGTTTCACACTCCACAGGTTTTATTTTTAGAAAATGTCAAAAATTACCTTGGGCACGCGAATGGAGCAACTTTAACCACCACTTTGGAATGTTTGAGGAATGCAGGTTTTGATGTTTTTTATAAAGTTTTAAATGCTTCCAATTTTGGAGTTCCTCAAAAGCGGGAGAGACTTTATTTTGTATGTTTCCGCAAAGACCTGGGAATTTATGACTTTTCGTTTCCTGAGCCTTGTAATTCAGATGTGGCATTGGAGGATATTTTGTTATCTCCCAAATCTTCAACTTTAGAAGGATTATATATTAACAGAGATGATCTTAGACTTTCTGCCACCATCGATCATTCGAGAGAGAACCGGAGTATACGAACAGGAACTGTGGGAAAAGGCGGTCAGGGTGAACGGATTTACAGTAGCAAGGGTCATGCGATAACACTTTCCGCCTTTGGTGGAGGTGTAGGAGCAAAAACTGGAATGTATTTGATCGATGGAAAAGTTAGAAGGCTTCATCCCCGAGAATGTGCTCGATTGATGGGTTTTCCTGAGGAATTTAAGATACATGAACGCAGAAATGTGAGTTACAAGCAGTTTGGTAATTCAGTGGCCATTCCTGTCGTAAAAAGGATTTTTCAGGAAATTCAGAAAAGCTTATTTAATGCTTATCGAAAAGCAGCCTAGAATATGAATGGAAAACTTGCAGGAAGGTCCGCAAAGAATACTTTCGGTTGCCTGGTCGGTTGTGCCATCGGGGACTTGGGTGCAATCTTTTGCTTTCAATCCTATTTTGAGCCTGATGGAATCCCTCGTGACTTATGGGGTTTGGTATGGGTAGTTGCGATGGCGAGCGGGATTGTAACCAGTATAATTCTTGAGACTTTTATTCTTTGGAAACAACTTGGACCCAAAGAAGCGTTTCGGACTGCCATCGGTATGAGTCTTATCTCCATGATTTTAATGGAATCTGCGATGAATCTGGCAGATTATGGAATGATGGGGGAGCCTGCCATTACTTTGGCAATTCTTCCATTTACACTCGGTGCCGGTTTTCTTGCGGCTTGGCCATATAATTATTGGAGATTGAAAAAGTATGGAAAATGCTGTCATTAGAAAACTTTTCTATTCTTGATCTTTACTCAAGTAATAAGATAGTTTGATGGAACAATGAAGCTCTTACATCGTGAAGACGTAATGGAGGCTGGTTATGACCTCCCAAAGGAAGGATTGTGTGCCAATATTGGAGATGCTGAGATGCAACAATTGCGATTTGGAGGTGAGTGGATATTAGCCGAAGATGAGACGCTCGTTGCAGACGGTCATGAGCAACGGTTTCTATATCTTGTTGTTTCGGGTGAAGTCGCAATCACCAAAATAAACGACCAAGGCAAGTCGCAACAAATTGCGACTCTCGGAAGTGGTGCGGCATTTGGGGAAATGGCTTTTCTTAGCGGCGGGGTTGCCTCAGCCAATGTTCAATCAATCGGGGAGTGTATTCTTTGGAGAATGGATCACGAGCAACTCCTTGGCTTTATTGGTGAACACGGTGTTGCTGGAGGTCAGTTGTGTTTAAATGTCGCGAGCATTTTATCCGGGCGGTTGGTCGAGGGGAATAAGAAAGTCCTAGATATGGGGAAGGAGCTACAAGCTTCCCTTTCCCAGCTTAAAAGTATTGAGGGAGGAAAAGGCAGCCAAGCCGTGCAGCAAATGCAGGGTAAAGTTGCCAATATGCAAAATGCCTTTAAAGGCGGAGCAGTCAAAAAATCTACCAATATTTTTGCTATGGCTGCAACGGTAGTTGCTGTTTTAAGTACCCTTGGAATGGTAGGTCTTTTTGTAAGCTATGATGATTCTTCTGTTCAACAAGCTGCAACTCTTGAGAAGAAAGTAAAAAAACTGGAAGCCAATGAAGAATTTTATCTTGGTTTAAAGAAAAGGTTGGAAGCGGAAAATAAAGAACTGGTGGCCCAAGAGGAAGATACAGCTGAAGAGAGGGATGATATTGCAAACAGCTTATCCGAATCGATGGCGGAGTCACAAAATCTTCGTGAAAAGATTGGTCAGCTTGAGGAACAATTGTCCGAAGCTAAGGACGATCTGGTTCGTGCTCAAAAGGTGGAGCCCGTTGTAACTCCCAAGGTTACGGAAACGCCTGTTGAGGAGGTTGAGGATTTTAAAGAAACAATTGTTTCGTGGTCAAAAAGTAATACCACTCTTGTTTTTCCGATGACTGTGCAAATTGCTAAAAAGGCTATATCCTTACAAAATCGTACCGGACAAGTTCGGGTACCTGTAAAAGTAGGACAAGTTGTTAAAGCTCTTCGATATTACCGAGATGAAGCAAAGTATCTTGTGGTTGCACAGGAAAATAGCGATAAGTTTTTAGCCACGGTTGAGCTCGAAAATACAAACTTTCTAGAACAGCTTTCTGCTATTTATGAAAAGAGACAAAAATATATAGGGCGTAATGTATCAAATGTGCCATCACTTTCCCAAGGTTCATCATCACTACCACCATTAGTTGTTCCACAGAAACTGCCGATCATTGATAATACAGTTTCTTCTCCACAAAAAAAAAATGATGAGGCAACTGCAAATTCAATAAATGTAGTAAGAGGAAAGGCCCAAAATCCCCAATTGTCAGAAAATATTCTTGATTCCATGCCACAGCCTGTGCAGGAGGAAGTGAAGGTCGATACCAGTGATCATGGAGCCAATTGTGTATGCAAAGACTGTCGGATCAAAAAAATCGGGAAAGGTAGTCTTTTCCCTGACTTGTAAGAAGGAATTGTTTAGTTAGCTCTTGGCTACCAAAAGCAATAAATATAAATCTTTAGCTGGAGAACAGTGCCAAAACCCCTGCTCCCGCTAATGCTGATAGGATAGTCACGATGAGATATGCGTTACGGTGGTTCCAACGGGTAAGTTTTTCCCATCCTGAATACCAATAAACGGACACCTCTTCGCCGTGACGAAACTTCTGTAGATCCTCCAAAAATTGAACAACACCCGGATATCGTTTAGCTTTTTTGCGTTGTAGAGCTTTCATACATACTGCCTGAAGTTCGCGTGGAATTTTTCGATTAGGGGCTGTCTCACGAGGAAGAGGATATGGTTTTTCCAAAATCTTTTGTTTTATTTCGATAATATCATCCCCATGAACAAAAGATTGAAGAGTAAGAATCTCAAAAAGGATTACACCCAAAGCAAACACATCGCTTCGTTCATCTAAACTTGGATCTCCAGTTGCAATTTCAGGAGACATATACATGGGGGTACCGTAATGTCTGCCGGTTGGTGTTAGCTTTAAATCTTTTGGGATTGGTTCTTCTGAAATTCCTCCCTGTACAAGATTTTGGGATCCTTTTATTTTGGCTAGTCCCCAATCTAATACATAAACCTCACCAAATTTTCCTACGATGATGTTGGCAGGTTTAAGATCGCGGTGAATTACTCCAATTTCGTGTGCGTAAGCCAAAGTTTGACAAACTTGAATCAGAATATCCAAGAGTCGTGGAAGTGGAAATTTTTCAACCACTTCTGGAACCTCTTGCCTGAGATCATGGATAATTTGGCGTAAATCCTGACCATCCACTTTCTTCATGGTGAAGAAGAGTTGTCCCTGCCTGTCTCGCCCGATTTCATAAACGGGAAGAGTTCCAGGGTGTTGAATATTGGCAGTTACCCGTGCTTCCCGTAAAAATCTTTTGGTTTCAATATCTGATTCCCGTAGATCGGAATGCAGTGTTTTGTAAGCAACCTTTCTGCCTAAGTTTTTATCAAAAGTTACATATAGCTTTGCCGTTCCTCCTTCTGCAAGAGGTTTTAATTCATCGTATTTCAGCGAACCGCTTTTCCAGGCCGTTGGCAGAATATTATCTGTGTCCTTCGGATGCAGGCTCTTAGCTTCTTCTTCCACCCTAATCATGTTTAACTAAGGTAGCCCTATTTAAGTTAATCTGCAAGGGATGATTTACCAGGCATTTCTAGTCCGATATGGGCGACATTTCTTTCCCGAGCCAGCTCGAGTTGTTTATGCCTTTCTTCCAGGCTCTTCTTTTTAGCATGAGTAAGAGAATCGAAACAACGGGGACATGAAATTCCATATTCATAATTCTCAGATTTTAGATCCTCATCAGAAAGAGGCCATCTACAACCATAACATAATTCAGTTTCCCCATCTTTTAATCCATGGGTAACCGATACCCGGTTATCAAAAATAAAGCATTCTCCATCCCAGTCGCTTTCTTCTGGAGGGATATTTTCGAGGTAATTGAGAATGCCTCCTTTGAGATGATAAACTTCTTCAAATCCATTTTCGAGAAGATGGGAGGATGCTTTTTCACAACGAATTCCTCCAGTACAGAACATGGCAATTTTCTGCTTCTTATTTTCGCCAAGTTTTTCCTTAACATAATTAGGCCATTGCCTGAAGGTATCAGTTTGAGGATTCTCGGCACCCTTGAATGTGCCAACCTTAACTTCATATTCATTCCGTGTGTCAATTACACGAACACTGGGATCCCTAATGAGTTCATTCCAATCTTTTGGTTCCACATATTTGCCAACTACTCTATTCGGATCTATTGAAGGATCACCAAGCGTGACAATTTCAGGACGCGTAATGATACGAAGGCGGTAGAAGGTAGATCTCGTACTTTCTGCAATTCGTGGAGAAAGATCAGAAAATCGCACATCCTCCCGAATTAGGTTTATAAAGTTTTCAATTCCCTCCCGTGGGCCTGAAATCGTTGCATTAATTCCCTCGTGAGCAAGGATCATAGTGCCAAGGATCTCGTTACTTTTTCCCCAATCCTTGAGTTTACTTTTCCATTCTTCGAAATCAGGAAATTCAGCAAACTTGTAAAAGGTAGCAATGGTCTTGAGGGTTTCCTCGCTCATAATTTAGAGTCGTTTAATTTAGGAATACAAACTCAATTCGATCAGTCAGCTACTTCGATGATAGCCTTGATTGCACCACTTGAAGGGTGAGTGACCTCTGCAAATTGCGAACCAACATCATGAAATGACACATGATGAGTAATCCATGGATCTGTGTTAATGGTTCCGTTTTCGATCAAATTAATGATCCGGGGGAAATCTTTGGGCAAGGCATTTCTGGATGCAAGAAGAGTGATTTCCGGACGATGTAGAGTAGGATGTAAGAATGAAACTGTCTCTGTTGTGATGCCCACATATACCAATCTTCCGGTATGGGCTACATAGTGAAAGGCTCCAGACATGGAGTGCTGGTTACCAGTGGCATCCGTTACCAGGTCAAAGAAGTTTCCGTTGGTTGCTTCGAGCATTTTTTCTTTCTCTGAGCCGTCTCCCTTGAATTGGATGAGTGAATCGATTCCGTAATGCTTCCGGCAAAAATCGAGCCTTTCTTTCGACATATCCATGACCGTGATTTTAGCATTACTTAACCGGTTGAATTCAAGAGTTGCCAGACCGATAGGACCTGCACCGATTACCAAAATATGCTCATCCTCTTGTGGATTTCCACGATCGGATGCATGGCAGCCAATGGCTAGTGTTTCGACTAGTGCTAGTTGTTCTGAGTTCAGCTTTTTAGAAGAATGGAGCTTGTCGGCCCTGATTAGAGATTGTTCGCAGAGGCCCCCATCCATCATTACACCAAAAACCTTCAAGTTTTGGCAGCAGTTCCCCTGATTTTTTCCACAGGCATAACATTCTCCGCAATTAAGATAGGGCTCAACAGAGCATAAATCACCAGCTTTCACATTTTCCACTTTTTCTCCGACTTCCAAGACTTCAACTCCCAATTCGTGACCAGGAATCCTAGGATAATCAAAAAAAGGAAATTTACCAAGATAGCAACTGATGTCTGTACCACAGATTCCCATTCGTAAAGTACGGATGAGAGCCTGTCCGGCACCCGGCTTATTTGGTGCATCGATATCAATGGATGCGAATTTTTTGGGCTCAACCAGTTGCCATGCTTTCATCAGTGAAAGAAGTAGGTTTTTACTTAGAGTCCGGTTACTGCCTGAATCCAAAAGTGTGCCATCAGGGAAGCTCCATGAGGACTTGGATGAACACCATCTCCGGCCCAGTGTTTGGCTTCGGCATATTTGACAGCCTCATCAAACATCGATTGGAAGGGTACAAAAACGGCATGATTTTCAGATGCAATTTTCTTGGCAGCCGCACGATATTTGTCGAATTCGGGAAACCATTTGTCATTCACTGCTCCGCACTTCAGCACAAATGGTTCGCAAATGACCAATTTTACATTAGGTAGATTCTTTTTAGTTTTTTGAATCAATTTACGGTAATCATCCTCATAGGTTTTGACCGTACCATCATACCTTCCGTTGAGTCCGTGCCAGATATCATTGACTCCAATAAGAATGCTCAGAATATCAGGCTTAAGGTCTAGGCAATCCTTCTGCCAACGGGCATCTAGCTGATGTACTTTGTTTCCTGAAATGCCCCGGTTATGAATAGTCAGCTTATGATCGGGTTTTGAAATAAGCAGTTGGGATGCAGCCATCCATGCATACCCGCGTCCAAATGCCTTTTGTTGATTGGCTATTTCATTTTTTTTGTCCCTGCCGGCATCGGTTATGGAATCACCCTGAAAAAGAATGGTGTTTCCTTTGTTAAGTAAATTTCCCTTGGGGGAATCTCCATGATGAGCTGCTTTGGTTAAAGGTGCGGTTGCTGCCATAGCACCCGCGAGAGCAGTGCCACCGATTATTGAACGACGAGAGAGTATTTTGGGAATTTGCATTCTTTCTTTGCAAAGAAAATATCTGAGCTCGGCAACGATGAAATCTTTTCTAATAAATTTTCAATGCTTGTCTGTTTGATAAGTGCTTTTATTTTCAGTTCAATGTCTCCTACTGAAAAACTTTCCAAGCTTGGTATCGAACTGCCATCGCCACCGGCTGCCGCCGGTCTTTACAAACCTGTGCTTATTGAGGGTAACTTGATCTATTTCTCAGGTCATCTACCCATAAATAAGGATGGTACAATGATTGTAGGAAAAGTAGGTGCTGATCTGTCTGTTGAGGAGGGAAATGCAGCAGCCCGTCAGGTGGGTATGAATATTTTATCTTCCGTGAAGCAGGCACTAGGATCTTTGGATCGAGTGTCGTCCGTTGTAAAGTTGCTTGGCATGGTGAATGCGACACAGGACTTTACCCAGCACCCACAAGTGATTAACGGTTGCAGTGAATTGTTTAAAGAAATTTGGGGTGACGAAAAAGGTGTTGGAGTTCGCAGTGCCTTTGGTGTATCAGGATTGCCTGCCGGGGTGCCTGTGGAAATAGAGGGAATACTCAGTCTTAAAGTTTAAACCTTTTCGGGCACAATGTAGGGTGCCCTGTAGTTACGGGTGAGAAGGTCGTTGG
>JAYZJX010000112.1:0-7744 GCA_036164015.1 Verrucomicrobiota bacterium | reverse complement strand
TGGGAATGAAGGAAACAGCTTCACAGGCTGGCTCGACGAAATAAGGCTCAGTCGAAAAATCCTGGATGATAATCAGGTAAAGCAGAAATTTAACCGTGTGGGAGGACCCAAATTAGTAAAGTGGGACCCACCCAGAATGCCTGAAATGGGCAAAATCAAATCTGGTCAGGTATTGGTTCAGATACTGGATGGTTTAAATTCTTTTAAATCATGGCCAGCAAACTTGAATCGATCTAAGCCAGCTATTACTTGGGATCAACCTGCTTTCATACTTCCAAGAATTCCTCTCGCTTACGATTCATGGGGGATTCGGAGCAAATGGAAGGCTCCGCTTCTACTCAGAATGGCAGCAGACATTAGCTTACCTGCAGGGGAAACAAGTTTTCTTACAAGAGTCAGAGGAATTTCAAGACTCTGGGTTGACGGAAAGGAAGTCGTTTCAACTAAGCCAGCATCAGGAAGAAGAACAGATGGACATAATCCGGTTACGCCCTTGGCAACTCCTCCCAAAGCAAATCACAGAGTTAAAGGATATCACCAGCAGGAAGCTGTAGGTACTCTTTCCCTAAAAAAGGGAGGAATAAAAAGAATCGTTTTCGAACAAATTGTTGGGGGTACCAACCAAAGGACAGAGACAGGAGAAACACTTATCGCAATCGAGAGTAAAGATGGAAAGTTATATCATCTTCTCACTCCGATCTCAGATATGGCGGTTTTGAATGACAAGGAAGTTAATCCAATACTCGAAAAAACAAATCATCTGCTCACAAAGCTCGATTCCAACCGAAGAAAGAAACTAGCTAGTTCCCAGGATGCGATATGGCAGAAAAGAAGAGCAATTCAGCAAGATTGGCTTTCTAAACAACCGACACTTCCCAAAGGAACCGAATCCAACCCAATTGACAAATTCATTTCAGAGAAACTTTTAAATCATAGAAATGACTCAGGTGAGGTAGACGATTTGGCGACATCTGCCTATCATATCTTGGAGCAAAACTGCTTTCGTTGCCATGGAAATGAAAAGCAAAAAGGAGGACTTGACTTAAGCAACAGGCAAACTGCCTTACTCGGTGGAGAATCAGAAATTCCGTCAATTATTCCTAAAAATCCCATGGGAAGTGAAATCATGACTCGTATTATCTCGGAAGATAAAGATCTCATTATGCCTCCATCAGGGGAAAATTTAAGCAAGGAACAGATTGATGTAATTGGGAAATGGATTCAACAGGGAGCAAATTGGAAAAGTGGACAGAATCGTCGTAATTTAGAAGTCCCTCCTTTGTCCGATGACTACGCTTTTATTCGTAGAGTTTATTTTGACACTCTGGGACTTCCTCCTACGCCGAATGAAATTCGAAATTTTGTCAGTGATCAGGATCCCAAGAAACGAGCGAAGATTATCGATAAACTTATTGAAAAGGATGAAGTCGTGGATAATTGGATGGGGGAATGGCTGGATCTCCTGGCGGAAAACCCCAGTCTCCTGAACCAATCTCTTAACAGCACGGGGCCTTTCCGCTGGTTTATCTATGAATCACTCATTGACCGGAAACCTCTCGACCGTATGGTTACTGAATTGATTCTGATGAGAGGTGATCCTATACGGGGAGGAAGTGCTGGATTTGGTCAAGCAGCAGAAAATGATGCTCCATTTGCGGCCAAGGCTCATATCATTGCATCTTCTTTTCTGGGCGTAGAAATGGAATGTGCCCGTTGTCACGATGCACCCTATCATTCATCTAAACAGCGTGATCTCTTTTCGTTATCCGCAATGCTGGAAAGAAAGTCAGTCAAAGTACCCGAATCCAGTCGGGTACCCGCCTCTTTTTTCCACCATAAGGGCCGAAAATCTTTGATTGAGGTTACGCTTAAGCCTAATGAAACCATTTCCCCAACTTGGTCCCTCAAGGAATTCATAGATCCCACAAAGGCCACCAGCCTGGAACATCTCCTCGATAATAAAAATGATTCGCGGGAAAGATTGGCCATGATGGTTACTTCCCATGAGAACAAAAGATTTGCCAAGGTGATGGTTAACCGGATTTGGAAAAGACTAATGGGTGCAGGAATTGTGGAACCTGCTCATGACTGGGAAGGGAATCAACCAAGTCATCCTGAACTTTTGGATTGGCTCGCCATGAAGCTGATTGAATCCGAGTATGATCCACGAGAGATCTATAAATTGATTATGAACACTGAATCGTACCAAAGGCAGTCAGTCGGAAAAAATTCAAAGAGCAATCACCTATCACGTGATTTTCTATCCCCCGACCCGAGACGGCTAAGTGCAGAGCAGGTGGTTGATACGATTCATTATTCGACTAATCAGGAAATGGACTCAGAAATCCTTACTTTTGTTTTTGACGGAGGAAGACCCTTAAAAAATCGAAACACGCTCGGCAAACCTTCAAGAGCATGGATGATGGGCACACTAAACAATTCACGAGATCGGCCAAGCCTGGCGAAACCAAAGGCGCAAACCATTGTAAATGTGATGAAAGCATTTGGATGGACAGGAACGCGCCAAAAGCCAATACATGAGAGGGAAAAAGATCCTAATGTCCTGCAGGCAGGAATTTTGGCAAATGGCATATTAGTCAGTAATATTGCCAGAGTTTCGAATCAGAGTTTCCTTGCTGAACTTGCATTGAATACAAAAAGTGCAACTGACTTAATCGAAGATATTTTCCTTCGCTTTCTGGGAAGGCTCCCCAATCAAAAAGAGCAAATAAGCACACTTGAACTGATAAATCCGGGTTTTGAAAACCGAGCCTCAATTATTGATGAGTCTTTTAAACCGAAACAAAACGAAAAATTACCATTAATTACATGGTTTAATCACTTAAGCCCTGAAGCAACGACTGTTCAAATGAAGGTTGAAAAACAAGTTCGCCAAGGTCCGCCGATCGATCCGCGAATTAACCCTAACTGGAGGGAGAGATACGAAGATCTCATATGGAGTTTGATCAATCACAGGGAATTTGTCTGGTTAAATTAGAAAAACAATAATTAGAAGCGATGAAAATACTGACACGTCGAAATTTTGTAAAAGCTGGTACCTCCAGTGCAATCTGCATGCCCTCCATCTTACGGGGAAAAGAATCAGCTAAACTAAATCACCCCATGGGAAAAGCGGAACATGTTATATCTATTTGGCTGGGGGGAGGAATGGGGCAGATTGATACCTTTGATCCCAAAAGAAAAGGAGACCCAAAAGAGAAAATTCCGGGTTCCTACTATGATTCGATTAATACCGCTGTGCCGGGCGTGCAACTCTGTGAACATTTACCAAAGATTGCTCCATTAATGGATCGGGTCACCGCTGTTCGCACGGTTAATCATAAGGTAATCGACGAACATGCAGCTGCCACCAATTTCATGCATACTGGTCGTCCGATCAGTGGAACCGTCACCTACCCCTCAATTGGCTCTTTGATTGCCCATGAGCGGGGTCCTGCCAATGAATCGGCACCGGCTTATGTATTGATCGGTTATCCAAATGTAACCCGTGGGCCTGGTTTTTTAGGATCTAAGCATGGGTATCTTTACTTAACCGACACTTCTCAGGGACCTTCGGGTTTATCCCGCCCAAAAAATATTACCAGTTTTAGACAAGAACGCAGAAACCAACTCCTCGCTAATTTAAGGAACTCAAAGGATATGCCGAATGATGAACGGCTTGCCGACTACGATGACATCATCAATGAAAGCATTCGCCTAAGTGGCCCATCTTTTAACAGAGCGTTTCAACTAGATAAAGAGCCCGACACACTTCGTATAAGTTATGGAGGTGAATTTGGTCAGCGTTGCCTGCTCAGCCGGAGGCTTATTGAAAGAGGTGTCCGCTTTGTTGAAGTATCTCACAACCTTAATTTTATTAATGGAACCGGTTGGGATGTACACAATGAGGGGATTCTTAATCAGCATGAACTGATCAGAGAAATGGATGTGGCAGTTTCCGCACTCATCCTCGACCTTGAAAAGAAAAACTTACTGGATAAAACCTTGATTATGATTACCACCGAATTTGGACGCCCTGCGGGTTTTGATAGCAGGGGTGGTCGTGGACATCAGGCGAAAGCCATGACCTGCGTGCTGGCAGGTGGCGGATTAAACCACTGCGGAGCCTATGGTGAGACGGATGAACTCTCCAAAACCATTGTCAAGGATCCAGTCTCAGTCGCCGACTTCTTTGCCACCGTTTGTGCCGCAATGCAAATCGACCCCGGGAAATATCTTTATGATGGTGATCGCCCAGTCCCCATTACCGATAACGGAAACCCTATCAAGCAGCTTTTTTCCTAAGGTTGCACAAAAATTACCAGATTTTAATTTAGGATATATTTATTGATTTTTATGCCTTAACGAAACATAAGGTACGGATGTCATTATTGAAACTCATCTGCTTTTTCTTTTGTGGGTTCAGTTTATTGTGCTTTTCCTCAGATAAACCAAATGTTTTGTTAATCGTATGTGATGATCTGAATGATTATGTGGAAACTCTTGGTGGTCATCCCCAAACCAAAACGCCTAATATTCGAAAGTTAATTGAGAGCGGCGTATCCTTCACTCAGGCACATTGCAATATTCCAATCTGCAACCCTTCCCGGGCAAGCTTTGCCACAGGCATTTATCCCCATACCTCTCAACAGTTTGGTTTTGAGGATTGGGATAAGAATGAAATTCTCAAAAATTCACGAACCATGATGGATCATTTTGGAAAAAATGGATACCACACCTTGGGAACCGGTAAAGTGATGCATAACCGGGACCAACAGGAATGGAAAGAACTGGGGCATCCGTCAGACTACGGCCCATTTCTTTTTGACGGAAAGGACAGGATACCCAACTTGAGCGTACCAGATCCATTCAGAGATGACTTCGGAATCATTGACGGTAATTTTGGACCACTGGAAAATGTATCTAATAAAAGATCATCCATTACCGGAAAAAACTATAGCTGGATTACAGGTAGCTGGCGTAAGCAAAGGGCAATGAAATATAATTCGGATGATGACCGCGATCCAACTGGTGATGAACTCAATGCACAATGGGCGGTGAAAAGACTTAGAGAACTTGCTCAATCAAAAAAACAAAAACCATTTTTTATGGGTGTCGGGTTTGTGCGTCCACACACGCCGTTGATCGTACCGCAAAAATATTTTGATCTTTTCCCCCTAGAATCAATAGAACTGCCTAAAATTCTAAAAGGAGACGCGGATGATACCTTTAAGCACACCGTAACTTCAAAGGAAGATGACCGGAGCGGGGACCGTGGAACGAAAATGTATGACAGCCTCATTGCATCTTATGATGGAGACCGCGAGTTGGCCTTAAAAAAATTCATTCAGGCCTATCTTGCATCGGTCGCATCAGTCGATGATTTAATGGGTGATATTCTCCAGGCACTTAAGGAAACCGGGTTTGATAAAAATACCATTGTTATTTTCACCAGTGATCATGGATGGGGAAATGGTGAAAAAGACTATCTTTACAAAAATTCTCTTTGGCAAGAAAGCACACGGGTCCCCCTCATCGTCCGCGCACCTGGTTTTTCAGTTAATGGTAAGAAATGTGATCAACCCGTTTCCCTCGTAGATCTTTACCCCACCCTCCTCGATCTTTGTAATTTACCCTCCAATACCATGAAAAATGATAAAGGGCGTCCGCTTGATGGCTTTTCACTTAAACCTCTTCTTGAAAATCCTGAGACCGGGAAATGGGAGGGCCCTGACTATGCGATTACTGCTCTTTATAAATGGGCTCAGTATTACGATCCAGCTTTTCAGAATTATTCCCTCCGTTTCAAGGACTGGCGATATATTCGATACGAAAATGGAAAAGAAGAGTTATACCACACGGTCAAAGATGATCACGAATGGAATAACTTGGCTCAGAATACAAAATTCAAGAAAAGATTAACCGAATTTCGTAATCAACTTTTATCAGTCATCCCTAAGAGCATTCCAGAAAAGCCAAAAAGCAATGAGTATTGGAAGGAACATTATTTTAAGAAAAACCCATCGGCTGATTCAAACGGAGATGGAAAACTTACCTGGGCTGAATTGAATGCCCATAAGGAGATGCCGGAAAGTCAAAAGAAAATTCTGCAAAATGAACATTGGAAAAATTCATATTTCCGCAAACATCCTTCTGCAGATACTAATCAGGACGGCATCCTCTCCTGGCCCGAACTCCATGCGTATAAAAAACAAAATAATTAAACCCCTAAAGCTATTCCAAATGAATCGTATTACACTATTATCTTTTCTTACTCTGGGTGCTTTTTTCTCAAGCTTCGGCTTTGCGGCAGAAGAAGCAGTCAAACTTCAAGCCACTGGTACCTTTATCAAAAATGAAAAAGGTGCTCTTGTATTTACAAATGATAAAGATAAGAAAAAATATTATGCTTTCAATAAGGGTACTATAGAAAAAGTGGGGGACCTAACGGACAAGAAAGTAAAAATCATCGCTAAAATTAAAAAGAAGGAAGGTGCCAAGATCAGTTTGATAACTTACATTGTATCGGTTAAACCCGTAAAGTAAGAGCATTACAATTTATAAAGGCCCGGTACTTGCAAATGAGCGATACCGGGCTTTCTCATTTTCGGTTCCATTTTTAATTATGTATCATAGCACAGCCTGTCTAATATTAAGCTTACTTCCTGTTCTCTATTCTTTTGCATTAGGACAAATAATGGCTCCCCCCAACATTCTTGTTTTTCTAATGGACGATATGGGAATTGGAGACTCACGTGTTTACAATAAGAACAGCAAGGTATCGATGCCCAATTTGGAAAAATTAGCTGCAGCAGGGATGACTTTCACCGATGCCCATGCACCGGCCGCAGTATGTGCTCCCACGCGTTACAGTGTTATGACAGGAAACTATCCATGGCGTGGGAGAAATCCGAACGGCACCTGGTTATTTAATATGCCATCCCAGGTTTTAAGCGGACAAAAAACTGTTGGTCAGTTAATGAAAAAAGTAGGTTATCACACTGCCTTTCTCGGAAAGGTTCATTTGGGAGGAAAAGTATTCAGTAAATCAACGGGTAAACCCAAGCTTAGTATGAAGGGTGGCTTTAAAGACTTTGATTTTGGACGCAAAGTTGAGAACACACCTGCATCCCTTGGCTTTGACTATGCCTATGAACTCCCTCAAGGAATTCAGGGCTCTCCTTATATCGCAATTGAAAATGGAATACTTGTTGGTGATTCCACAAAGCTCAGGGAGTGGAAAACTGGTTCTTACGGTGATTCAGTTATTGAGGCAGATGGTTTTGGTTCACCCGATTGGGATTCGTCGATGGCGGGTCCGGTTTTAACCCAAAAAGCGTTATCTTTTCTGAAAAGACATTCTGAAAATAATCAAGAAAGGGGAATACGAAAACCATTTTTCATGTATTATTGGAGCCAGTCTTGTCATGTTCCTCATACCCCCCCTGATGAACTGATGGGGGAAAAAGTAAAAGGTGCATCGCTCGACGCTCATCTGGATATGTTGGTGGAGGCTGATATTAGCCTAGGGAAAATAATGGAAGCTCTCAAAGCGAATGGGGAATTGGAAAATACCCTGATAATTTTCACCAGTGATAACGGGGGCCTTTCCCGTGGACCAATCGGAAAATCACGAGCAGGGCATAATTCAAATGAAGGGCTTCGTGGCAGTAAGGCTCAGATCTATGAGGGTGGTCACAGGGTACCTCTGATAATTAGTTGGGGATACGGGAATAAAAACTCT
>JAYZJX010000111.1:0-11610 GCA_036164015.1 Verrucomicrobiota bacterium | reverse complement strand
TTGGATCCATGTCCTCCATGCTGGGCATACCTCCACCACCAAAGCCCTCCATTAAACGCTTCATTTTTCCACCTTTCATTTTCTTCATCATTTTCTGCATTTGAGAAAATTGCTTAATGAGTTGGTTAACATCACGAATTTGAACACCTGATCCAGTAGCGATCCTTTTTCTACGGGATCCACCGATAATTCTTGGCACCCGCCTTTCTTCTTTTGTCATGGATAAAATGATTGCTTCGTGTTTAGCCAAAGCCTCCTCCTCTTTGTCCCCCACTTCAACATTACCCATTCCAGGAAGCATTTTGGCAATTGAACCCATTGACCCGAGTTTTTTCATTTGTCGCATCTGGGTGAGGAAGTCTTCAAAATCAAATTCGGCTTTCAGCATTTTTTCCGCCATGCGTACGGATTCTTCTTGATCCAAATTCTCCTGAGCTTTTTCGACCAAAGAGACCACATCGCCCATACCAAGAATCCTAGAAGCCAATCGGTCAGGATGAAAGACTTCGAAGTCGTCGATTTTTTCTCCTACTCCCATGAATTTAATTGGAGCACCCGTTACCCGTTTCATTGAAAGGGCAGAACCACCACGGGCATCGCCATCGACCTTAGTAAGTACAATCCCTGAAAGCCCGAGTCGCTCATGGAAAGTTTTGGCAACATTAACTGCTTCCTGACCAAGTGCAGCATCCGCAACAAGAAGAATTTCGTGTGGGTTTATTTCCCTATTCAAGACTTCTATTTCTTCCACAAGCTCGTCATCGATCTGAAGACGCCCAGCGGTATCGAAGATCACCACATCAGAACCATTTTTCTTTGACTCTTCCCAAGCTGCTCTTGCGATTTTAGGAACATTTTTGGAATTGCGGTCACAATAGAATGAAAGATTTTCCTGTTTTGCTAGATACTCTAATTGATCAATGGCAGCGGGACGATAAATATCACAAGCTACCAACATAGGAGTCTTCCCGTCTTTTGTGAGACGCTTGGCTAATTTTGCAGAGGTAGTTGTTTTACCTGCACCATGCAGTCCTACCATAAGTATACGTAAGGGCTTTTCTTCACGAAGCTCGGCATTTCCTTCGCCCAAAAGTTTAACCAGTGCATCATTGATTATTTTGACAACTTGCTGGCCGGGAGAAACTGATTTCAAGACCTCTTGTCCAAGGCAGGCATCTTTTACTTCATCGATGAACTCACGAACGACCCGGAAGTGTACATCTGCAGAAAGTAGGGCTTTTCGAACCTCGGCAAGAGCATCGCTAATATTGTCCTCGGACAGCTTGCCAACTCCGCGAAGATTTCTGAGGGTTTTACTAAGTTTTTCTGTTAGGTTCTCGAACATGATAAATTTCCAATCATGTCAATTCTACGCAATGGGGGAAAGTCCTTAATTTGGAAAATGCTTTCCTCGTTGCCATTTGGGCGTCAATCAGCATGATAAATTTGCTTTATCCCTAACATAAATGAAAATTTTCGTTGCTGATCGAATATCTCCCCTTGGGGTTGATTATTTAAAGAAACAGGATGGTTTTGAAGTCGTAGAAGCCTACGGTTCATCTCCTGAAGAGGTTGTTGAAATTGCCAAAGATTCTTCGGCTATAATCGTGCGAAGTGACACTCAAATTACTCCCGAGGTTATACAGACCAGCCAAAATCTTAAAGTGATTGGTCGGGCAGGTGTAGGAGTTGACAATATTAATATTGAGGCTGCCACTAAAAAGGGAATCATTGTAATGAACACACCGGGTGGGAATACGATTGCCACCGCGGAACTTACCTTTACCCATATGTTATGCGGCACCCGCGCTATTGTACGAGGGGCAACTGGTATGCGTGAGGGTTTGTGGGAAAGAAAACAACTCAAAGGAGCGGAACTTCGAGGTAAAATATTGGCTGTTTTGGGTTTGGGAAGAATTGGTGCGGAGGTTGCGAAAAGGGCTCAGGCATTTGAAATGCGGGTAATTGCCTATGACCCATATCTCACGGATGATCGTGCGAAGGAAATGGATTTGGAAAAGGTAGAGCTCGAGCAAGCTTTTGTGGAAGCCGATTATGTAACTGTTCATATGCCACTTACAGATCAGACTCGTGGAATGGTTGATGCCGATGCTTTTTCGAAAATGAAGGATGGAGTTCGCGTTTTTAACTGTGCAAGAGGTGGAATTATAGACGAGAATGCTCTTCTTGAAGCCTTGAGATCGGGAAAGGTTGCTGCAGCTGGATTGGATGTTTATGAGCATGAACCCCTGCCTGATGATCATCCATTTAGAAAAGAAGAGAATTTGATTTTGACACCCCATCTTGGGGCATCGACAGCCGAGGCTCAAGAAAGTGTAGGGGTTGAAATTGCTGAGGCAGTTGCTGAGGTGCTGCAGGGAGGTAGGATTCGTAACGCAATAAATATGCCATCGGTTGATCCTAAGGACTTGGAAAGCTTAACACCGTATCTTGACCTTTGTCATCGCTTAGGTGCATTTGCCAGGCAAGCAGCAAAAGGCTCTGTTGAGTCGATCAAGATTCTTTATTTTGGTGGAATTGTTGATTTCGACTGCGTGCCCTTGACCCGTGCAGTTCAAAAAGGATGGCTCTCTGGAGTTGTAGGTGATGAAGGGGTAAATGATGTGAATGCACCGTTCAAGATTAAAGATCTTGGGATAAAAGTGGAAACTATAAAGTCTGCTGAATCCGTAGATTATAATGAACTGATAGAAGTCTGTACGGTTTCCAGTGATGGGGATGTACGATCAGTTCGTGGAAGCCTATTAGGCCGAGGTAATGATCCGAGAATTGTTGAAGTAGACGGTCAGGCAATTGAGGTCAGACCAGTAGACACATTACTTGTTGTTCGAAATTTAGATAAACCAGGAATTGTCGGAAAACTCGGGACCATTCTTGGAAATTGTTCCGTTAATATTGCGAATATGTCATTGAGTCGTGCCCAAGAGGGTGAATCTGCTCTTACTATATTTGAATTGGATGATGAACCACCTGCTGAGGCTCTACAAACAATCGAACAGGACCCTGATATTCAAGAGGCTAGGGTATCGAGGCAGGGCTAAGTTTAAATATTTTTTTAAACATCTATTTCCAAATGTTTTCCCTTGAAACAGTTTCAGTTGTGATAATCGGATATTTGTTCGGTTCAATTCCTTTTGGAGTTATAGTAGCCAAAAAAATGGGTGTTAATATTTTCAAGGTTGGAAGCGGGAATCCCGGTGCCACTAATGTTTTGAGATCTATTGGAAAGCCTGCAGGTTATACTGTTTTTATTTTGGATTTTCTTAAAGGAGTCTTGGCAACTGTATGGTTTAAATTTGGCTTGGTTGCTTTTTCCGGGGATCCTAATCTGGCACTTTGGGGATTGCCCGCTGCAGTTCTTGGACATACTTATCCACTATTCTCTAATTTTAAAGGGGGGAAAGGTGTTGCGACTGCGATGGGTGGGTTACTTGGTGTTATGCCAGGATGTCTTCTCATTGGGCTAGTCAGCTGGTTAATAATTTTCATTACAACAAGATATGTAGCGGTTGCATCGATAGGTTTTGGATTAAGTTTACCAGTTTGTGCCATAGTATCTCTATGGTCCTCTGATGATAATACTAGCCAGTTTGCAAATGTCGTATTAGCATTTCTGATTATGGTTTGGATTATTTGGCGTCATAGAGCAAACCTTCAGCGACTCAAAGATGGTACTGAAAACCGTTTTGAACGTAAAACCAAGGATTAACTTACCGTTTCAAAGATGAACCCAGAAAATAAATCCCAAACCGTAAATATTGGCATCCTTGGATTCGGTACCGTGGGCCAAGGAACATGGAAACATTTGGAAGAAAACGGAAAGTTTTGGAAAAAAATCTTGGGAGTCGAGGTGATTCCAAAAAGAGCATCCGTTCGTTCAATGACTAAGGAAAGAAAAATAAAGATTCCTGAATCCGCTTTGACAACCAATTCACAATCGATTGTTGATGATCCCGATATTGATTTGATCTGCGAACTGATTGGAGGGATAGAGGAAGCAAAAGATTTGACCCTGCTTGCCTTTGAAAAGGGAAAATCTGTCGTCACTGCAAATAAGGCACTGATATGTGAACATGGGGATGAATTATTTGAAGCAGCAGAAAAAGCCGGAGTCTACTATGGGTTTGAAGCGAGTGTAGCCGGAGGTATCCCAATAATTAAGGTTTTGAGGGAAAGCATGGTGGCAAATGATTTCCCCTTAATTTACGGTATACTTAATGGTACTTCAAACTACATTCTCACCCGAATGGAGAAAGAAGGTGTTTCGTTTGAAGAAGTGTTAACGGATGCTCGAGAACTTGGCTATGTGGAAGCTGATGAAGCCCTTGATTTGGATGGAGTGGATGCAGCACACAAAGCTGTAATTTTGGCCTACCTTGCTCATGGTTTATGGGTAGATTTGGATGAAATTACAGTGGAAGGAATCCGCCGCATTTCCATTGAAGATCTTCAGGCGGCAAGAAAGTTAGGCTGCAAAATTAAATTAATCGGGGTTATTCGCAGGAATTTTGATAATAATCATATCTCTGTTGGAGTTTATCCTGCATTAGTGCCGATGGCGGAAATTATCGCCCGTACTGATGGAGTTTACAATGGTATCAGTCTTACTGGATCAGTTGTGGGTACGGTTGTATTAACTGGCAGAGGAGCCGGACAGGATCCTACTGCAGGTTCGGTGATAAGCGATATCGTGGATGTCGTTAAAGCAAATAAGGGAATATCCGGCGGGTGTAAGCTTACTCATGTCTCACCTGATGAATGTAAACCGGCAAAGGCAGTCGAAATTGAAGGATCTTTTTATCTTAGACTTACGGTTGAAGACCGCCCAGGACAGCTCGCAAAAGTTGCGGATTGTCTGGCTGAGCATGAGGTGAGCTTGGCAACAGTTTCACAAAGTCCAAAAAACGAGTCTTCCACTGCCAGTATAATTTTGACTACTCATCATACCAATGAGCACTCAATAAATATGGCAATACAAACTCTCGAGAATCTTGAAGGGGTGATGGAAAAACCAGTACTCTTTCGTGTTTTTGATCCAAATTCATTTTCAAAAGAATGAGTGTAATAGTAAAAAAGTTTGGCGGTACTTCCGTTGGTGATGTTGACCGCATCAAGCGGGTGGCTAGAAGAGTCAAGCAGACTGTAAAGGATGGACACAAGGTAGTTGTGGTGGTTTCGGCAAGATCAGGCGTAACCAATGAACTCATTGCTAGAGCCAAAGCTATTCAAAAAGCACCGTCGGATCGTGAGATGGATGTTTTAATGACTTGTGGTGAACAGGAAACGATTGCCTTACTTTGTATGGCATTGGATTCACTTGGTGTTCCAGCTGTTTCCAGAACCGGTTGGCAGGCTGGAATTATGACAGATGGTTTGCATGGTAAGGCTCGTATCCGGGAAGTCACGGGAGGTGATATTCGTAAACAACTTAGAGCAGGAAATGTTGTGGTGATCGCTGGTTTTCAGGGAGTCAACGACAATGGTGATGTTACCACCTTCGGTCGTGGTGGTTCAGATTTGAGCGCCATTGCAATGGCAGGAGCTCTTAATGCCAAGACTTGTCAGATTTTTACTGATGTGGAAGGAGTCTTTACCGCGGACCCAAGAATCGTTCCCAATGCATGCAAGATCGAATCTATAAACTACGAGGAAATGCTAGAACTGGCCAGCAGTGGTTCAAAAGTTATGCAGACCAGAGCTGTAGAGTTTGCCCAAAAGCACAATATTCCTTTTGAAGTCCGTTCAACCTTTACCAGAAAATCCGGAACTACCGTGAAAAAAAAAGTTAAATCATTGGAGGACACGCTCGTAAGTGGCGTGGCCATTGACAAGAATCAAGTCCGTATCAGTATTACCGAACTCCCTGATCGCCCGGGTGCAGCAGCAGCGATTTTCAAAGTGATGGGTGAATCAGGTGTGGTGGTTGATATGATTGTTCAGAATGTTGCACGTAAAGGGAAAGCAAACCTAACTTTCACCGTACCTTCTGAAGATGCTTTTCGTGCTGAAAAAGCATTGAGAGAACATTTTGCAGTTGGTGCTGGCGGCAAACTCGGACGAAGTACAAATATTGCGAAAGTATCGGTCGTAGGAGTTGGCATGAGATCTCACTCTGGGGTGGCATCCACTTTCTTTGACGCTTTAGCCAATGCCGGTATTAATATGCTCATGATTAGCACCTCGGAAATTAAAATTTCAGTGGCAGTCAATCCGGATCAGGGAGATGAAGCTACACGCGTCGCTCATCAGGCTTTTGGTCTTGGAAAATGACTTTAAAGCTAGATTGAAAAATTGATAGAAAAATGCGTTTTCGTAGCACTCGTGGGGGCTCTTCAGTAACCTTCACTGAAGCAGTTGCTCAAGGTTTGGCACCAGATGGTGGTCTTTACTTACCTGAAAAGTTTCCTGATCTCAGTCAAAAGATAAACGAATGGGAAGAATTAGACTACCCGTCTTTGTGTGTCGAATTTTTCCGTTTTTTCGCGACAGATCTTCCTTCTGCGGATCTGGAAAATTGCGTGAATTCTGCCTATGCTGGATTCACCAACAAAGATACCGCTCCTCTTATTGATCTTAGTGATCATTGGAAATGCTTGGAATTATTTCATGGTCCCACATTGGCCTTTAAAGATTTTGCACTTCAATTGCTTGGTAATTTATATGAAGCCCAAATCGGAAGAGAAGAAAAACCATTGTGTATTCTTGGAGCTACATCTGGTGATACAGGGGCGGCTGCAATTTCCGGATTGTTAGGCAAGAAAGGTGTAAATGTTTTTATTCTGTACCCCAAAGGTAAAGTCTCTCCTTTGCAGGAAATGCAGATGACCTGCACCGGTGCTGAAAATATTTTTCCGATAGCAATCGATGGAACCTTTGATGATGCTCAAAGAACAGTCAAAGACTTGTTTGCTGATCTTCATTTCCGCACATCCGTTAATTTATCTGCGGTAAATTCCATTAACTTGGCCCGCATTTTGGCACAGTCAGTATATTATTTATATGCGTGGTTAAAGATTCCTGTCCAACAAAGAGAGGAAACGGCATTTGTGGTTCCCACAGGAAATTTCGGTAATGTTTTTGCAGGATGGTTACTTACAAAGATGTGCGTGCCCATTTCCGAATTTCGTGTAGCCACCAATCAGAATGATGTCCTACATCGTCTTTTCAAAAGCGGACAGTATTCCCTAGATAAAGTAATGCCGAGTCTTGCACCGTCTATGGATATTCAGGTCGCATCCAACTTTGAAAGATTGCTCTATTATTTTTTAGATTGTGACACTTCCAAGGTCGTAGAGGTAATGAGTACATTTCGGGAAGAAGGTAAATATTCATTTGATGCTTTTGAAATAAAAGGATTTTCAAGCGTGAGTGCTGATGACAGTGAGATTCCGAAGCTTATCAAAATGGTAAAAGACAAGTATGCTTATCTAGTTGACCCACATACCGCCTGTGCATTCAAAGATCTTGATCAACAAAAAAGGGCGGTGATTTTAGCCACTGCTCACCCGGCAAAATTTCCTGCGGTTTATGAGCGTGCTGGTATGGAAATACCTGTTTCATCAACCCTTGAAAAATTGAAAATTGTGGAACCCAAATCTTATGCAGTGTCTGTGGACTCCTTATCGATCCGTTCATTTATTTTGGAAAATATTTCTCAGTAACCATGCATGACCAAAACGGGTAAGCAAAATTTTACATCCCGAGTAATTCTTTTTCGTAGTGGAGGAATAGGCGATATCCTTCTTACATTTCCATTACTTGAAATCTTGGTTAAAAAATTTGATGAGCTTATGGTATGTATGCCTTCAAAATATCATTTTCTCATTCGAGAAATTTCTCCCAGAGCCAATTTATATGATCTTGATCGAGGTGATAAAGAGGTAATCAAACTTGCGAAAGGTGCTTTAGTAATTTCTTTTTGGAACGACCCAAAGTGGACGAGAGAATGGCAATCTGCAGGTGCCTCACAAGTTAGATCCTTTGATCCCAGACCAGTTACAGGTGAACATTTTGCGAAGTCATTACTAGAAAAGTTTGCCAGTCCGACTAATAGAAAGGAATTGAATCGAACCTGGTTGAGTCATGGGATTAATTCGACAAAAGCTTCAGCCAACAATCTTTGGATTCATGCAGGTAGTGGAAGTGTGTCTAAAAACCTACCTTTTTCAGAATTTATATTTTTTGCTGAACATTGGCTCGAGAAAAACCCAGCAGCTATGTTATTTTTTAGCTTCGGCGAAGCGGATTTAAAACTTTTAGAAGAATTTTCCCAGCACCCTATCTCTAAAAGGGAAAATGTTGAGTACAAAATATTCTCATCCTTGAAAGATTTTCATTCTAATTTACGAATGCATTCCGGAAGTTTTGCTGGAAATGATTCCGGTCCTTCGCATATGGCAGCAATGCTTGGTCTAGAAACTCATGTATGGTTTCGCAATACCAATGCTGAGGTATGGGCACCTCTTGGACCAGCCGTAAAAATTTATCAGTCAGAATCCGTTCCCAGCAAAATCTTGTAGGATACGGAATCGATTAGTGCTTCCCAGCTTGCAGTAATAACATTGTCACTTACTCCTACGGTGCCCCAAGTCTGCTCACCATCAGTTGATTCAACATGCACACGGGTAATCGCATCAGTCCCCAAGTTACTCTCCAGAATCCTAACTTTAAAGTCCACCAAACGGACTTCTGCAATTTTCGGGAAGTCTTGAGCCAATGCATTACGCAGTGCATGGTCTAGGGCAGAAATGGGACCGTTCCCTTCAGCAACAGTGTGGCGTATTTCTTCGCCAATTTTTAATTTCACAGTAGCTTCTGAAATAGCGTTTTCCTGTTCAGTGTCATTGCCTACACCGACATGGTAACGAAGAACTTTAAAAGCCTCCTGCTCACCACGCAAAAAACGACGGAGCAACAGGTCAAAAGAGGCATCTGCGGATTCATATTCATATCCCTTAAATTCAAGTTGTTTCAGTTCCTCAAGGAATGATTTCATTTCAGGAGAGCGACCATCTACATCCATGCCCATTTCCTTTGCTTTCATCATTATACTGCTTCTTCCTGACATATCGGATACAAGTACTCTTGTTCTGTTTCCAACGAGAGCAGGATCGATATGCTCATAACTACGATTGGATTTGGAAGCTGCATCTGCATGAACTCCCCCTTTGTGTGCGAAAGAAGCCGCACCTACATATGGAGATCGAATATCGGGACGAAGGTTGGTCGCATCGTCTATAAAAAGTGATAAATCTCTAAGCTTTGCAAGATGGTCTGAACAGTTGGTGGTGTAATCCATCTTCAATTCAAGATTGGGAATGATAGTGGTAAGGTTGGCATTTCCATTGCGCTCTCCATATCCATTCATGGTTCCCTGAACCATAACCGCACCTGCCTCCACTCCCGTTAAACTCACTGCTACCCCCACTCCGGCATCATTATGACAATGAACACCAATCTTAGCACTGGGAAAATTTTGCACCACATCATTGGTGATATCTCGAAAAGGGGTGACTAATTTTCCACCGTTGGTTTCACACAAAGCCAGGAAGTCCGCCCCTCCACGGTTTGCTGCTGCTAGGGTAGATAGAGCATATTCGGAATTATCAGTGTATCCGTCGAAAAAGTGTTCCGCATCGTAAACAACTTCCTTCCCCTGTTCCTTTAGATAACGCACGGTATCTTCAATCATGGTTAGGTTCTCCTCAGGAGTTGTTCGAAGTACATCGGTAACATGCAGGAGCCAAGTTTTTCCAAAAATTGTTACCACAGGAGTAGCTGCATCTAGAAGAAGTTTTACCTGAGCATCTTCTTCTACTGCTGTATTAGCACGCCTTGTTGATCCAAAGGCTGCGATGCGAGCGTGGGAAAGTTCCAGTTCTTCGGCTTTCTCGAAAAAAGCCATATCCCGTGGGTTGCTACCTGGCCAGCCTCCTTCAATATAATCCACTCCAAATTGATCGAGCTTTTTAGCCACTCGCATTTTTGCAGCAACGGTGAATGATACTCCTTCAGCTTGGGAACCATCACGCAGTGTGGTGTCATAAATTAAGATTTTCTTGGAAGACATAAAAATGGGTTTGGAAAAAATAAAATTGAAAGAGAAAAATTTATAAACAGCAGCCCTACGCCACAACGCAGGGCTAAAGAATTCGGCAGATACTACAAAAAGTTGCAGATGGAATTTGGGATAATGCTTTCAATATTCACTAGATTATTTTTTCCTTTCGAGCTTGGCAACGGCAAATAGGGTACTTCATTCTAAAGTAATTCCTCTATGTATAAGCAAACCAATCTACCTAAAGCACTTTATTTTTCTCTTAGGAAAAATCCATTCTCCTTGTTAATTACTGATTACGGTTTACCCAAACCGGTATCAATGAATCGAATAACAATTCTTGCTTTCGGTCTGCTTTTATCTAGGGAGTTAAAACAGTATGATGACGAAAGAATAGGAATAGCTTTGCCGCCTGGAATTGCGGGTGCAATCGGTAACTTGGGAGTAATTTTTGCTGGAAAGATTCCGGTCAATCTCAACCTTACTGCCGGGAAAAAATCGATTAACTCATCAATGAAGGAAGCCAATATTCAAAAGATGATTTCAGTACAAAAAGTGAAGGACAAATTTCCTGATTTTCCATGGACAACGGAAGTTAAGGATTTATCGGAATTTCTAAAAAAATATAAAACCAGAAAATTTTTCCTTATTGGTTTGATTTTAAGAATATTATGTTTCCCAAACGCTACCCAAAAGTATTTTTCAATTAATAAAATTTCAAATGATAGAAAAGAGGCAATACTATTGTTTACCAGTGGTAGTTCCAGTCAGCCCAAAGGTGTTATCTTAAGCGATCAAAATATTCTTTCCAATTGCAAGCAGATGTTTGCCTTGGGCCTGTTTAAGAACAAAACGACTATTCTAGGAAACCTCCCACTATTTCACAGTTTTGGTTTAACGGTCGGAACATTTTTTCCGCTTCTTCATAATTTATCCATCGCGGCCGCACCTTCACCGCTAGATTATAAATCAAGTTTGAGAGCGATTCGTGAAAGTGATACAGAGGTGATTCTTGGGACCCCAACTTTTTTAAAAGGATATGTAAGAAAGGCAGCAAAGGGAGATTTTAATAATGTAAAATATGTAGTGGCTGGAGCGGAAAAGACTCCACCGGATTTGAAGGAATTATTTGAAAATAAATACAATTGTGAATTTTTAGAAGGTTACGGTCTGACCGAAACCTCACCAGGACTTTCATTTAATCTACCTGGTTCTGGCAAGAAAGAAGGATCAGTTGGGAGACTAATGGAGGGCGTTAAAGGAAAAACAATCGATCCAGATAGCGGTAAAACTTTAGAGAGAACATCTTCTGGAATCCTCTGTTTCCGTGGACCAAATGTTTTTAAGGGATACTTAAACAACAGAGAAAAAACCAAAGAAGTATTTTCGGATGATGGATGGTTCATCACTGGTGACTTGGGAAGGATTGATGAAGATGGTTTCTTATTTATTGAAGGTCGACTTTCTCGCTTTTCAAAAATCGGAGGAGAGATGGTATCTCATGAGTCTGTAGAAGATGCAGTCACAAAGGT
>JAYZJX010000110.1:0-10444 GCA_036164015.1 Verrucomicrobiota bacterium | reverse complement strand
GCGTTTGGGTTTAAGTTCAATTCCGCCTACACCGAGGATGGCCACTTCGGGAACATTGAGAACTGGAGTGAAGGTGGAAACTCCAAGCATACCCAAATTAGTGAGGGTACAGGAACCACCGGAAAGATCGTCCGGCTGAATCGTTCCCTCACGGCAGGCAATGGCGAGTTTCTTGATTTCGGCAGAGAGTGCTTCCAGGGAAAGATCACTCGCTTCCTTGACAACGGGGACCATTAATCCCCGGGGAGAATCCACTGCAATGCCCAAATGTACTTTCTCAAATACGGCAAACCTTTCGCCGAGAAAATGAGCATTAAGCTCAGGGTGTGCTCCAAGTGCCTGAATCTGTGCGTATGCAATCAAGTCATTAATCGAGACCTTGGATTTTCCTTCATCTACCCTCGCCTTACGGAACGCCTGGGCAACAGTGAGTTCAAAATGAGCATTCAGGGTCAACTGAGCGGAAGTTTGCAGGGACTGAATCATCCTTTCAGCAACCAGTTTGCGTATACCCTTCACCGGCTCGACCTTGGCTCCCTCAATCGCTCCAGGTTCTCTCATATCTGAGGATAGTGCCATCCCCGCTAATCCTTTTCCACGGACCGGTGGCTCCATACCATCGCGGGCTTTAGAAACCGCACTGACTGAAAGGCGAGGTCGACCGGAAATCACAGCCTCAACATCACGCTCAATCACGCGGCCATTTGGTCCTGAACCTTCCAAGGTTTCAGGATCAAGTCCATGACGAAAGGCAAGTTTCCGGGCACGTGGGCTTACTCCGGCACTGAAAGCGTCCGCAGATATCTCAGTGGTTGGTGCAGGGGGGGAAGAGGCGGTGGTTTCGGCAATCTGAGCAGGTTCAACAACTGCAGATGCATCAGCCGAAGGACTTGGTTCAGGTGCAGAAGTGGCAGCACCGTCAGCAGGGCGAAACTCCTCAACATCTTCTCCCTCATTTCCAATTACCGCCACATTGGCAAGTACTGGAACATCATCATCCGCTTCCCAAAAAAGAGCGAGCACCGTACCTGAAGCAGTTGATTCCAAATCAAAACTTGCCTTGTCAGTTTCGATCACGGCAAGCACATCGCCCTCGGCGACTTGATCTCCAACATTCACGTTCCATTCGGTTAGAATACAACTTTCCACCGATTGTCCTTGGCGGGGCATAATAATGGGTTCGGCCATGAGTAATTTTTCCTATTTCGATTTGATTAATTTCAGGGCAAACGAACTTTTATTCCCCGTTTGCGCAAAGTTTTAGTAAAGTCCTTGGGGATATCATGATCGGAGATTAGAATATCAACCTGATCCCAATCGGAAACACGGGCAAAAGAGACTTTTTCCGCCTTGCTAGAATCAGCCATAAGAATCACCTGCCCGGCATTCTCGGCAACCACACGTTTAATGTAAGCTTCGTTTGGATCTGTAGTGGTGATTCCATTTTTTAAGCAAAAGCCCATGGTTCCCATAAATGCCTTGTCGACCCGGATTTGTTCTAAAATCGCACTACTTAGCGGTCCTACCATGGTCTGACTAATCCGGCGAAATTCTCCTCCAGTAAAAATAACCCGTGGTCCAGAATCCGCCAATTCCTCCATTGCCCGAACGGAATTGGTAACCACTGTGATATCGGTTCGCTGCTTAAGAAGTCTGGCAAGAAACAAAGTGGTGCTTCCACCATCAAGAAAAACTGACTCCTCATGCCCCACCAAATTAAATGCATCTTCAGCAATTCTTTTTTTCTGCTTACTTGCCTGACTAGTCTTGTCGTCAAAGACAGATTCCTCCAAACGGCTCTCCATAGACACTGCCCCTCCATGGACACGCTTGACCTTGCCCTCCTCTTCCAAAATCTCCAAGTCCCGACGGATAGTGGCAACGGATACCTTGAGATTCTTTCGCAAATCTTCTACTCGAGCAACTCCACCCTCCCGCACGAGGCTGCGAATACGATCCCTTCTTTCAGGGGCAAGGGCTGGGTGTGCTTCTTGAATCATTTTGATCGATTTCGATTGATTTTGATCGTTTCTGAATGAAACGCAACCCTGAATGGTCAAATATCAGTTGGCTTTCTAAACATCCAATTGTGACTCAAGAATAGACTTACGAACAACTTTCGCTTCCTCGATTGGAGTTGCCTCTTCCCAAACTAAATCCAATGCATCCTTTGGATTCTCTAAGCCAAATTGACTCATTATTTCCCTCAGACCCTTTTGAGCAATGTCGATCATTCTCCATGGATTAATACCGGCAACTAACGCAAAGCGGATCGAGCCGATTAGGCGGTCGTTCCATCCAAGTTTACGCTTCGGGTCCCTCGTTACCCGCTCAATCGGATCCCGTAAGAAAGGGTTGACCATACGAGCAAGTGCATCCTCCGCATAATTAATAAATCCATCTTCAGAAAAGAGTTCGTCTGGAAAACCTTTAAATTTATTTCTTAATCCAACACCCGCTTCTTCCACAAAGGTTTCCTTTGCCCATTTCATCAGTTCCTTATCTTCAGCTGCCTGATGCATAAATTTTAATCCCCGCTCTTTTGCCTCCAATCCAAGGCAATAATGAATGGCATTATGTCCATGAAACTTGGTCAGCGCAAAAGGATCGAGATCCGGCTTGGTAATGAATTGGGTAATTCCGCGCTCAAAACCACAGGGTGCTCTTTCTTCAATCAGTATTTGATCAAATGCCTCAACTAAAAAAGATTTTTGAGAACCGATAGTTACCTCTCTTAGTTTCTCATCTGAGATTCGATCGGGATCAAGCACCACTGAGCACATTTTGGCGATGACGGTTTCCGAAAAGCTCACCCTTTCTTCAAATCCAGAAGAAAAATATTTTTTACATGCCTGTGACAATCGAAAGGCTGCCCGACCGTCATTTTCAGCTGCATAAACGACTGCGGGAGGCAGGGTATTATTATTTAATTTTTTTTGTATACCCTCAGCAAGCAGGGAGGCCACTGAATCCTCACCCGAATCATACAGGGTGAAGCTTGGGAGAGCTGTACATAGCTCATTTGCCGAAGCAATAGCTTCCAATAATTTTTCCCGGTCTGCTGGAACCAAGGGATTGTAAATCTCCAATCCTGAGATTTCTTCGTACCGCAGATAAGATGACTCTGCCACATTGCAGACATAAGAACCATGAGCTTTGCGAATCTGATTAACAGTTGATTGATCGATCTCAGACACAACCAAACGAGAAAAATTTCCCGACTTAAATGCTTCAGGTATAAAAAGTCCCCCCTGAATGGCTCCAAAACCGAAGCCTACAAATGTCTTGTTCACACAAACTGCTCTATGTGGACATAATGCTTTCCACCAATGAAATCACTTCTTCGCTTCCCAAACTGTCCTTTAATTCATTCTGCAAAGCATTATCACCGCGGGGTGAAAAAATCTCTCCAAAACTACCGTAAAATTCATTCTTGGCAGAAGTTGTGGCAAATTGATCATCAGCCCATGGACTGAGGTATCCCATTCCGGCTAATCGCTGAAGGGTGGAATGTGCATGCAATATTCTTGATCCTTCTAAAAACTGAGAATGCATAGGTTTGAGTTCATCTGAATCAAAATTATCGACAAATTTTTGCCCGGGACTATTCATTTCCGTACCTCCAAGAAGAGGCATCTCCAAATCCTTACATATATCGACGACTTTCTGAAGGTTGGCGAGTTTTTGGTCAGGTGATCCTGGCGTATAGTTACGGTCAGGAATAACATTAAATACTGCCACACCGGTTGAACGGGCGACTTCCAGCAATTCCTCAATCGATTCTTCACCGGCAGAACATCCGTCAAGCCAAGTCATGGTGGGTAAGGCTCCGCACTGAAGAACAAATTCGTTCATCTCTGCCATTTTGGGAAAAGAGCCCGAGTCCGGCTGTACATAACCTGCACCACCCTGCTTCATCGTCTTCGCACGAATCAGATCAGTCATACCACGACCATCGGGAACATCCTTTAACTCGTCCCCAGAAACACCAAGTTTCTCACTCCAAAAACTACGAAGGTCGTTTTCCTCCGGGAATTGAGCGGCTGCTTTTCGAGCATAAGCCAAGCAGAGATGACGCTCGGTCGCGTTTCCCTTCGGCACCAATGGCATCACATCATCCTCATAATTTAATTCCAGCGGTGAAAGAAACATATTTACCCGTTCAACCATGGCACGGTTTCTCCCTTCAGAGGTTTGACGCATACCATCAAGAAAAGTCTGGGCTTCAGTCGGAATTTCCGTAGTCGTAAATCCTGTACCCATATGATAACTGATTCCCGGTTCACCCGGGGAGTTAATCACCCGGTCAGCAAATTCAGGAACAAATACGCGTGACTCGATTCCGACACATGCTTTTAAATCAAGCAGTCGACTTGCTTGCCAAAACTCCTCCAACCCATCCAGCACATCAAAATCAACAATGCCACCCATTTCCAATCCTGCTTTTTTCGCTTCAAGGGCAAAACGACTAGGAGAATATCCCATGTAATTGAAGGAATAAAAAGTATGGGCATGTGCATTTACCCAGGTAGTGGGAGGCGGAAAATCCTCCTCCGCGGCTTCTTTTCGAAGAGCTTCCGCCCGGACGTTTGAATCAAAATGGCTACAGAGATCTTTCGAATTCATAATATGCTACCCTTGATCACGGAAAATAAGCCCAAGCTCAAGGATGAAAAATTTTTACGCTTCGTCTTCCCCAATCCCAAATTCTTCTGCAAGGGCAAGGCACTCATCGAGAGAACGTAATCCATCCGTACAAGTAGGATCCGACATGCAGGCAGTTGCCGCACAGGTACCGGTAAGCAAGGACTTTTCGAGTGACCAATTTTCATGAACACCAAACAGTACGCCTGCACAGAAGGCATCTCCTGCTCCGGCCGCTCCCTTGATGTATCCCTTAGGTAAGGCAAGAGAGCCGTGCCATACCTTCTCCCCATCCTTTGACTGAGCATAGGATCCTTCCGGGAAATGAATAGCAACCAAATCTCCAACACCGAGCTCGAATAATTTACTAGCAGTTTCTTCGATCCCTTCATTCAAAAGCTTACCATTTTCTCGAACTTTGATTCCAGTCACCTTACTGCCCTCCACTTCATTAAGGATGCAGTAATCAACTTGCTTAAGAGCCGGTCCAATAATCTTGGCAAAACGGTCGCTGTCCTCGCTCACCACATCTATACTCGTCTTCATACCGGTTGCTTTTGCTTTGGCCAAAAGAGCTGCACCCACTGTACCATATTCAGGCTCGCTCTGATCGATCGCATCCAAAAGTAAAAGATAACCAAGATGAAAAATTTTGGCTGGACTGGCGGAGAAATCAATTTCGGATCCATCCCAGGTGGCGTTAGCTCCACGGTTATGAAAGAATGTGCGACGCCCGCCTTCCCGCTCGGTCATCACATCGGTGTAGGAAGTACTGGTTCCCGGCGAAACCGAAATAAATTTGGGATCGATGTTATGCTTCCGGCAATCTTCAATTATATATTCACCCAGAGCATCCTGCCCTACTAGTCCCGCCCCCTGAAGAGGAAAGCCTGCCCCCATCTTAGCAAGGTCAAGAAGTACATTGTATGGAGAACCACCGGTTCCCTGTGACTGGTCAAAAATATTGGCAAGCTGTTCGTGCTTAGGATAAACATCAATGATCTTTACCTGATCAATAATCCAATTTCCTCCGGCAAGCATTCCTGAACGGTCTTGGTTGTGGGTATCTGAGCTCATAGTTTTTTTAAAGAGTTACAGGGTAAGAGGTATGCTTCCTAGGAAGTTCTTTTTTTGCGACATTGCAAGGAAAACCAATTGGTTGCAACCGATTAGGTTTTTGCTCCATCAGAACCAAAAATTCAAGTTGTTAAAAAGTCGATTCAACCAAATAGGTTGGTGCTTTAGACTGGCGATTTTAACTTTATTATTTCGAATACCACTGAATAACATTATACCGTTTTTCATCAAATCGATAGACTATCTCACGCCGGGAGTTCGAGAGTGGGCACCCTGAGGAAAGTCAAAAGTTAATACCAGCGGATCGGAACCAGTATTTTCTATTTCCACACCTCCGTTCGAAAGTGCAAATTGGGTAAGAAACCCAATCTCAGGATAAACTTCCCCAAGAACCATATTTTGATGGTATTTCACTTCATACTTTCCAATTCGGCCACTCCCGCCATTGGTGTGGAACAAGGCTGGACTGTCCGGACAGAAAGTCATTTTACTACCAGGTGTTATGCTAAGCCGGAGAATCGAGCATTTCTGATCGCCAAGAAAATCCCCGTAAACAATCCATTTTGCATCTACTCCATCTCCGGTAAATTCATCCGCAGTAATCGCAGGGCGTGAATTTTTTTGAACAAAATCGGGATCCTGATTTGCTTTAAAGTCAAATTTTTCAACCAGATATTCCCAGTCTTCGTGCCTATCCTTCGGGAAGTCCTCTTCCCGGCATGCATAAAATGCATCTGCCGCTCCAATGCTACCATCAAGGGTAAGATCCTCAGCAAGAAAGTGCTCATCCATAGTAACATGAACTTCATGAGTACATAGATCTGTTGGTGAGTGTAATATTCCATTCGGCATAACGAAGCCGTTATCAAGCTGCATCATTACATGTGGTGACAAGTGGCGGACCCCATTATATTCTCCCTGGCCAAAGCTCTTCATGCAGGCAAGAAACTGGTCCTTTGTCACAAACGGATACAGGCCCATAGCTGTAGTATGGTAGTGCGATGGGCAAACACCTGGATTGTCGAAAGAATTGATGTCGTAAACTTCCCACTTGGACCAGTGTAGGTGATGTGGTATCGGATTTAGATTGTCGAACTTCTTGGATACGATCGGCCAAGTCGGATCACCATATAGTGATTTCGCAAAAGCAGTGATCTTCTCCCCCATTACCGCTTCGGGATTTGCCAGAATCAAGTCCTGCAGCGATATTACCTGACCACTCGGAGTGAAAACATGGGATTCACCCTCACGATACGGTGCCTTGCCAGTACGTGTATCAATCACACCGGTCACGATAGGGACAGTACAGCCCATCCAAATTTCATCAAGCCCTGTACCATCCATGTAATCGGGATAATATGAACCTTCATCAAGGCGTATACGTTTCCCGGGAGAACAAAATGTTCTGCCGGCATAACGATGCAAAAGTTGCAATACACCTTCATTATGAGCAAGACAGTCTTCCAGTATCAGAGCTGATTCTCCACCAGATCCATCGATTACATCTTGTTGGGGATACTCATGTAGTTTCTGAGGTAAAATTGATGTCGCTGTAGTCATAATAAAAATATTTTAGATTAGTTTAGGAAGGATAGTGTATAGGGCGGAGAGGTGATTAAATAATGAATATTTTCAATTTGCTATAACAAAACAGGCTTGTTTAAACAACCATATCCATGAAAATTTTTCTCCTTTCACAATTCTTCTGTGCCTTATTAAGTTATGGTCAATTAAAACTTGAAAAATTCCCAAGACTCGACACCAAGACGGCGTTGAAAATTCTCGTTGCATGCCATGAAGAATCTTTGCGACAAGAAGTAAATGTTGGTATCGTGATCGTGGGTAGTGACGGTCGAATTCTGGCCGGATGCAAAAGCGAAAAAATGGATCCCGGACTTTACGATTTTGCTAAATTTAAGGCTCAGACTTCCTGCTTTAAAGGATTGGCAACTGAAGAATTACCAGCGAGAAACGGACAAGATTTGGAAATCATTGATATAGGTAGCCTCAAGGTAATTCGTGGCGTTCAAGGAGGAATACCTCTGTACTACGATGGAAATGTAGTCGGTGCAATTGGCGTAAGTGGGGCTAAACCTCACATCGATAAACTCATCGCATTAAAAGGGGTTGAAAACATGAAGGCATTGGATACGCAAAAGTAAGTTGCAAATCATTCTTTATCTCAGATAAGGAATATTTTCATTCTGAAATGATTCGCAAAATTTACCGGGATTTTTGAGCAATCTTTTTTTCGATAGCCGAGATGGTTACATCCAATGCCTTAATGCGTGCATAGCGCTTACAGTTGCCCTCAATAATCGTCCAGGGTGCATATTTGGTGTGGGTTCTTAAAAACATTTCTTCGACCGCTTCTTCATAAGGCTTCCATTTCTCACGGTTTCGCCAATCTTCTTCATGAAGCTTCCATTGTTTTCTTGGATTTTCTTCCCGTGCCCGGAAGCGATAGAGTTGTTCATCCTGGTCAATATGAATCCAGAATTTTACGATCGCCGTCCCAAAATGATGAAAATTCTCCTCCATCTCATTAATTTCCCGGTATGCCCTTTTCCAATCCTGTTCCGAGCAGAATCCCTCCACTCTTTCCACCAACACTCTCCCATACCACGAGCGATCAAAGATGGTAACATGTCCGGCTTTGGGGAATTCCGTCCAGAAACGCCACAGATAATGCTGTGCCTTTTCCACATCATTGGGGGCCGCTGTTGGAATCACCTCATATCCGCGCGGGTCCATTTTTTCCGTAAGCCTACGAATGTTACCTCCTTTACCTGAAGCATCCCACCCTTCAAATACCATGACCATGGGGATTCTCTGGCGGTAAAGTTCATGATGTAGATATTCAATCCTTTCCTGACGACTTGCGAGCATTTCGCGATATCGATCCTTGGAAAGAGTAAGAGATAAATCAGAATCTTTTAGTGAGGGAGCAGATCGAAATAAAGGTAATTGACCGACAGGCGTAATGGCATTGGTTTCCGCTTTCTCCTGATTTACTCGCTTAGTTAGAGCATCCACAAGCTTTCCAAGTGCCTGTGCTGCTGCTTTCCGGCTATCCTTGGCACTAATTTTGATCCATTTGGAGTCTTCTTCATCGTCTGTCTCCTCAAACATGATCTCAACAGCTTTCTTATAATCCGCATACCTTGCATGGCGTGCGAGAACCGCATCATTTACCCGCCAAGCAGTAGCTGGATTTCCCTGCATTGTGGCCAACCTTGCCGCCTGTTCTTTCTTACTAATATCAAGAAAAATTTTAAAGAATACCGTACCACCGTCCCTCAGTTGCCTTTCGAAAGCCCGAACATCCGCATAAGCTTTTTTTAATTCCTCCTCTTCCAAGTTTCGGTTGATTGTCGAATCAAGTAAGTTACGATACCAACTTCGATCAAAAATGGCCATTCTGTCAGCGGAAGGGGTTCTGCGCCAGAATCTCCATAGAAACGGTCGCAGTTGTTCATCACGGTTTGGTGATGCAATACAGGAAACTTTGAAACCTCTGGGATCAAGTGGCTGAATTATTCGGTTTATCAGAGTGCCTTTTCCTGCGGCACTAAGGCCTTCCACAATAATCAATACAGGAATCCCAAGCTCTCTACTTTTACGTTGAAGATAGCCAAGTTCATCACCCAAGTCCTCAATTTTTTTTCGAATTGATTTTTCGGATTTACGAGAAGTTTTCTCCGCTTCAATTGTCATGTAAAATAATCGTTCTTATCCATGTCGAATATAGATCATATTGGCAAGTGAGTAGAACAAGTGGACAAAAAAACCCTGCTTAATGTAAGCAGGGTTTTTTAAATTCTAGATGTCTAAACTCTAATTAGAAAGTGAATAGACCTTCTATATAAATTTCGTCTACATCGTAGTCACCGCCGGTTGTATCTACTTCTGTGTGACTATATTCGAAATTCAAAAATAGATTATCGGTTAAGGAAAATAGAAATGCTAGTGTGAATCGGTCAGCATCTGAGTCTCCGCCTCCATGGTGGTCAATATCTTCATGAGAATACCTAAAGGTTGCTCCAAACCAATCAACAAATTGATAGTTGGCTAAGAACATCAAATTCCACAAATCGTCGCCGTAGATATCAAATAAGTCATACTCAAGAGCCAATGTGAGATCACCTGGATTAAATGCAATCCATGCGTTAAGTTGATCAATATCATTTTCTGCAGAATGATCACGATCTTGGTGTGCATAGCCAAGCCTTGCTTCCAAACCAGGTATAATCATTACAGATGCCGCAAGATCGATTGCTACATTATCATTCAAAGCATCATCGACTCCAAAGTAATCATCATGCAAGCCGATCGAAAGACCGAACTGACCATTGTTGAAGTTGAAACGAATGCCATCTACATAATTCCTTCTTAATTGTGCTGTCCCAGATCCATTGTAATCCTGATAGTAGTAAGCATTGGTGACCGCATAGAGATCGGGTGCTTCGTCTCCCTCAAATCCAAGATTTGTAAGTTGGCGCCCAAAGCTAAGATTAAAATCCTGATTGAAGCTGTAGCGAGCAAAAGCTTGCTCTAAGTCAACGCCCTCATCATCGGCAGCCAAGTGAATCTCTCCGGTTACTGGAGAGAAATCGAAGAGGAAATCAATATCTGCAGCTGTTGAAAAATCAGTGTTATCTGTTGAATTATCATCAGTGTGACTAAAAATAAAATCAACATATCCTCGAAGTTTTACGCGATT
>JAYZJX010000109.1:0-9153 GCA_036164015.1 Verrucomicrobiota bacterium | reverse complement strand
AGTATCCACCTTTTTTAATTTATCCATACCGCCATTCGGCCAATGCATAAAGAAAGGCACCCGATGTCCTCCATCATACTCACTTCCTTTCTTCCCCCGCATTCCAGCATTGAAAATTTGTTGACCACTGGCCGTTCCGTTGTCAGTGGTGAAGATAAAGATTGTGTTATCATGAACACCCAAATCCTTGAGTAACTTTCGGGTTTTACCAATGTTATCATCAATATTGGTTATCATTCCAAAGAAGGACGCAATCCTGCCCGACTGATCTTTATACATGTCCAGATACTTTTGTGGACAGTGGAAAGGTCCGTGGGGAGCATTGGTGGAAATGTAGGCAAGGAAAGGTTTCTTTTTCTTAACACTCTCACGAATGAAACGGTTCCCTTCCTTAAAAAATACATCCGTACAAAACCCTTTTGCATCAACGATCTTTCCGTTGTGAAAATACCCACCATCAAAGTAAGCATTATCCCAGACATCGGGCGTCTGCCCTACTCCTCCACCGCCATGCCGGTACACTTCCGTGAATCCACGGTCTTCAGGACGATACGGAAAGTTGTCCCCCAGATGCCATTTCCCAAACATTCCGGTCTCATAGCCGTTTTCCTTAAAGAATTGACCAAGGGTACCTTCATTGGCTCTCAGCATTGACCGCCCCATAATGGTATGCCAAACCCCTGTACGATTTGTCCAATGCCCCGACATCAAGGCCGCCCGCGTCGGAGAGCATGTGGGAGCCACATGATAATCTGTGAGCCATACGGATTCATTCGCAAGCTTATCAGTATGAGGAGTCTTAATGATTGGATTTCCAGTACACCCCAAGTCTCCATATCCTTGATCATCCGTTATCACAATGACTATGTTCGGCTTGCTTGATTTAGAACTGGATGCTTTGGCTTGTGCCAAAACTGTCTTGGTTCCTCGAACAATTTTATCTTTGGCCGCATGGGCGGTATCCGCGATAAAACATCCCGAAAGACTAAAAGCCAGCGTTACAATAAAAGGAAGAAAAAGATTCTTTTTCGAATTCATCAATTGAAATAAGGGTTAGGAAAGGTTGAATGAGAATTTAGAAATTCTTCATCTCAATGACCACCCTGAAATCAAATTTTGGGAATTTTAACAACCTAGCCTAGATGGATTGCCTTACGCTTGCTAGGAATCATTTGAGTGGATAGAAGTATCTTTCTTATGAAGATATTACAGTATATATCGATTATAGCAGCGTTGCTGACACTTGGATGCGATGATCATTCCAATTCTCACAATGGAGAAAGTGGCGGGCACCATGTTCATACAGCTCCACACGGAGGAGAGCTCTATGAACTTGGTCCTCACGGTTCAGGATTTAATTTCGAATTATTCCTGAATCAGGAAGGTAAGCTGGATCTATATGTTCTTGATGCCCATGCCGAAAATTTCGTTCGAATCGAGCAGAGTGATATCACAATTTCTTTGCGTGAAGATAACTCCACCGTGCTTTCTTTAAAAGCGATTCCGGATTCTGCCACCGGAGAGATCATCGGAAATACTTCCCGTTTTCAATCGGAAAAGTCGGTCAAAGATCTTCTTCCAATAAAAGGGAGGATTAGGGAAATTCGTATTGGATCCAGCTCATACAAAGATGAAATCATTACTTTTGCAGGAAATCCGGCAAAGCATGACCATGAGCATTGAAGATAAGCGAGACCAATTAGTCGAAGAATTGATCCCTTTTGAGGATCATCTCGAACGACTTACCTATGTAATCGACCGGGCCAAAGATAACCCCGGACTGGAAGCTGAATATAAGATTGATACTTTCCTGATAAAAGGATGCGTTTCCCAGCTATGGATCTTTCCCTCATTTCAGGAAGGCAAATGCTTCTTTCAGGCTGATTCCGAAGCATCTATCACCAAGGGCACAGCCAGCCTACTCTGCGATCTTTACAGTGGCGAAAGTCCGGCAGATATCGTTCGGCTAGAGCCCGATTTCTTATCGGAGGTAGGTATCACGCAGCATTTGTCTCCCAATCGGAGAAACGGACTCACCGGAGTTCGTGAAAAGATTAAATCCTATGCACAGATGCAGATGAACAACCCCTCATGAACATCTTTATTGATAGAGAGACGACATTCTATATCCAAACCCATCGCCCCTGATTGAGGTTAGATCCAACATCCCTTCGCTTCTTGTATAAATTCCAGGATGAATCTTAGCTTCACGAATTGAAGCCTCGGGATAAAATTGCATACCATTACTCTCAACTCCCATAATCGTTCCTGCATGAGCTCCCAATAAGACATGTGGAATTTGAGCAAGCATAGGGTTGGTTAGATCTTGTACCATCAAATCCATTCCGTGTGCCTTGGCCCAGCAAAGAGAAAGTAAAGCACCTGTTTGTGTCTTGCAGGTTTTGAGTGCCACGCCATTCCAACCCAGATCCCTACCCAACATGACATGTTTCCAGTCATGTGCACTTTCATCCATAAATAAGGGTTTTCTTGAAGAAACCGAATGAACATCAATTTGATTACTTTCTAGATCGTAAGGGAAAGGCTGCTCTACATAGAGGATCAGTTCATAGGTTTGAGGAAATTCCTGCTTTAGACGATCAAGGATTTGATTCACATAATCAGGATCGGTCACGGTACAATTAAAGTCAGTGGTTAAATGTGCCACATTCATCTCCTGAGCAATCCCACCTATTTTAACCAGTCTTTGATAATCCCATTCCTGATCATTTCCACGCAACTTGATTTTAAGACAATTAAGTCCGTCATTTTCGATCCATTCTCGCAAATGGATAGGATAGCCATCATCAGGTTCATTCCCAAGTAAATCACCTTCTTCGAGTGGATCAAGACCACCTACGAGATGCCAAACAGGGATTTTGGCAGGGGGGGTTGAAACCAGAAAATCCGATGGATATCTGGACTGAAAGCTAAAATTAGAATCTTTTGCAGGTTCTAAAAAACGGGAAAGATCTGAAGATAAAAATTCTTTTCCGTATGACTGGTATGTAGGTATACCATTTACAATACCATAGGCATCGTGAACAGCAATATCGTAGGCAGATGCACAAACTAACGCAGCCAACCACGGCATGGGTTCCTTATCCTTTGCTCTTGATTGGTTAAAATCACTCAACGCCAGGGGAAGATCGTTCATGATCAATTCATGCCCAATCTCTAGACAATGCCCGACATAATCAAAACCCGTCCATCGGTCTTTTATAAGTTTGCAGAACTCAATTAAAGTCTCATGACGGAAAAAGTAAGGGGTTGCTGATGGCCAAACCCATTGAACGCTAAGTGGGGTCTCCCCCCACCCTTCTGCTCTTTGACCATTTTTTTTTTCAACGACCACCTTGACCCGTGCACAGGTAACGGACGAAAGCACCTCTGTCCCAAATTTTAATGGAACCCTAGTTTCAACAGGTATAAAATTAAGAGAAAATTCTGAAATTTGAATATCAGTGGAAAGAGTCACTATTTATGGATTTTGTAATTTGGATGATTCTTTTGAGATGATTATTTTAATGTTTTATTTTACCATCTCCTGCATCTATAAGTCTAATTTATTATGGACGCAGATTTGATTGGATTATTTGCCCTACTTGTAGGATTGGAACTAATTCTTGGAGTCGACAATGTATTGGTAATTGCGATTTTGGTTTCCCGACTTCCCGAAGAAAAAAGAAACGTAACCCGTAATTTTGGTCTCATCCTTGCCTTGGTTGCCAGAATTATAATGGTCATTGGTGGTCTCAAACTCGTACAGTTGACTGAACCCGCTTTCCCAAGTGCCCCTGATTGGTTCCAATATTCTTGGAGAGATCTAGCCTTGCTTTCAGGCGGCCTTTTTTTGATTTGGAAAGCAGTTAAAGAAATTCATGCTACGGTCGAACTTTCCCATCATGAAAGCAATGCTAAAGCGAAAGACACCTTTGCTGGAGTTATAACACAGATTGTCATTCTCGATATTGTCTTTTCGCTAGACTCAGTAATTACTGCGGTTGGTTTAACTGAAAACCGTTGGGTTATTATAGTAGCAGTCATTCTTTCATTTGCAGTCATCTTATTTTTTGCCAAACCGATTGGAGACTTCATTCTTAAGCATATCGCACTTAAAATCCTGGCTCTATCCTTTCTCATTGTCATTGGAATAACCATTTTCATGGAAGGTCTGGGAAAAGAAGTCGAAAAAAGCCTGATTTATGCACCTATGGGTTTTGCCATGCTCATTGAAATCTTGCAAATGCGTCATTCTCATAATCTGAAAAAGAAGTCTTTAAGTGAAAAAACCTGAGTGGTTTGGAAAATACCCGGTCATGCCGATTATCAATCAGGTATTACCAGAGGAGTCTTTAATGATAGCAGAGGCTTTGCTTGTGGGTGGAGTAGAAATTATGGAGATCACCCTTCGTAGCGATAAAGCCAAAGAATCACTTGTTGCAGTGAGAAAAAATTTTCCTGAAATTGTTTTGGGGGCAGGATCCGTATTAAATCCTGAACAATTGGAATGGATTCGAGGAGAAGGTTTAGATTTTGCTGTAGCACCGGGTTGGTCAGATGAGTGCTGGCAAAAAGCAAATACACTAAACCTTACCTTCATTCCGGGCATCCTCACTCCAAGTGAACTTATTAAAGCCATCGACGCAGGTTGTCTAAATCCTAAAATTTTTCCAGTCGAACCAGTTGGCGGCATATCATATGTGAAATCACTTCTAGCACCTTTTCGAGCAATTGGCCTTCAATGCTTGCCAACTGGGGGAATTTTAAAAGAGCAGGTTCCCGAATACTTAAATGACCCTCAAGTCGCAATGGTTGGAGGAAGTTGGCTGACTCCTACAGAATTGATTAAAGCAAAAGATATTTCTGCAATTACAAAGCTTGCCAAATGCTCCCTCTTATTTGCTAATTAGAGAAGATGTCCTCTCCCATAATTAAGTGTTTTTTAAGCATAATTTTCCTAAACTGCCTTGATCTTAAGGCTTTTGAAAAAGAAAATATTACCCTTAGAGGTTCCTTTGAGGATTCTAGAATTGCCTTTGAGATAAAGAAAAAAGGGACAGTTGCTTTTATGGGAGGCTCTATTACAGAAATGAATGGCTACCGTCCGATGCTCATGGCTTTTCTTGAACGTCGATTTCCAAAAACCGATTTCTCTTTTATTAATGCCGGAATCTCATCAACTTGCTCGACTACCGGAGCCTTTCGACTCCATAGGGATGTTTTATCGCATGGGCCTATTGATCTCTTCTTCATTGAATTTGCTGTTAACGATGATCAGGATGCAAATCATACCTACGATGAGTGTATACTTGGAATGGAAGGAATCATCCGACAGATCAGAACCCTGTATCCAAGGGTAGATATCGTGGTTACTTATTTCGTCAATCCAAAGATGCTTGCTCAATTACAGGAAGGAAAAAAACCTACAGCTATGGCTGCTCATGAAGAGGTTTTGGAAAGATATCAGGTTTCCCGGGTTCATCTTGCCAGAGAACTCGCCCATCAAATTAACAAAGGAAAATTTAGTTGGGAAAAGTTTGGTGGAACACATCCAAAACCAGCTGGCAATCGATTGTGTGCAGATATGCACCAAGAATTATTAACTTCAGCTTGGAACGGACCATTATCCAATAGCAATAGCGAACAAACACACCTTCTCCCCAAGAACTTAATTGATGATCGAAGTTTTACTGAGGGGCGATTTCTTAGCCCTTCGACTATAAATCTTTCCAAGGGTTGGAAATTCTCAGAGCCTGATTGGAAACAAATCAAGGGAGCGAAAAGAGCAAGATACCTTGGGTCACCTCTGCTCCACAGTAAAGGTAATGTGCACCCTCTTCGCTTTGAATTTGAAGGCCGTACGATTGGTGCTTTCATTCTTGCAGGACCAGATGCCGCAAAGATACGCGTAAGGATTGACGGAAAAGAAAAACAAGAATTCGAGCTTTACCATCATTATAGTAGGAACCTACACTATCCCAGATCCGTCATTTTTGCCAAAAATCTCAAGTTCGGTAAACATAACATAGAATTAGAACCTTTGATTAGCGGGAACCGTAATGCGATTCGCATCATGGAATTCTGTATCCAATAGCACGATTATGTCTAAACATCCATTTTTACAACTATCAGGCAATCCTGATTGGAAAAGTTTAAAGCCGAATCATATCCGTGGTGATATAACGGAAGCACTTGAGGCAGCGGAAAAAAATCTCCAAAAAATTCGTGATTTGCAGCCTGAAGAGACCACTTTTGCCAACACCGTAAAAGCACTAGAAGGTGCACCTCATGAATTGTCTTTTGCATGGGGATTGGTTACTCACCTCGATTCAGTATGTAACTCTCCGGAATTGCGTGAGGTTCACAACGAAATGCTTCCCGCTGTGAGTGCATTTTTTGCAAAAATCTCACTCGATCCTAAATTATGGAATTCACTGCAAGCCTTTTCAAAAAAGGAGGAAGCTAATTCTCTAAATTCAATCGATAAAAGATTGCTTGATGAAACAATGCGAGATTTCCAAGAAGCAGGTGCTGACTTACAAGATGACAAAAGATCAAGGCTCGAAGCAATTTCGCAGGAACTTGCCAAGTTGACCCAAAAATTTTCTGAACAGGTATTGGATGCCACCAATGAATGGAAAATAGTGGTTAAAGATGAGGATAAACTGAAAGGATTGCCGGAAAGTGCCAAAGAAGCAGCCCGTCAAACTGCGATTGAAAAACTTGGCGAAGATGAAGGAAAAGATGCCTGGGTCTTCACTCTACATACCCCCTCCATGCTACCGGTATTGCAATACTTGGAAGATGATTACATCCGCAAGGAAGTTTGGACGGCAAGTGATTGCCTGTGTGTAAATGCTCCCTTCAGTAATGAGCCTCTTATACGCCAAATTATTAAATTGAGACATGAGAAAGCAGAAATTCTAGGCAAAGACAATTTTGCTGATGCCGTACTGTCTAGAAGAATGGCTCAAAATGGAGAGAAAGCCGATAATTTTGTTACAGAACTAAGAGAAAAAACCGATCCATTCTTCATACAAGAGAATAAAGAACTGGAGGAATTTAAGGCAGAAAAAACTGGAAATCCATCGGAAGCACTCGAACCTTGGGAGGTGGGTTTCTGGTCTGAAAAGCTAAAAAAGGAAAGATATGATTTCGACAACGAGGACTTACGCCCCTACTTCCCCATTCAATCCGTTCTCGAAGGAATGTTTGAATTGGCGACCAAAGTTTTTGGGCTGATTATCAGAGAGAAACCAACCATATTCGAAGGTAAGGCTGTCGAAAATGGAATCGAAAATCATACAACACCGGAATCTGTGTGGCACGAAGAAGTTCGTTTCTATGATCTAATCGATAGTTCAAGCAACCAGCATCTAGGATCATTTTATGCTGATTGGCATCCGCGTAGTAGCAAAAGAGCTGGTGCATGGATGAATTACTTGATGACGGGGGAACCAAATGAAGATGGAAACCGTGAGCCTCATCTTGGTCTTATCTGTGGCAACCTCACTTCCCCCACCCCCAACAAACCTGCACTCCTCACCCATTACGAAGTCGAAACAATTTTCCATGAATTCGGACATCTTCTTCATCATCTTTGTGGAAATGTTCCACACCGAAGCCTCAATGGGGTAAATGTGGCATGGGACTTTGTTGAGCTACCTTCGCAAATTATGGAAAACTGGTGTTGGGAACGTGAAAGTTTGGATCTCTTTGCACGGCATTATGAAACCGGAGAGAACATACCTGAAGATCTCTTCAAAAAAATGCTTAGAGCCCGTAATTTCATGGCTGGAAACACAATGATGAGACAGCTCGCCTTTGCTAAACTAGATCTATTTATTCATCGTGAGCTTGCTCAGCAAGAATTCGATTCGCTCGAGTCTATCTTGCAAAAGACTCTTGAGAAATACCTACCAAAGCGTAAGACAACACCTCGCACGATTGCTCTGCGCTTCAGTCATTTATTCAGTAGTCCCGTTGGCTATGCCGCCGCCTACTATTCTTATAAATGGGCAGAAGTTTTGGATGCAGATGCTTTTACACGTTTTCATAAGGAAGGAATTATGAATGCGAAAACAGGAATCGAATTTCGCGAAAAAATCCTCAGTAAAGGAAACTCGGCACCACCCGATCAACTTTATCGTAATTTCATGGGTAGAGATCCAAAGGTTGAACCACTGCTGATTCGAAGTGGTCTCAATTAATTACAAACTTTTTTAAATACAAAAATAATGTCCACAAAGCCTCAAGTACTAGCATGGATCACCTGTGACTCCGTCTATGTGGATCCTGCAACCGGCAAGCATACACTATTGGGAATCTTCTCAAATTTGAGAGCCAAAGAATTTCCAGTGGTTCATCCAAGAATGATTTGGTTTCTTTCTTTCTCAGACCTCACTCAAGGGAAGCACCACCTCAAAATTTCCATTGGCATCCCAATGTCTGATGAAGAACCTCGAACAATCATAAAGCGAGACTTTGATTCCCCTGGTCCACAACATCGGATCAATCTTATAAACGATATTCACCGCCTAAAATTTGAAGGGCCAGGAAACTACTCAATACTTATAGAAATCGATAATCAGGTAGTGCTTGCAAGCACCTTCCCCATTTCTCATGTTGAGGAAGTATGAGTTTATACTCAAAGCTATTTGCAATTACCATTTCCCTTTGTATCTGGACAAATTTATGTTGTGCAGAAAAGGATAAAGAAAAAAAATTTTACAAGCCTATCTTAGGCTCTCTGGAAGGCTGGAAAATCGAATGGGATCCTGAAATCGCAAAATCATACGATGCTCCTTTTTTTCGTGAAATCCGTAAAGCACTGTCAAATCATTTTCAGAGAATCAAATATCTTTTGCCTGAAGATAGAGTAAAGGTTCTGCAAACTCTTCCCATTCGCGTAGACAAAGAGCATCCACTTTCAAATATGCAATACCATCCGAGTAAGGAATGGCTCATCAGAAATGGATATGATCCAAGCCTTGAAAAAAGAGTGCATATCCCCCGCGCAGAAAACTTGCTAAAACGAAGCACCTGGCAAAAACATCCCTATGTTATTCTTCATGAATTAGCTCATGCATATCACGATCAAATCCTCAGCTTCGAAAACAAGGAGATTATTGCAGCTTACCAAAATGCCGA
>JAYZJX010000108.1:0-6666 GCA_036164015.1 Verrucomicrobiota bacterium | reverse complement strand
ATCTTAATGGCGGAGTCATTCGCATTAAGATAGGAGGATGAAATTTCAATTGAAGGATTAGCCCTGTGTGGCGGTTCATTAGAATTCGAATCGTGATGTAAAAGATTTTGCCGCATGGATTTAAGAAACCTAGTGACTCGTAGCCGATACCTAAATCCACAAGAACTTAAATCAACTACAGTTTCTCTGCCTCTCGAAGGAAGCCTAACTAGGCGAAAAAAAGAATTACCTGAAGCGGGATCAGGCAAACTCATGTAAGCTGAAAGTCTAGCAACCTGTTCTTCCAACCTTTTTGGAAAGGACTTCTGCATTAGATTTGGAGGAGCAATTCACATGCCACAAAGGGGCACAATTCCATCAATTATTATGCTGGAAAGGCTTTGGCAATTTTCTGTTTGCGCTTTGCCCATTCTTTGGCGACCACTTTTTCCATTAGCATCCTAGATTTCTCCATAGCTTCGAGAAGCTTTAGTTGCACTCGTGCTCGTTCAAGATTTTGACTTGGGTGCTTAATTTTAAAATACTGATCACCGTTAAGGAAGTCAGAAAGGAAACGAATACCCAATTCGTAAGTTATGACAAGGGGGGATATAGCCAGACCATCAATCTCATCTTGCCTTAGCATGTCCTGGGTAGCATCCAAATAACCCGAGGTTATTGACTCAAAAAACTCGGGTAAAAAAGTAACTTTTGAAAGATCCTTTTCATTTTCATCAGATGAATTACATGTTGTTCGAACCAGATCGCCGAAATCATGAAGAACACAACCTGGCATTACTGTGTCTAAATCTATCACAGAAACGCCTTTACTAGTTTTTTCATCAAGCAGCACATTATTCAACTTGGTATCATTATGTACTATTCTAACTGGTAATTTGTTCGTTTGAATAGCATTGCATAAAGATTTTCTCTCTAAAATAAAATTGTCTAGATCCCCCACTTCTTCAATGCGATTGTCGAAGTTAACTTGTTTAGCTTTTTCATATTCGAGAAAACACTTGGCAGTGTTGTGAAAATCAGGAATTGTCAAATTAAGGGGTTTCCCTGGTAGATCGGATAGACATACTTGAAAGTCTCCGAATGCTTTTGCTGCTTCGTATGCGTGTAGAGGCTTTTGTGCAACCTCATAGCAATGAACCCCTTCAATAAAAGGCATCATTCTCCAAAAATCTCCGTTTTCATCTTCAAAGAAGGTATCTCCACTTAATGAAGAAATTAGAGTCAATGATGTGGATTTTCGCCTTGTTTGAAGATGCCTGGTAACCCTCGAATAATTATCCATCAATCCACGAGGATCATTAAAAACATTATGATTTATTCTTTGGAGAATGAATTTTTTAACACCATCCTTGTTTTCAATTTCGACCACGATTGTGTCATTGACATTTCCATTACCTTTTCTCCTTTGAGATAAGAATTTTCCGGTAATAGAGAAGTTCTGCACAAGCTGTGAAACTTTATCATTACTATAATTAGCCAAGATTCGAATTGTAAAAGTTTCGATATTGAATTCAAACAAGAAATATATCCAGATCAACTTTTCCAAAAATGATTCCTTGTGTAATTAGATTTATTTGATTTACCCTTCTTACATGAGATCACTTTTATTTTCTTTTTGGACAATCCTCTTGTTTTCATCCTGTGATTGGTCTTCAGACCAATCTAACCCTGAGACCGGAGAAAAAAATATAATACCTCAAGTCAATAGTAAGCATAGAATTATAGAAGCCGACGCTCCGAGTTTGGGACAGGAAAAGATATACAAAGATGCATTTGTTGGTAACAATTTCACATATCAAAGAGTCTTTTTGGAAGTGTTTGAAAATATAGAAACCCCCCGCCTTCCACCTCCTGAAGCAGGACCCGAATATATTGTGAAAAGGGATGAAAACGATTCGGGTCTAATTCCCGTAAGTAAAGGGAGATTAAGACTAAGAAAGGACAATTCTTCATATTCAGGAAAAGTTTTTCGTCATTATATCTCAGGAGAACTGGAACATTATTCCTCATACGAAAATGGTTTTCGTACAGGAAAAGCTTATTGGTGGAAGAAGGATGGTAATTTATCCAAAATCAGTGAGGGTTGGGGATTTGATTACAATGAACTTTCACTTACAGAAATTACAGAAAACCCCATCCGTGAGTTTGAATCTGAAATGAGAAAATATTCAACCATCGATGCCGATTCTGCAATTTTCTGTGGAACTCAAGACGAATGGAGAACATGGTCCACCTTAAATTCCGATGGCATAAGATTCTCACTCCATGATGGAGAAAACTTAAACGGAGAAGTAAAAATTTTTACACCTGATGGTTACCTGAATACCATCAAAAATTATAAAAATGGATTATTGGATGGAATGATAGCTACTTTTCACCCTAACGGAGTTCAATCCCAGTCAATAAACTATCGCGAAGGAATTAAACATGGCATGGAAACATGGTGGTCCGACAATGGATTCAAGTCATATTCTGCGAATCACATAAATGGTAAACTTCATGGGAAAGCCTACAATTGGGATGATCGAGGTTATTTGGTATCAGAGATTGAATTTGATCAAGGCAAAACTCTTCGTCATTCCACAGATACTTTCTCGAAGCCTGCAGCGATTCAACAATAACTAACTTTAACTCGATTAAAGCGTTGTCTAGCGCAAAGGTAATAAATTCGAACCGGCAAGACTCAATAGTAATCCTGCGATCGAAATTATAGTTAACAACAAAGACCATGTTTTTAACATTTCCCTTTCGGTAAATCCACTGAGTTTTTGCACAACCCAAAAACCACTGTCATTCATCCACGAAAGAGTGATGGAGCCGAAACCTACAGCTAGAAAAACATAGACAGGATGATGGGTAAGATTCCCACCATCCCCAATGATTGAAGCCATAAGTCCAGCACCCGTAATCATTGCCACTGTTGCTGAACCCTGAGCGATGCGTACAAATGCAGTAATTCCCCATGCAAGTAAAATATAAGAAATATTCATTTGAGTAGCATATTCAGAAATGACTTCTCCCACTCCACTCAATCGGATCATACCTCCGTATGCCCCACCAGCTCCCGTAATCAAAATAATTGATCCAGCTGTAACTAAAGGAGCCTCAAGAATTTTACTTAGGGTCTGCTTTTCATTTTCTTTATTATAGTTTTTCTGTCTCACGAATAGAATAACGGAAATTAGTGCTGCAAGTGCCATTGCAATATTGGGCTCACCCAAAAAAGAAAGAAAACGATAGTTCTGATTTTCCATTGAGGGAGCTAGTACACCCAATTCAAATCCTTGACTGCCCAAAACCTTTAGTAAGGAAATACAAGAGATTAAAACCACGGGCAAAAGGATTGGAAGGTATGAGAGAAATAATGGTGGTAAATCTTTCGTGTCCTTTGCTAAGGTTTCCTTCAAATCATGGCTATTTATTCCACCGACCTCACGCATCGGATAAGCATATTTTCTCTCAAACCATCCAGCCATCCACAACACAAGAAAAGCCAAAGGGACACTGGCAATTAATCCGGCAATTAAGGCATAACCCAATTCAATTTGAAGAAATTCTGCGATCATCAACGGCCCGGGGGTAGGTGGAACCATGGAATGCGTAATAGCTCCAGCTCCTGCCATTGCCATTACAAAATACAAGTATCTCGCACCCGCTCGAATTGACATCGCACGAGCCAAAGGAATGAGTAAAAAAAATACAGTGTCGAAAAATACGGGTATGGATAGCAAAAAACCACTAAGCAATAAAACCAACCCTGCACGCTTTTCTCCAAAAACTGAGAGTAAGTGCCGGACAACTCGCTCCGCTGCACCACTTTTCATCATACATATCCCAACGATTGCAGCCAAAGCAATAATAAGTCCTATTCCTCCGGCCGTGTTTCCAAAACCCAAAAGACTCCATTTTACAGCTAGCGATAAATTGGAATACGAGGAATCCGAATCCTGTAAATCAACTCGATTATGAAAGAGGCCTTTGTTTTCAACAGTTGGTTCAGGCAAAGGGCCCGAAAGCAAGCCTACAAGGATAGCTCCACTCATCATTGCCAAAAAGGGATGAACTTTTAGACGAGCTATCGAAACTATTACCCAAGCGACCGATATGAATAGTACCCACATGGGGAAATTATCGAACGACTGAGCGTTGGCTAGAGCAATAAAATTCATAATTCAATTAGCTCAGAGTTAATATTCGATAATCCAACAGCGACCGCTAGAAAAATGCTCGGCTTCTTTTGCTGAAACCCACCTCTCAGTAAATCGCGGGCCCCATGAATCTGTGAATGCAATTTCGCCAGTTATATTATTGTAACCGTGAATAATACAGATGTGCAAATTTTCACCTCTCTGCGGGCGTGTCATCTTATCTACCTTATCATCAGCTGTCTCAATTATTTTTTTCCAGATATCAGACTGGCTCGATCTACGCATCGCAGTCCTCCGGTTTGCTGTATCATTAAACCATTGAGTCGAATGCATGCCCCAAAGTATAGGAACTCCATCCTTTAGATACTTTTCCAATTCCTTAAAGGACGGCAAACCATCGACGGTTTTCATTGTTCTTCCGGCAGCCCACACCTCCTGTTGTACGGCATTGACTAGATTACTAATAACCGTCCCACCTCCCATACCAGTATTTCCAGCCATGGCTAGCAGATACATATCAGCGGGAATTTCCATATATCTCATGCAACGCTCAAAAGTGGCAGGCACACAATATCCCTTTGGCCCTTGGTCAACCATTGGAATATTCATGATCACCACATCCCCGTTATTTCTTTTATTAACATTTGCCTCATGCACTCTTCGAATATGCATATCAGCGACTTTTGACTGTTTACCCCTCTTGTCAGCCACTTCTGATTTATTAATCGAAAGACTAACAAATTCTCCTTCCGCAACTGATACCAAAAAACTATGACCATTCCAATCCCAGCGCATAACTTTTCTTTTCGCAGAACCTGTACCAAAATTCTGCCGCCTACCCGTTCCTAAGATCTTCTCCAATTTTTCTGTCAATATTTCTTCATCCCTTTCGATCATTTTTTCCAACTCGACCGGATCATTAGTTACTGAACCATCCTTGAAGTGCTCTTCTGCTATCCCTGCTGCGGCAAAGCAGTCTCCTTTATTGGCAAAAACAAGCGAAAAACTTGTAACGCTATCTGCCGAACCGTAAAAGACTGCAGAATATGGTCTGGCATCTAGGAAACGGTAATCTGCTGCTGCGTATAAACGACAACTGATTGAATTACTGGTCGCCGATTCCACCGGCCAATTCAGCCTGCTGCCAACCTCATCGGCAGTATCATCCCATAAGTTTGTATCATTAAATAATTTATGACCTATTGCATCATTAAACTTTGAGTAAGGAATTTTAGAAAGCGGGGCATGTGACTTTGGGGTAGATATGGATGTACTTGCTGAGTCAGAAAACGAATCCATCTTCTTGGCTTTATTTTCAATAATCGAACTGGACACCCGATCAAAAATTGAGATAGGAACGACAAAAATAACCCCATCTTTTCGCTGCAATTTTACTTTCCCGTTTTGATAGTTTAAAATTTTTGCTTCAATCACAGTACCTGTGCGATTTTTTAATGGTACAAGTTCACCTTTCAGGAATGAATAAGTAAATAAAATGCTCAAAAATAATAAATACTTATTCATATTATACCCTTAACAACCGAGAATTTTCTTTTCAAGTACCCTTTTTTGTGTCTCCCTCGTCAATCACTTGTCAAAAATCAATCGAAGAGGATTGCAGATGAGCATCTAAGTAGCTAGGACTTCTTTTTTTCAAATTTCACACATGCCTACTTCAACAATTGCCTATACTAAGACGGACGAGGCACCTGCGCTCGCCACATATTCGTTACTCCCCATCCTCAGAGCATTTACTGCAAGCTCCGGAATAAAATTTGAGCTTAAGGACATTTCTCTTGCCGGCAGGATTCTCGCCAATTTCTCCGACTCTCTAACACCCGAGCAAAAGATTCCTGATGCTTTGGCGGAACTTGGTAAACTCGCCAACGAACCGGAAGCCAATATCATCAAACTTCCCAATATCAGTGCATCCATCCCACAACTTCAAGATGCCATCAAGGAACTTCAGGGCAAAGGATTTGCGGTACCAGACTTTCCATCTGATCCACAAACCGATGAGGAGAAAGAGAACCGTAACATATATGCAAAAGTTTTAGGCTCTGCGGTAAACCCGGTTTTGAGAGAGGGAAATTCGGACAGGCGCGTTGCTAAACCAGTAAAAGAATATGCTCAAAAAAATCCGCACTCGATGGGAGCGTGGTTAACCGATTCAAAATCTCATGTTTCTCATATGGAATCCGGGGATTTTTACGGCAGTGAACAATCTGCTATCATTGAAAAAGAAAGTAAGGTACACATTGAATTTATAGATTCAAATGGTAATAGAGAAGTCCTTAAGGAAAACCTTCAACTGTTACAAGGCGAAGTTATTGATGCTTCGGTGATGAACTGTGGCGCCCTCCGCTCCTTTTTGTCGGAACAGCTAAACAAAGCAGTCGATGAAGATGTGTTGTTTTCCCTTCACATGAAAGCTACCATGATGAAAGTTTCGGACCCTATCATTTTCGGTCACTGTGTAGAGGCATACCTCGGAACTCTGATGGACGAACATGGCGAT
>JAYZJX010000107.1:0-6756 GCA_036164015.1 Verrucomicrobiota bacterium | reverse complement strand
AAATGTTTTTTTCGATTGAGCGAGTGAGTACTATTAGTTACGAAAGTAGTAAGTTCGTATATAATTAAATCCTACATTTCGTGTCATCCCCTTATAGATCAGATTCGCTTGATAGCTTAGTTTCTTCTGATGATTTGGATCAGGCGTCATCTTTGATTCGGTTTAGATCATTTCTCTTTTTAGTAGTTTTCGCAATTCTTCTAAGTTTGGGTGTTTTGTGCTGTATTTTTATTGAAGTTCCAATCAAAGTCTCTGGTTCTTCTGTAATTTGGTCAGATGTCGGAGTCCTTCAAGTTGCAGCGAAAGATCCAGGTAGTATCAAAGAAATTTCAGTCAAAGTAGGAGATCGAGTGGAAAAAGGCCAAGTAATTGCAGACCTCGATCAATCCCAAATTGAAGACAAGTTAGAAGCAACTCAAAGAAAACTTAAAGTGCTGAACGAGTTTGTCTTGGACATAAAAAATCTTCAAACATTTGATCAAATTGAGAGGGCAAAGTTTAAGAAAACGACTGATCAATTAGCTTCTGATGCAAAAAGGCTTAACAGAAATAGAATTTTACGATTTCAGCAGAGAAAGGGAGAGTTGAAAAAATTATTCGATGATGGATTAATTCAGTTCGAACAGTATCACGCCTTGATTGATCGAGTTGATCAAGCAGAGGACAAAATAATTGCTGATGAAAGAATGACTGTCAGTGATTTAAAAGAACAAAGGGCAAAGGATTCTACTGAAACCCGTGAACTTTTGCAGAAAGAATTGGAGCGCGATCAACTTATTAGTGAAGTAGATTTGTTGAAAAGCCAACTTGCGGATCAAGGTAAATTAATTTCACGTATTTCAGGAAGAGTAGTTGAAGTAACCTCTTCGGTTGGTGACTATTTATCTCCAGGATCACCTGTTATTTTGGTGCAACCTGATGCTGAGGTTAGCGAGTTGACCTTTGTGATTTTTATTTCCAGTGAGCAAGTTAAACCTGTGAAAGTAGGCATGCGAACAGAATTGGAACTTTCGGCTTTCCCACCAACAAAATATGGTAAGTTGGTAGCAGAAGTAACTTCAGTTTCTCCCATGCCACTTTCATCATCAGCATTAATGAAGGAATTACGAAATGACCAGTTGGTTGAGCGAATTACGCAAGAGGGAAGTCCATTTATGGTAAGGGTAAATATTTTAAGAGATGAGAATACCGGAGATTTCTTATGGAGTTCTGCATCAGACGCAAAACGTGAGTTGCAAGTAGGTATGGTAGGAAAGGGTAGTATTATTACCCGATACGAAAGACTAGTCTGGCTTCTCTTACCACAGACTGAGTAAAATGTTATCCGCATTAAAACGGCGGTTTGGTGGATCTCGAACACCATCATTATTACAGGTAGAGCACACCGAGTGTGGAGTTGTCGCACTTGCAATGGTTTTTGGATATTTTGGAAAATGGGTATCGGTGGAACATCTTCGAGAAGTTTGTGGCGTTTCAAGAGACGGGAGTAATGCCTTAAATCTTTTAAAATATGCTCGAGAACAAGGCTTTGATTGCAATGCTTACAGTTTGGAACTCGATGAACTAAGAGAGCTAAGAGATTTCCCTGTAATAATCCACTGGAAATTTAATCATTTTGTGGTCTTAGAAAAGATTCGCGGATCGCGATATTGGATAAATGATCCTGCAAATGGGCGTATGATTGTGGATGAAAAAGAGGTGGACGAATGCTTTACCGGGGTGGTTCTTACTTTCTCTCCAAATGAGTCATTTAAAGCCGAAGGTAAGCCCCCAAGTTGGGTGAAGTCGCTTTTTGCGTATGCTAGTGAAATAAAGGTAGGCCTTTTTTTGATGGCCGCATTGGGCTTGGCTTTGGTTATTCCTGGGGCTCTCCTTCCGATTTTATCGATTATATTTATTGATTATATTCTTATACAAGGCTTTGAGGATTGGTTGCCCATATTGCTTGGATGTATCGGAGTATTAGCCTTGTTACAATTTCTGCTAAACTTTTTGCAGCAGACAATTACGATGATTTTTCAGACTCGTCTTTCGATTGCTCTAAATAGTCGATTGCTGAGTAAATCAATGCGATTATCCCTATCGTTCTTTTCACAAAGGTCTGCAAGTGAGATAGCTGGAAGATCTCTTTTGGTAGACCAGTTGTCTGCCTTGATTGCCGGTCCTTTGGGCAAGTCATTTATCGGGCTTTTGACCGCCGCGGTTTACTGGTTGGTTATGCTCACCTTTGACCCCTTTCTTTCCTATATTGTGCTTGGCATTGCAGGTGTAAATTTACTTTATTTTTCCTGGCAGATTCGCCGAGTCAGAGAGCTGAATCAATCCATTACCAGGGAAACAAGTTTACAGACTGGTGAACAGTTGCAAGCCCTTCAATTATTACCTGAAGTGAAGGTTAGCGGGTTAGAAAAAAATTTGTTGATGCAGTTGGTGGGTCGTAAAACAAAATTACTGAATGAGAGCAATCGATTAACGGTTAAAAGGACGGTCATTGAATCACTCCCAACCTTCTTGAGGGCAGGATCTTATGCTGTAATACTTTATTTTGGCGGGCATGAAGTAATCAAAGGAAATATGACTTTTGGTGTATTAGTAGCATTTCAGGGACTCATGATGCAATTTCTGGCTCCGATTCAGGAAATGTTGAGTCATTTTGCTGATATTCAAGAGACGCAAGGAAACATCGATCGAATTGATGATATATTTTCTCAAAGTGAGGACGGTATGGTTGATGAATCCGGAGAGTCAAAGTCATCCGCACTTAGAGAAAGTATAAGTTATCCCTTGTTAGAAATGGAAAATATAACATTCGGCTACCAAAAACTGGAGCCTCCATTACTGGAAGACTTTAATCTTACAATAGGTCCCGGGAAATGGGTTGCCTTTGTTGGAGGATCAGGTTCCGGTAAATCAACCATTGCAAGATTAGTTTCTCAGCTTTTCCAACCTTGGAGCGGAAATATTAAATTGGACGGTATTCCTATATCAAAAATCAAGACTACTGACTTTTCAGAGATTATATCTTTTGTTGATCAAAAGATTATACTTTTTAATGCCACAATTTCTGAAAATCTTTCAATGTGGAACAGTAGTATTAAATTTGAGCAATTAACAAAAGCAGCGAAAATTGCCTGTATTCATGAATGGATCATTAATCGTCCGGATGGATATGAACATAAACTTTCAGAGAACGGTTCAAATGTTAGCGGAGGAGAGAAAGCAAGACTAGAAATTGCAAGAGCACTTGCCAAGGATCCAGCCCTTCTTGTATTGGATGAAGCAACAGCGGCACTTGATCCAGAGACTGAAAATTTGGTACTACAACAAATAAGACAACATTGTACGGGTGGTATAATCATTAGCCATCGCATTGAGCCTATTCAGGTTTGTGATGAGATCATTGTCTTTAATAAAGGCAAGATTGCACAAAGAGGTACTCATGCTGAACTGATTAATCACCGAGATGGTCAGTACCGTAAACTTTTCGCTTTGGAGACTCAATAATGTCAGTTGATGCTAGAGCGGTCCTTGTTGAGCAATTCAAAAATTGTCTGTTTAATTCGAGTCAGGAAAAGTTTGATTTGCAAGGCAAATACCTTGAGTTGTCCAGTCAGCCAGAAGGTGCAATCGTAATTTGGAGTCTTGATAAAAGTTGGTTTGTGGAAGGAGAACTTTACGACCAGAATAATTTATACCAACAAAGAAAAGTAATTGCCGAATTATCGCCAGGTGATTTTTTTATCCTTCCCCCCGAAATGCCAAAAGGGCTTCGTTTGTATGCAAGGTCATATGAGAAAGGTGTTTGCAACTTCACTCTACTTGATAATTTGCTGGCAAATATTGATGCTGAAAATCTGCTTTCAGTTATCGGGAATAAAATCTCATATTCTTTGGTTCAGCTTTCAAGGTTTGAAAAAGATCAGTTGAAGTTGAGCTTGCGACGACCTGAATTATTGGTGCCGGATGAAGAAACAAAACTTTCATCTGGAAAGATGGGTTTGTCAGGCAATAATTATTTATGGGTAGGGAAGGACAAATTGAGCCTTCAACCCAGTCCTTTAAATTCTTCTGAAAACTTTCCAAAGTATTTTTTCCTTCATGAAGAAAATGCGATAATCAATGAAAGCGAGGAATTTTGTAATGTTCATGGGTTATCTACTTCCACATTCTTCTCCAGCCCGGGAGCTCCCGTTGAACTAGCGGAGCAATTCACTTTTCATTGGAGTGAATTATGCCATCGATGGGATAATCATTTGCGCAGTAATAAAGAAGCTGGGGAAGAGCATTCTGCCAGAAACGATGTTTATACACAGTCAGTTCGAAGTAGACTATTAAATTTACTTTCAGGTCAAAAGTCCTATTTACCTAAAACCAATAACCACATCCTGCGTGCAGGCTTTTATCTGGTTAACAAAAATGGATGGCTGCCAAGTATTCCCAAAAATACTGATTCCACTGATGCCTTTGAGCTTTTAAGCAAGATTGCCGATAGTTCAGGCCTGATTATTCGAAAATCTACACTTAAGGGAGATTGGTGGAAAAGAGATGTAGGGTCATTCATTGCTTTTAAGGAAGATGGTGATCCCCTGGTTTTGTTTTATCACAAGGGAAAATACTTAGGATGGGATTCCCACAGCGACAAATCATTTTCTCTAAGTAAAACGGAGAGAGATAGTTTGTCTCCAAAGATCATTTACTTTTATAAGCAACTCCCTGCTCAACCGCTCAACTTGTTTGATCTTCTGTTTTTTGAATTACAAGCCGTTCGAAACGAAATCGGATTAATCCTTTTCCTTGCCGTTATTCTAAGTGGTTTAATCGCATTGCTTCCAGTTTTATCAGCTTTTGTTGTCAATGTATTGCTGCCGAGTGCCCTAACCAATCTTTTGGCAATTGTATGCGGAGGGTTGGTGATTGTAGGGGTTTTTCAAACAATTTTTACCTGGTTTGACACAATGGTGATGACAAGAATCGATTATAAGCTGTCGCTCGCATCAAGTGCAGCATTATGGCATAGAGTATTGCATTTTCCATCGAGTGTTTTGAGGCAACATGCATCTGGAGATATCGCAATGAGAATTAACTCCTGTCTTGGTATGCAACAATTTTTCCGAACTATCGCTCAACGTTCAGTGACTATGTGTTTTCAGTTGTGCAGCAGTTTGGGTGTGATTTTCTGGGTTCATTTTAAAGTCGGGATGGGAGTTTTGGCATTTGGGCTTGTGGCTGTTTCAGCTGCCATTGCTTTCACCTACTGGCAAATTAGAGCTTTTATGGCAGGCGAAAAATCTCTCGGGATAGTAAATAGTTTCATTCTGGAAATGTATTCTGGAATTCATAAAATTAAGGCAGCCGCTGCTGAAGAAGAATGTTTACACCAATGGGCGGAAAGATATAGCCGTCTTCGAAAAAAACTTCTTTCCAGTCAGAAAGTTAGAATCCTTCATTCTTCATTTCAGGCAGGGTGGGTCACTCTAACAACTGCCCTGGTTTATTGGCTTATTGTTGACTTAGGTAAAGTCGATTTGGAACCTGCTATGTTTATTGCTTTTGTCGGAGCTTTTGCAGTATTTAGCGGAAACCTCAGCGGATTGTGTTCGATAGTTGTTCAATCAGGAATACAGATTCCGATGTATAAATTCATCAAGATGTTGCTTGAGAAAAGCCCCGATTGTAAGGCTGATCTTTTGGTGCCTGAAAAAGTAAATGGCAATCTTAAAGCGGATCGAGTTACCTACTATTATTCAGGACAAAATACTGCTGCTGTTCAGCAAGCTACGGTTACCATCAAACAAGGTTCTTTTGTGGTAATAGTTGGAAGTTCTGGATCAGGGAAAAGTACGCTTGGTAAATTACTTTGTGGGTTGGATCATCCCACAAATGGTCAGGTTTTTCTCGACGATTATGAGTTGCATACCCTCGATCCAGCTGCCTTGCGAGCTAATATTGCCGTGGTTCCGCAGGACTTCCGTTTAATTAACGGTACTTTGTATGAAAATATTCGCGGGGCGGTTGATGCATCGCAAGAGGATGTAATTGCAGCTGCAAAAGCAGCATGTATTTGGGATGAAATAGCAGAATTACCCATGAAATTACATACATTGACGGGAACTCAGTTCGGAGCATTCTCAGGGGGGCAGATCCAAAGAATTGCAATTGCAAGAGCTCTCATTCGAAAGCCTCGGATTTTGATTATGGATGAGGCAACCAGTGCCCTGGACAATCATTTACAGGAGCAGATTATGAAGAATCTGATAGGTATGAATTGTACAATTATCTTTATTGCTCATCGTTTGAAAATAGCAAAAGGTGCGGACGAAATTCTAGTAATGGATAGTGGGGAAATCGTTGAGCGAGGTACTCATGAAGAGTTGCTCTCCTATGAGAAATACTATGCAAAAATGTGGAAGGCACTTTTATGAATTTTGCTAGAGAAATCTTTTTCTCGTGCATATGCATTTTTTTGTTTTCCTGTATGTTGAAGGCTCAAAAGCCTTCAGTTTCAGGGGAGGATTTTGAAAAGTTAAATGATAGAGCCAAGGCATTAATGATTCGATTGGAATCATTACAAAAAAATGATTCCGAGAAATCTGAATTGATCATGGAGGATTCAAATCAAAAAAGTGATTACCTGTCTGAAGAGAAATCTGAAAACCCGCATGACGGTTCTCTAATAAAGAATTTGAGTAATTCTAAAGATCAAAATGATAAGCCAGACCTTGAAGACTTGGATAAAAGAGCGGCAGCCTTATATCA
>JAYZJX010000106.1:0-35090 GCA_036164015.1 Verrucomicrobiota bacterium | reverse complement strand
GCAAAGAATCTTATTGAATCCACGCATGGGTGCGGGCCCAAGCCATGCATCCCAATCTATGCCCTCGGGAGTCGCTTCAGTGGGCAGATCGCAGGGCTTGGGGGAACTGCCCACGCATACTCTTATCTTTTTGAGCTCACCAATCGCTCCGCTGCGTACCATCTCTACGGTTCGGCGAAATTTTCCTCCGTATTCCGATCGCTGTTGGCTACCCGTCTGAAAAACAACTCCGTTATCTTTCACCGCATCGGCCATGGCACGCCCTTCCTTGATGGTAAGAGATACTGGTTTTTCACAGTACACGTGCTTTTTGGCCCGTGCGGCACGAATTGTGGCCTCGCCATGCCAATGATCGGGTGTGGCGATAAGCACGGCATCGAGGGATTTGTCCTCCAAGAGCTCAAGGTAGTCCTTCGTTATTTTCAGTCCCTTCCATTTATCACCAGAAGTATTTTTAGAGTAGTGCCTCTCAATCAAATCCTTAGTGTGTCGTGTCCGCACATCTGCAATCTCCGCAAAGCCAGTGACCTGAGCACGAGGATTACGGATTAATTTATGAGCGTGACCACGTCCCATTTTACCCGGACCAATAATCGCTACATTAATCCGACTGTTTGGAGAAGAGTCTCCTTTTGCTGACCAAATATGAGAGGGCAAAATAAAAGGAGCAGAAGCAAGGGAAGCTTGTTTGAGAAAGGATCTTCGATTTGTCATAGGTTGGGCTGATTAGTTATCAATTTGTTTTAAAAATAGTGGCTCATATTTATCAAACTTACTCAAGGTTTTGAGAGTTTTTCTTCTAGGTCAACAGGAAGACAATTTATGGAACAAAAAAATTAAAGATCTTCGGGTGCCAATAGATCAGCATCTTTCCATAATTGCTCAAGAGCATAGTTGTCGCGTTGTTCCTTGGAAAATAAATGAACTACAAAGTCAATCGCATCCAATACTAACCAACCGCCTGGTTGGAAACGATCCTTAGAGAGGGTTTCAATACGGTTTTCCTTAAGGACTACTTCGAGGTTATTACGTAGAGCTTTAAGATGAGGGTCCGAAGTACCGGTAGCGATGATGAAGCAATCAGTCAGAGGGGATTTATCCCCGAAATATAAAAGCTTAAGATTTTCTGCTTTTTTGTCGAGTAAGGCTTCGCAAGCAACTTGAAGGTTTTGCCGAAGCTCAGATTTATTTTTTGGGAGCAAGGTGCTCATGTAGAAAAATGATTAATAAGAATATGGTTTTTAATTATGTTGAATACTGGTTCTGGAACTAGTGATGAAATATCTAGACCCTGCTCTATTCGTTTTCTTATCTCTGTTGAGGAGTGAGGGTATAATGGATTCCGAAGCTTTTTAATATTTGATTTAAGAGATTTAAACAAAGAACTATCAGAAGAATTTTTCGAAGTCCTTTGAAAAACCAGGATTGAATACTCTTCGATAAGTTGACGACTAAATTTCCATTTTTGAATTTGGGAAATCTGATCTTCTCCAAGCATAACAATGATCTCATGATCTGGGTATTTTCTTTTGACAAACTTGAGAGTTTCATAGGTGTAGCAAGTCTTGCCCGAAATGATCTCATAATCAAAAGGTTCGAGCTTCCCATGTATTTTTGAAAGGGAATTCACCATGGTCATTCTGTCTGCTGAAGAAAAAAGTGGCTTTTGGTTTCGCAACGGGGCAAAGTGAGCAGGACAAAGTAATACTTTTTCGAGTGACAATTCTTCAATGGCACAGAGTGCCAGCGAAACATGCCCGTTATGTATCGGGTCAAAACTTCCACCAAAAAAACCAATTTTGGGCATAGACTACTTGAAATAATTTCCCATTTTTTGATTACAATGCACGACCCTCAGATTTTTCTAAGAGTGTAAACATACGACCTTTGCGGAAATAAGTAACCTGACCGGAGCTGGACACTACTAAAGCAAGTGAGTCCGTAACTTGAGTAACCGCAGCTGCCGCTGCATGTCGAGTACCTAGTCCACCCGGAAGTTCAATTTCATCGGCTTTTGCCTGAATAAGGCATCCAGCAGACTCAACAACTCCGTTACCTTGGACGATAAATGCTCCATCGATCAATGCCAATTCTTTGATGGTCTCATCCATAAAGGGATTTAGAATATTACGATCCTCCTCTGCATAGCCATGAAAAGGATTGAGGATAAGTTGTTTTGATCTTTTCATCACCTCTTCATGGTCGCCTAGTATGAACATTGCTCCTATAGATTTTCCTTCGCGGCCAGCAGTTGCAAGATCGGTAGCAATTGCAGTGAGCCGCTCAAGGGACTCAGCAGAAACATCGTTAGGAAGCATTTCGTCACCCTGTCCAATTACGGATTCAAATTCTTCATCAACATCAACAACCAAGACGGTATCGAATTGGCCACTGTCAGGAATTCCGCCAACGCAACAAACGCGATCTTGGAATCCAAAGATCCCTCTGGTTAACCCAAGTAGAATAGCAGCTCGTAATTGAGATAATCTTGAGCGCGATAATGCACGAACTGCTAAGGTAGCATCAGCCCTGTGATGAATTCGATCCTCATCGGATACATCTTCTCCAGCAAGTACCACTTTAAAGTTTGGAAAAGTCATACGGGGTGCTAGGGCAGGGGGGAAAACATCCGTAAAAACAAGTATGGTTGAACACTCTGCAGCCTTGGCAATCTTCGCTGCTTCGTCAGTGAGCAATTTGTTGAATTTGGTTCTTCTGCGAGCGGGTCGGTCGTCGGTTTCAGCAAATGCATTCCTTACCGCAGCCTTAAATTCTTTTTTGTCCCTGGCCATCCAAAGTTGGTCCATGACTGAATTGTCCTGAAAAGAACGAGCTAAAGCGGCTAGGAAAGAAAGGTAATTTTGGGCTTTTTCGCTAGCCAGAAGCATAAAAACAAATCGAATATCTTCATAGCTGTCCCTTCCTTCAAAAGAAAGTCCAGCTGGGCATCGACCGACTGCTAAAGCATAAGGCCTTTTCATTGAGACACGAGCGTGGGGAAGTGCGACTCCTTCACCAATGTAGCTGGTTAAGGACTTCTCGCGATCAACCAGTTCCTTTAGGACTTTTTTCCGGATTACGGGTGAAACTAACTGTGAGCTGAAAGTTTGAAGCAATTCAGAATATGCAGATTTAAGATCCCGAGATGAAAGGTCAATGATCCTTGAGTTTGAAATATACCGATCAATTCTCACACCTTGAAAATTAGACCGAAAGGAAATGAAAAGGTTTCCTTGAGTCTTGCAATGGACGAACTATTTTTCCCACTTAAGGGCACCGCTTTTGAGTTCGTAGATGAGTCCAATAACCAAAATAAAAGTGAAAAACATCATTGGGCCGAGTATAGGAATTCCTGCGGCTACAAGATCCCTGTGTGTGAGTACCCATGGAATTAGAAAGACCACATCAATATCGAATAAAATGAAAAGCATTGCAGTTATGTAAAATTTAACTGAGTAACGGGTTTCACCGCCTACTTCGGAAGCTAATCCGCACTCATAAGGAGAATCTTTGATTTTACTTCGTTGAGCTTTTTGACCAAAGAGATGACTCGCAACTAGAATCCCCACACCCATACCGACAGCCAACATAATCTGCAGAAGAACTGGTAAATAATCAACTAAGCTCACATACTAAAGTTGTATTCTATGTTGGTTTAAAGCAAGAGCAAACCACAACAAAATAGCTATTTCTAGTTGATTGTGATATGATTCATGTAGTAACTTAAATCTGAATTACCATGATAAAAGTAGTTAATAAAAATAAAGTTGAAGGATTTATAAAAGCAAAGCGAGGTTTTACACTTGTAGAAATTCTGATTGTATTGGCATTAATAGGCATTGTGGCTGGTCTTGCGATGCAGAATCTCGGTGGAATTTTTGGGGGAGGAAAGGAAAAAGCTGCTCAGACATGGGTCAATAGTACTGGCCCTGCGTACATTAACAGTTACCTTGCCTTGGTTGGTGAGTATCCAAAATCTTTAAGTGACCTACAAACCCCGCCAAGCGGAGTTCCACCTTTTGTAAACAAAACTAGTGATTTGAATGATCCTTGGGGCAAGCAGTATCAATATACTCCACAGGGCACAAGTTTTGAACTTTGGACTACATCCCCCGATGGTAAAAGATTAAGTAACAAAGATCCTGTTAATTGATTTGACGAGTAGTAAAACGAGAAGAAAGGTATCTGGATTTACCCTGATCGAGATTCTTCTCGTGCTTGCACTCGTTGCAGTAATGGCAGGCATTGTCGCAGGCAATGCAGGAGCTTTTATTCTGGGCGGCAACTCTGAACCGCCGGTCAGGGTGCTTAAAAGAGCGACATTGGATGCACTCTACTATTCCAGCGAAATGAAAAGAGAAGTTCTCCTGTTTTGGGATGATCAAAATGCTACTTTTCTCATAAAAAATAGAGATGGAGAAGTTTTGCAAAGTCATCCAGTTTATGAAGAAATAACCGAAGAAATAAAAAGTGATGATGATTTGATGCCCAAAATAGTTTTCAGGGCAATAGGACCTTTGGCCGGAGTTGATGGAGGCCGTACTGAATTTGATGAAGATGAATTATTGCTAACCACTGTAAATTTTCATGCTGGTTCTAGTGTGCCATTCATTACTGAAGTCACCTTTAGGGGAGAAACAGAGGAAGTCGAATTTGATCCATTTTCGGCATTTGTTCTTGGAAATAAAGATTGAATGATAAAAAGCAAAAGAGCATTTATGCTGATCGAAGTGCTGATTGCACTGGCACTTTTTGCTTTGTCTGCTGTTTATTTAGTCGAGGGTGCTTTTGTGGCTTCCAGAACGATTCGCTTTATGAAAGATGCGAGGGAACTCGAGCAGGATTTACTCTGGGTTCGTAGTCAAGTTTTTCAGGAAGAAGATTATGAAAAACTTTCTGAAGGCGGAGATCTTCCAACCATCAGCATGGGGGATGTACAATGGGAGACAGAAGTTGAAATGACTTCAGTAACTGATCTTTACAAAGTATCCTTAACTCTTGCTTATGATGGGAATGAAGAATTAGGTGTGGAAGCAGGAGAGAGGATTTACCACATGCTTATGCTTCGTCCCACCTGGGCGAGACATTCTGACTTTAGTTCAGACCGCCAGAGACTTTGGGAGGAGAGGAAGGAGCTTATTACCGAACTTGAAGCAGAGCGCAAGAGAGACTGATGAGCAGTTTAAAAAGAGGTTTTACGATGGTGGAAGTCTTGCTGGCTTTATCTATTGGAAGTCTTGTTTTAATTTCTGCAACTTCGCTCTTAATGACGATTTCACAAGCATGGGCCAACCGTCCTGCGACTCGCGATGCTTTTGATGCACATGTGAATGGTGTCGCTCAATTTTTGACGGCACTACTTGAAGAGGCAACGCTGGCACCGTCGTCCAAGGATGGAGATCGGACAGTTAAATTAGAAGCTCCGATTGGGTTCGGTAGTATTGAAGACCCTTTGGTATCATTTTATCTGAAAGAAGCACCACCCCTTTTTTTTAGTCCTCATGGAAAAGTAGTAAAGGTAAGAACTTATCTTTTTCCCGAAGAAAATGATGGATTGAGTTTGCTATGGTTTTCAGAGTTGCAGGAATTGGAAAAAAATGATGAAGGGATTCTCCAGCCAATCGAAGAGGAAGGATTACGTAAGACCGTAATAAGTCCATTCTGCCAGGAGGTGTTTTATTGTTACTATGGAGAAGAGGATGACCAGGAAGATGACATTAAAAGTTGGGATTTTTCTAGAGATTTACAGGAGAGTGAAAAAAGTGAAGAATTTAGAATTCCTGACTTCATGAAATTGGTTTTCAGGTGGGATGAAGAAGATTTGGAGCGAACAATATCACTTCCTATTAAACACCACGCTCCTAGTGGAATTGAATCTGAAATATAATGAAAAGAGCTAATATTAAAAAGAAAGGCTCAGTACTCGTATTTGTTTTGGCTCTTATTGTTTTCATTTCAGTATTATGCGTTCGTCTAATGAAAGAGACTACACAGGAATTGAGACATGTAAGTCAATTCCATCGAAGAGATGATTTACGCACCTATGCCTATTCTGCCTTAGATTTAGTCGTCGGAGTGGTGAATGAATATAAAATGGCACTGAACAAATTAGAAAACGGACAGGGTTGGCAAAATCCATTAAAATTTGCAGAGATGGAAAACCCTTCTTTCCTATCAAATTTTGATGGGGGCGAAAATGAATCTTCGGCAATTAAATGGTCTGTTGAATTAAGTGACGAGTCCGGGAAAATACCCCTTAATAAAGTTAGTGATCAAAACTTGGTAGCTTTGTTTGCCCAAATGGTGAGCGAATCAGAGGGTGGTGGATTGACGGATGAGGAAGATGGTCGTCCGTTGTTAGATTCTCTACGCGACTGGGAGGATGAGGACGACGATGAGAGGGACGATGGTGCGGAGGATGATTTTTATGAAGATTTAGATTCTCCTTATTTTACTCCAGGAAGAAAAATATCATCTTTTGATGAATTTAAGATGATCAGAGGATTTGGTTTTGGGGAGAGTGGTACTGATGAGTTGGGCCTTTTTTTTAATCAAGACGGTACGGACAGTAAGCATTTTAAAGACTTCAAAGATTCCTTTTCATTTTACAATGAAGGTGCAATTAATCCATTTGCTTGCTCTGATTTTATTCTTCGAGTTCTCGCAGGATCGGATGATTTTGTGTATGAGGAACTGATTGAATTAAAATCCTCTGATTCGTTACAGGATCGAAATGAATTTTATGATTCAATAAGCAAATTGGCCTCAGAAATGGGGATAAAGATAAGTAGGGAAGTTATAGTCTTACGAGTAGTTATAACGGTTGAAAGAGGTAAATCCATGTTTCAACTGCATGCGGTCTTGTCAACGCAGTTGGCTCCTGCTCGAGGAAATGTAAGAAATACTTCAGCTAATCTTCCGAAAGTTGCAAAAAGAAGTAAAAAAAATGAGAAGCTCAAGTATCCATTACGCTTGTTGGCTCTTAGAGAGAATGAGAATTTAATCGACTGAAATAATCTTTAGAAGTAGGTTTGATAGGTCATTGAATGATTATTCCAATGAAAATACCTTTTTCACCTGATTCCCTTTAAAAAATGTCATCTGATTCAGAAGAAATAACTGATTTGGTCTTTTCAGATTTAAGTGAATTGACTCTTCGTATTCCAGGAGAACATTTCTTTTGTGAGTCGATTACATTGCCTGCATCCTTAACTAGTGAGGTCGATGGTAATGAAAAAGAATTAATCGAAAATTTCATTATTGAGATTCTTGAGAATCGCTCATTTTCACCCTATCCATCCAATCAATTAGTTTGGGGATATTACGGTTCGTTTTTAGAGGGTGTGATTTTGCTTTTTGCTTGTCCAATAATAAAGCTTAAGAACCTTGGTTGGCAAAATCTTGATGCTTTTAGAAGAGTTTTCCCATCCTTTACATCCCTTTTTGGGCTTTCTTTTAGCAGGGCAACTGCCCTTTTTCTTTTACATGATGAAACATTAAGCATCGCTGCATTTGGCGAGAATTGTGGAGTTCCAAGGCATATATTCTCCATGCCAATAGAGGAGGGGAATCCTCAGTCTATCGAAGCATCAAGAGGCAAATTGCTTTCTCTTATAAATTTGGAGAAATATGAAATAATTCAGGATATACTTATTGCTGGTGATGTTTACCGCCAGAAGGATGGCGTTTTTAAGTTTGAACATGAATGGAAAGATGGAACTGCCAATGACTTTGATCAGGACATTTTATTGGATGGCGAAATTTTGTGGCTGGCAGATTTGCGCTCTCCAGAATTCATAAAGTCTGAAACTAAAAGAAGAAAGCAAGCTAGGCAGAAATGGAAAGCAACATTATTCTGGGGTTTAGGAGTTGCTGCATTGTTAGTGTTATTTTTAGGGACAAAAATTTTCGAAGTTAAGGTGCAGGATAAAAAAGTTCTCGTTAACCAAATGGCCGCTGAAATTCCACTTGTTTTAGAATCCCAAAAATTACTCGAGAAATTAAGGCAGAATAAATTAGGTGGAATAGATCCTTTTGGGTCAATTAACCGTCTGTATCCATTTCTCGGTGGCACGGAAGGAAATTTGGATGTTTGGTTTACTTCAGCTCATTTTGAAAGTAGAAGTGACATCGAGATTAAAGGAGAGGGAAAGAATGTACAGTTAATCAACCGTTTTCTAGAAAACATAAAAATAAAGAATGTGGCCACTCTTCAGCTGGACAGATCCGGAAAAGTACGAAGGCAAATCAAAAGTGCGGCTGGCAAACATACATTTGAAGTTGATATTAGCTTATCAGAAGAAACTGAAGGAACTAAACCTGCTACAGGTTCATTGACTAACAACCCAGAAGTAAAACAAGGATGAAGGCTGTTGAGAAATTCTTTCTTCGTTTAAATAACAGAGAGCAAACGCTTTTAGTTATCACTTTATGGACGGTCTTGTTGATCGGGCTTATCCAAACACTGAAGTTTGCCTCAATCCTTTATCAAGATTGGAAGTTTGCAGATCAAACAATGAGCGGTCATCAAACTATTATCTCTTTGAAACCAATGATTGATTCTGCGTTGGAAAAGCAAAAGACAGAGCAAAAAAATAAAAGCTACGATAAAAATCAACTAAGCAATCTCGCTTCCAGATTGGCAGACCAAGTTTTTCCACAAAGGGATTATCGAGAACTACCTTCTGATGAAAGAGAGAGGTATAAACAACACAGGGTAAGAATCAAATTCCAGCGAGCTAGCTATGAGGATGTAAATGAATATGCAGCCTTGATACGAAAAGAGAGCCCCTACATGTTTCTAAGTGAGGTTGAGATTGAACCTAACTATCCACCGAGAAATAAACCTTACGACCCAACGACTTTCGATGCCACCTTTGAAGTCAGTTCAGTTGAGTTTTTAAATCCATGAAAACAAAATTTATTCATTATTTCTTCCCTCTCTTCTTAGGGGTGTATTACTGCTATGCACAAGTACAAGTTGAAACAGAATCTTTACCAGATTTACCCCCTTCGATTACATCTCAACCATCGACTCCCACGGAACCTGCACTTCCCCCTATAGCTACAAATACCACGGCTGAGGATGCTGCTTTACCGGTGTTTAGTCCCTTGACTGACCCAGAGGAACTTCTCTTGATCGATGGATTGGACGAGCCAATGGAAAGGCTCAGGTTGAGAGATCAGGATACGAATATGATTTTGGATATGATTCAATTAATTACCAACCGGCATATCCTGCGCCCCCAAAACTTGCCAGCTGTAAAAGTTACCTTCGACAGTATGTCAGTTCTTACAAAGAGAGAAACTTTGCTCGCAGTCGAAAGTTTATTAGCAATGAATGGAATTGCGATTACGAAAATAAACGAGAAATTTTACAAGGCTGTACCCGCTCAAGGAGCAACTGTTCATGTTCCGATTTGGTTAGATGTTCCCGCATCCTCCCTAAGACCAAGTCAAAGAATATACATGAAATTATTTAGACTTAATTATGCCCCTGCTCTTGAAGTCCGAGAGCAACTGAATGCGTTTGCAACCCCCAATGTTAGTAATTTGTTGGTTTTCGAAAAATCAAACAGCATTTTGATTACCGACTCGCTGTTGAATTTACAAAGGATGGAAGAAGTGCTTGAAGAGATCGACAAACCAGTCACACGCGATGAATTAGGAATGAAATGGGAAGTGTGGCAGACTAAATATGCCGGTGCTAAGGAATTGGAAAATAAGTTGAAATCTTTGATTGAGGGAAGCTTTAAACCTTTTTTAGGAGGAACTACCCAAGTAGATGCTGATGAGCGAACAGGTAAGCTTTTGATTGTAACAAGGGAAGAAAATTGGAGTACCATAGAATACATTCTAAATGCCTATGATGCTCCGATTAAAAGGACCACAACCAACAAACATTTTAGCTTACAACATGCTGAGGCGAAAGAAATTCAAGCAATATTGGATGAAGTGATTAAAAAGCAGCAGCAAGTAAAACAGCAAATTCAAGGACGCAAAACAGGTGCTTCAGCCCAAAATGCAACTCAGGACCAGAAAAACCCTACTACACCGACTGCTGATTCTGGCACACCGGAGTCAAAACAAGCACATGAATTTAGTGACTATGTGACCATTTCCTCAGATGAAAGAAGTAATGCAATTCTTGTTTATGGCACAAAGGATGATATTGAAGAGATTGGTAGAATGATTGAGGATCTTGACCAACCTTTACCACTAGCTCGTATTGATACGATTTTTGTTATGGTCGACCTTAGTGATGAAAACTCCAGAGGAATCGATGCGTTATTTAAGGATCTCGAGTGGAGTGAAAAAAAAGTAGAATTTCAAGAATACGAAGTTAGGGATTCTAGCGGACTTCCAACAGGAGAAATAAGAACTGAAAGGATTGAAACCCCTTCTAGTTTAGATGGAACCTTGCAGATTCCGGGAATTAATTCTCCACTGGGGTTTTCGTTAACAAATTGGAAATTAAACGGTATTAGTTGGTCAACTATCTTTTCTCAGGCAACAACTAGAAATGACGTCCGAATTTTTTCTTCTCCATCCCTGATGGTCTCACACAATTCAGAAAAGGTACATATTATGATAGAGGATGAGAGGAGCTTCGTCACACCTTATTATTATGACCCATACCGTTCTGGTGCAAACAATACTGGAGACAATACTCAAACATCTCCGGGAAGCAATCGTGATATGCTTTCAGCGAAAACATCTCTCGAAATTTCTAAACCTAAAATTGGGCTCAATGTGTATAAGACTGATGAAAATGGTTCATTCGTTCTTGATGAATTTGGTCGCCGTATACTTGAAAAAAAGGGAAGCATATTTATGGAAGTCGAAATCAAAGCTGAAAAATTTGATGAAACAAATGTCAATGTTTATGAAGGACAGGAGTTGCCCGCTAAAAAGAATAGAGAAGCTAAAACGTTTCTGACTCTTAAAGATGGAGAGATTGTAGCCTTGGGTGGATTGCAGGAGGCACAATATGATTCAACCACAGCAAAATACCGCTTTTTAAGCGATATTCCATATTTCGGAGAAAAATTCTTTACCCCAAATTCAACCAAATACACACCCACAGAATTGTTAATATTTATCAAACCAACCATTGTCGACCCAGACGATGATAATATTGAGAGAGTAGTTAATAGAATTGAAGAATCGTCTGATTTGATAAATGAAAAAATCAAGATGAGATCACGCCCCAATTTTCAACCGAAGTTCAAATTTCTTGATGGTGAATCCTACGATTTAAGAACAATGAAACCGTTTGAAGATTCTTTTTCAGAGCAAGACAACAAATCTCCGCTTCCAAACCTTTTTTAAAATGTTTCGTCTTTTTTTGTTTTTCTCAATTAAGGTCTTTTTGATTTCCAATATTGTATGCGGTCAAAATCCTTTTTTACGCCCGGGATCTAACCAACCAAAACCTGTGGTGCAAAAGCCTGTTCCACCACCACCTCCTCCTAAACCTCAAAATACAAACATCGAATTAAGAGGCTTTTTTAAATATCAAGACAAATGGTATTTTTCAATTTTTGATAAAGCCAAAAATAAAGGAGTATGGCTTCAGGAAGGAGAGAGTTTTGATGATGGAAAAGTAGAAATTGAGGGCTTTAATCCCGATACTGAGGTGGTTAAATTAAAAGGCGGCTTTACCTTAAGTCTAAAAAAATCTGAGCAGAAAGTTTTGCAAGTCCCTAGTGCTATGCCGGTCAAGAAAGCCCCAACCAAGCCTACGACAAAGACACCGGTTCAGACTAAGCCAAGTGTTAAAAGAATTGTTACTTCAGGGGGTAGAACTATAACAATTCCGCCACGCAGACCATCAGTCAATCCCTCAACTAAAAAATGATCTCACCTAACAGTCCAGATGAGAACGAAGAAGAGGTAAAGTCCTCTTCTGGGCCCGATGATTTGAGCATCAGTCAAGAAAACATGGATTGGTGGTCCGATATTTCTGACTTGGAGCGATTAAATGTGCTAAATTCGCCACTTGAAGATAGGGCCAGAATTTTGGCATCAAAGACTTCCACACCAATCGAGCAAACGATGTTGGAAATTGGCAGAAAAACAAATCTTACTTTTCTTAACAGATTCGAACTTTCTGAAAATCCGACCAAACTAATTCCCCTAAGGCTAATCCATTCATTTAATTGCTTACCAATCGAGGCAAATAAAGATGCTGCCAAGTTACCAAAGATTTTGTGTGTGGATGATGAAGTTCCGATCCTAAAAGGATTTGAATTACATTTGCAGAAAGAATTTGAAGTTCATACTGCACTTAGCGGAGAAGAAGGACTAAAGAAATTTAGATCAGAGGGAGATTTTGTAATGGTTCTTTCTGACATGCAGATGCCTGGAATGAATGGTGCCAGTATGCTTTCTGAAATTAATAAAATCGACCCTACAATCATTAGTATATTGCTCACAGGTCACTCTGATACCAACACAGCCAAAGAGGCGATAGATAGTGGAAAGGTTAATCGTATTCTTACAAAACCTTATCCAACTTCAGATCTAATAGTGGTGTTGAACCAGTGCTTGGCTGAATTTGAGAAAAACAAAAGCTCAAAACCATTGTTGGATTCAAATGAAGGTAAAATTAATCTTTTAACTGTCTGGCCACCGACTCCAAGAATGAGCCAATGGGTATATGCTGTATCAGGAAAGAAACCAATTTGGTTTCTTGGTCTTCCAGAAAAAATCAATCATGCAATTACCGAAAATTTTGGCATAGGTGCCGATAGTCTAGATGACTCTGATTTAGAAGATAATGACGAGGAAGACAAGCAAGACGATTTGGAAGATCAAAATGCTGCGATTATTCGGTTTGTTAACGAAGTCATATTGAAAGCTATTGTTGACCGTGCAACTGATATTCACTTTGAACCTCACAAGGAAACGCTGCAAATAAGGTATCGAATCGATGGACAGTTAGTGCCAGTAAGAGTTCCAGATAACCTAAGATCTTTTCAAGACGCAATTATTTCCAGAATTAAGATAATGAGTGGTATCAATATTTCGGAGAAACGAAGACCGCAAGGGGGAAGAATTACTTTTTCTCATGGTCAGAGCGATCTTGATATTCGAGTTTCGACCCTACCTACGCTTTACGGTGAGAGCGTGAGTTTACGATTACTTAACGAGAAATCTCAACCTCTATCGATGCCGGAACTGGGTCTGTCTTCAACAGATGAAAAAAATGTAGTTTCAGTTTTAGAGAAGCCTCATGGAATTGTTCTGGTCACGGGACCAACAGGCTCGGGGAAATCGACTTCATTGACTGCTTTTATTCGCAAGATTCATAAACCTGAAAGAAGAATTATGACAGTCGAGGATCCTGTTGAATACGAGGTTGCAGGTATTAACCAAACTCAAGTGAATTCTGATATTGGTTTTAATTTTGCAAGTGCTTTGAGGGAAATTCTGCGGCAAGATCCAGATGTTATTATGGTTGGCGAAATCCGTGACAGAGAAACCGCTGACATTGCAATAAGGGCTTCACTTACAGGACACTTAGTTCTCAGTACTTTACACACAAACGATGCTCCTGGTGCGATTACCCGTTTAATTGATATGGAGATTGAACCTTTTCTTATCGCATCTTCAGTAGAGATGGTGATTGCACAAAGATTAGTTAGAAGGCTGTGCATGGAGTGCAGAAAACCATCGGGTATTTCAGAGTCAGAATTACAAGCATCTCTTTCTCTGTTAGGAGTCGGGGAGAGTGAGGTTGCTAATTTAAAAAAAGTGCAAGTAGCTGATGGTTGCCAAAATTGTCAAAACCTTGGATACAGGGGAAGAGTAGGAATTTTTGAATTAATGCGAATGAGCGATTCGATACATAGCCTAGTAATTAATAGTGCCTCAGCACCTGATATTCGCGATGTTGCCTTGAAAGAAGGGATGAGTACGCTTCAGGGAAGTGGTTGGGAGCAAATTAAACGAGGATTAACAACGATTGATGAAGTAATCCGTTATGCCGATGGCATGATTGATGATGATGTTGTTTCCTAGAAACTTGCATACGTTTATCTTTCAAAATGCCCGAATTCCAATACCAAGCAATTGACAAACGTGGAAAAACAATTTCTGGATCCATCGAGGCTAGTTCCGGAAGAGAGGCCAAAAAAAACCTTCGGGCTAATCAACTAACCGTTATCAAATTCTTTGGTTCTTCTAAGAAAATAGATTCAAATCTACCCAAACATGGCAAAGGGAAAAGTAAAGGTTTACTAAGCAAGAGTAAAATCTTGGTGAAGGGAAGCTCTAAGGGGGAGAAAATTGGTTTAGAATTTCTTAAAAGATTAAATGAATTGCATAGTAGTGGTATGCCAGTTGCTGACTCCGTTAAATTGCTAAACACTAGGCTTTCGGATCCTTATCAAAAAGATATTGCTACAAATCTTTGGAAAGAACTTGCTGAGGGCAGAACACTCTCTCGAGCAATGCGTTTACTCCCCCAGTACTTTTCTGAATCTTCTACTTTTGTAATTGAGGCTGGGGAAGCTACGGGTAATTTGAGTCCGATTCTTTCCAAGATTATCTCACATCTGGAGGAAAAGAGAGAGATACGTTCAAAAGTAGTTAGTAGTATGACTTATCCAGTATTTGTTGGAATCATTGCGGTTGGTGTTGTTCTTTTTTTCCTTTTCTACCTTCTTCCACAAATTCAAGAAATGCTCGACTCTTTGGGTGGCGAATTAAACTTGATGGCAAAGATCTTGATCAATGGATCGGAATTACTACTAACCGTAGGCCCATTTATTTTGATTGCGATTTTAGTTGGACTGGGATCGCTCATTCAATGGAATAAGACCCAAAAAGGTGGCATGTTGATCGATAAGTCTATTTTGCAATTACCTTTATTTGGGCAAATTCTGTATCTTTCCGAGCTCTTCCAGTTATCCAGTCTTTTATCTACATTGATTTGGAGTGGTATCGGTTTGACCGAAAATCTCAGGTTATGCGAAAAAACAATCAAGAATCGTTTTTTAAGAAGTAGGTTTAGGGCAGCAAGAGCCCTTGTGAATGAAGGCAAATCATTACCTGAGTCACTTCGGAAGTTTAAGCTTATGCCACTTATGCAATTGGATGTAATTGAAGTTGGCGAAAAAACTGGAAATTTAGGTAATAGTATGGAAGACACTAGTCGGGCATTTCGCGATCAGTTGACCAGTAAGATAAAAATCATGACAACTTTAGTGTCCGGTGGAGCTTTAGGTTTTGCTTTTTCGTTAGTTGCACTTGTTGCAATTTCAATTGTAACGAGTATTTTTCAGGTTAGTAAAAGTATTAGTTATTAAAATGAAAAGCAATGCGAGACTATCCTGTATTCTAGCCACATTACCCGCCTTGCTCGTTTTTCAAAGTTGCTCAGATCAAGCAGCTGAAAAGTCTTCCTTTTCGGAGAAAAACACAGAGTCTAAAATTCTTTCCAGAGCTGCAGACTCGAGTTATCAAGTATTAGAGGATGGCTCCCAATACAGTGGAGAAATGGTCTCTGGAGCACCGCACGGACACGGAAAAAAGACCTTTCCAAATGGTGATATTTACGATGGGCAATTCAAAAAAGGATTCAGACACGGTCATGGTACCCATCGATATAAAGCTGATTCAATGTTAGAAAGGTTCATTGGCATGTGGGCAAATGATGAATGGGATGGATACGGAAAGCTGGTTATAAAAGATGGTTCCAGAATTGTTGGTAAATGGAACAGAAATCAATTGGAATATGGAGATTTTCAAGGTGCAGATGGAGAAGTACGTTCTGGAAAGTGGTATGGAGACTGGGAAAAATTGGAAGAAGGATTTTTTAAGAATATCCATGGTTTGGAATTTTCGGGAGTCTTAAAAGCGGATGGCAGCTATGACAGTGGGTTTCTCAAAAATCCAAACGGAGATTCTTATACGGGAAGTTTTCATGACAATATCTACCATGGACGAGGTGTATTAGAAAAAGGGGATGGTACTATTTATGTAGGAGGATTTTTTAAAAGTAATTTTGAAGGAACGGGGACCTTGAAAGAGCCGGATGGAAGATTGTATTCGGGGGAATTTAAGGAGGGACTGCCCGATGGATACGGGATTCAAGAGGATCCCAGTGGAGTTCGCTATATGGGTTACTGGTCAAAAGGCTTGCGGAATGGAATGGGAACAATCGATTTTGGTGATGGTACAAATTTTACAGGTCAGTTTAGCAATGGTTTGGCTATTGACGGTCAATATGACTGGGGTGATGGAAGGATTACCAATACATCTCAAGATGAAAATGGTAATTGGATTGATCGATAAATATGCTTAGTGGATGGCTTATTTGGCTGTTGCCAAAAATAGCGATTTCGCATGATATAATACAATCATGACAAGTGATTCGACAATACGCCTTAAATTTTGGGGCACGAGGGGTAGTATACCTTGTCCTGGACCTGATACAGTGAAATATGGAGGAAATACCACCTGCTTCGAAATTTATTGCGGAAAAAGAAGAATAATAATTGATGCTGGTACTGGTATTAGGCTTTTGGGTAAAAAAATTATGCTAGAGGAGGAAAACTTTCTCGACGCAGATTTATTTTTCACACACACACATATGGATCATATACAGGGGCTTCCCTTTTTTGCACCCCTTTATAATCCCGAAAGTGATGTTCGCTTGCATGCCGGGCATCTAGAAGGGCAGAAATATGACTTGCTTGGAATAATTGGGACTATGCTAATGAAAGACCCTGTTTTTCCAGTTCCTAGTGCTTTAATTGAAAAAGCTTGTTCATTCAATGATTATCAATGTGGTAAAGTTTTTGATCTTGGCGATGGAATTGTAATAAAAACTCGAAAATTAAATCATCCAAACGGTGCATGTGGTTATCGCATTGAATATGGTGGAAAAGTCTTGTCCATTTGCACGGATACAGAACACTACGAAGGAAAACTTGATGAAGAAGTGTTGGCTTTGGCTGATAACGCAGATGCCATTGTATATGATGCAGCTTATACTTCTGAAGAATACCCAAAATTTAAAGGTTGGGGTCATTCAACATGGGAGGAAGCAATCAAGATTGCTGATGCCGCAAATGTCAAAAATACACTTTTATTCCACCATGATCCTTCGCATAGCGATAAAAAAATGGATGAAATTGCGGAAAAAGCCTATTCCATTAATCCTTCGGTCAGACCAGCAATTGAAGGTGAAGAATTAATTTTTTAATAACTGGGTTAAGGACTGCCAAGAATTGGCATTGTTTTATTCAGGTCATAAAAAGGGGGTGCATCGGGGATAATGTCTAAAACTGAACCATTTCCTTGTTGGTTAACAACTAAATGGTCAGGTCTATTGTGTAGCACAACACTGCCTTTGCCAAAAATTCTAGAGTCAAGAAAACGAGATGGTTGGATTTGTATGTTGTTGGTGCCTCTATGCACGACTTTTGCTCTTTGTACAAGTAACTCTTGGGCGAAAAAAGGTCCATTTCCTGTAACCAATAAATCTAAATTATTCACACCTTTACCTTTTAGGATTACGGGACCATTTCCAAAGTGTTTCATAGATATTTCTTCGCAGTCTATGTTTTCTAAATGAAATCGCCCTGTTCCTGAGCATGTGATCGCAAGTTTTTTTGATTTAATCTCAGAAACAGTAACATTAGCACGATTATTGACCAAGATTTCTGAAAGTTCATCAATACAAATGATGACCTCAACAGGAAATGTCCGAGCCGCATTAAACCTTACAAATGGAATTCGTCTCATCAGGTTAAAAGAGTTATTTGCATCAACAAAGAGTGTGCGGTTCCTTACATACAATGAAACTTTATTTATAATTTCGGAATCTGAGTAGATGGTGGCTTCTTCATTTCTTTGCCCGGGTTGTATAAAAACATCAATAGCACCATTCACCACAACTTTATCAAAATGCAGAAGCAGTTGCTTTTTCTTCACAAGCTCGGCTCGAGCTGTTATACAAACAAATAAAAATAAAAGGGGTAGTTCCCAATAGATTTTATTTTTTTGAACGGTATTTCTTATTCTTCCCATATTTTCTTTTTCTTACTCCTCCTATGGAAGTGCTTTGGAGCTTTCTATTATCTCCCTCTCCACGCAAAAATGAAATTTGATCTCTTAGTAGTGCAGCTTTTTCAAACTCAAGTTTTCGTACCGCCTCAATCATTTCCTTTTCAAGTTGCTTCACCAACTTTTTTACATCTTTTGTAGAAACATCCTCGGCTACGGCTAAATCATCTTCATCTTCTTTTTTTACACGCAAACTTTCTTGAACTGGACGAATTACACTACGAGGAGTAATGCCATGTTTTTTATTGTAGGCTAATTGTTTTTCTCTTCGATACTGGCAGGTATCCCATGCTTTAGTAAGTGATTTGGTCTTAACATCAGCGTAAAAAATGACCCTTCCTTTATCATGCCTCGCTGCACGCCCTGCAGTCTGTATCAAACTCGTTTCACTTCGAAGGAAGCCTTCCTTGTCTGCGTCTAAAACTAATACTAGAGCAACTTCTGGTAGGTCCAGTCCTTCCCTTAGCAGGTTAACTCCTACTAAAACATCAAATTCTCCTGCACGTAGATTTCTTAAGATTTCCACCCTTTCAATTGCATCGATATCAGAATGTAAGTATTCGACACGCACATCATGATCACGAAGAAAATCAGTTAGATCTTCAGACATTCTTTTTGTTAAAGTTGTAACCAACACCCGATGACCTTGCTCTACCGTTTTTTTGATCTCGTTAATTGAATCTTCCACCTGACCTTTAATAGGTCGTTGCTCCATTTCCGGGTCAAGTAAGCCGGTTGGTCGAATCAGTTGTTCAACCACGATGGAAGAGTTTTCCATTTCGAAAGCAGCAGGTGTAGCCGAGACATAGACGGTTTGATTTGTGACCTCCTCAAATTCATCTGGTTTGAGAGGGCGGTTGTCTAGTGCAGATGGAAGACGAAACCCAAAATCAACGAGTCGTTTTTTTCTCGAATAGTCACCATTATACATCCCTCCAATTTGTGGGATGGTAACATGGCTTTCATCAACAAAAAGAAGAAAATCTTCCGGGAAAAAGTCAATAAGGCACCATGGTCGTTGGCCTGGTTTTCTTTTTGATAGATGTCTTGAATAATTTTCTATGCCATTACAAAAACCAATCTCTCGTAACATTTCCAAATCATACTCAGTACGCATTCGGATGCGCTGAGCTTCTAAAAGAAGTGCTTCTTTTTCGAACCATTTTACTCTTCCTTCAAGCTCATTTTCAATGGCTTTACAAGCACCACCCAATTTATCTTTTGTAGTTACATATTGATTGGCAGGGTAGATCCGATAACTTTGGAATGTTTGTAATGTTTCACCCGAGACGGGATCAATTTCACGAATAGCTTCGACTTCATCTCCCCAAAATTCGACTCGAATGGGCTGATTGGCGTAAGCTGGAAAAATATCAATAATATCCCCTCGAACGCGAAATTTTCCGGCTTTGAGTTCAACATCGTTTCGGTTGTAAAGACTATCAATCAGACTCTCCAAAAGGATGTCTCGCTCAAGTTCCTGCCCAACTTTGATCTCAATGGATAGTGCCCTGAAGTCATCAGGTGAGCCAAGTCCGTATATACATGATACACTTGCAATTACAATTACATCGTTGCGGCTGATTAATGAACCAGTTGCTGCCAACCTTAACCTTTCAATTTCCTCATTTATGGAAGAGTCTTTTTCAATAAAAGTATCTGTAGATGGTACATAAGCTTCAGGCTGGTAGTAGTCATAGTAACTGACAAAATATTCCACTGCATTTTCAGGAAAAAAAGTTTTAAATTCCGAATATAATTGAGCAGCCAAAGTTTTATTGTGAGATATTATAAGTGCAGGTCTTTGAAGTTCCTGAATCATATTGGCCATAGTAAAAGTTTTGCCGGAGCCTGTTACTCCCAAAAGAGTTTGTTTTTGATTACCTTTACGGACTGAGTCGACAAGTGCTCGGATAGCATTTGGTTGATCGCCTTGAGGCTCGTAATCAGAATGTAGCTTGAAATCCAAAAGAATGAAAATTACTTTAGCTATTTATCAGATTAAAGATTTTCATAGTATCCAGTCTCGCCCTCTGATTTACCTATGATTACAGCGGCACAACTATCTCCAAAAACATTAACAGCTGTACGAGTCATATCAAGAATTCTATCCACGACATAGACAATACCAACACCAGTTGCTATACTTTCCGGTGGAAAACCAACTGTTTGTAGGATTACAATTATTGCCACAAGACTTGCCGATGGTATCCCTGCTACTCCTATTGAAGTTAAAAGTGCCATTAATACTACTGTAAACTGTGTGACAAAACCCATTTCCACTCCGAACAATTGAGCAAGAAAGACTACCACTACGCATTCAAAGAGTGCTGTGCCATCCATATTAATGGTGGCACCTAAAGGAAGAGTGAAACTTGTAATCTTATTTGATACTCCAACGCGTTTCTGTATACAATCCATTGTGAGGGGTAGGGTGGCAGATGAAGAAGCAGTAGAGAAAGCTGTCAAAAGAGCCGGTGACATCGCTTGAAAATGGTTTCTGAATTTAATTTTACCGAAAATCCATAAAAGTATAGGTAGTACAAAAAAGGCATGGATGCCGAGACCAAGTAGGACGGTCAATGCAAATTTCCCCATTACACCAAGGGTGTCCAGGCCTACTTGCATGAGTGTGGGTGTTACTAAACCGAAAACCCCAATTGGGGCGAAGGAAATAATCCATTTTGTGATAGCAAGAATCACCGCATTAAGACTCTCCCAAAAGGAATTTTGGGTGTCTCTGTAATTGGAATTTAGTCGTGAAATAAAAAAACCAAAGAGCAACGCAAAAAAGATAAGACCTAATAGTTGTCCTTCAGTAGCCGCCTTAAATAAATTTGAAGGCACCATACGATGAAAAATTTCAAACAAACCTTGTAACCCTTGGTCGGCACGGTCAATGGCACCATCAATTTTTTCTTTTTGAATTTCAGCTGAATTATTTAGTATTTTATCCTTAATTTCGCTTTTTACATCTCCCGGACTTAATAAATTAACGCAAAGCAGTCCTGTACAAACAGCAAGAAATCCGGTTAGTGCATAAAACCCCATAGTTTTAAGACCTAGACGACCGAAGCCAGATTCGCCTCCAATTTTAGAAACCCCACAAATAATGGATGTCACTACAAGAGGAATTACAACCATTTTAAGACCGTTAAGAAAAAGGGTACCAATAAATTGGCAAGTCTCTTTAAGCCCATTGAACCAAGCGGGTGCAGAAGATTGATGGTCAATGCTGAGATTGGACCAAAGTCCGATAATGAACGACAGAATAAGGGATATTAGAATTTTCCAATGCAATTTCATCACCTACTACTCTTGATGAGATCTTTTAAAATGGAAAGATTGATTTCATCTAGGCTTTCCACTACTAATTTTGCACCGCTTTTTAAAAGCTCTCTTTCGGTTTTTGTTGTGGTAATTCCTACTGAAATCATCTCAGCTTGTGACGCAGCTTCAATGCCATGAGTGCTATCTTCAAAAACGACACAATATTTTGGGGGTATCCCAATTAAATCAGCTGCTTTGAGAAAAACTTCGGGATCGGGCTTTCCCTTGCTCACATCCTCTGAACAGATGGCACCTGCAAAAAGTCCACTTAAATGATTTTGTTGTATTGCCAGATCAATATTTTTTCTTTCGGTAGAAGTTCCGATGGACATGGGGATAGATCGCTCATGTAGATTTCTAATAAATGTCTTGGTTTCTGGAATTAGCGGTATTCCTTTTTCAATTCCGAGTTCACGATAGATTTCTTCTTTACGACTTCCCCATTTAATGATTTCGCCATGATCTTCACTCCAACGAAGTATTTTTCCAATAATGGTTTCATTTTTCTTACCAAACCCTCTTACAAAATGGTTATGGGGTAGATTGAATTCGAGTTCTTTCGCCAGTATCTCCCAGCTCTCTTCGTGTAAATTGGCAGAATTGATAACAACTCCATCCCAATCAAAGATCGCACCGATTTTACGCATTTTAAAATAATTTAAAATCGTTAAGGATCTTTTGTTGCTGGGATCAGGCTTTTTATTTTTTGAATAAAACCTTCTTTTGCAGTCTGATTTTGTTCATCTGAGTCATAATTTACAGTGTTATTAAAATCTTTTGGCTCAGTTTCGCCGAGCAGTTTATTTTGGGAATTAGCGGTGTTTTCAACTCCTGGAATTATGGGATCTATTAAGTTATCGAAATTTAAGTTTTTTTCAGAGTTATTCGTATCACTTCTGATAATTCTTGATTGTTCGCCTGAAGAGTTCTCATCCTGGAAATTATCAAGAAAGTCTGGTGAGTTATTCTCTTCATTGATAACAGAGTTTTGGCTTAAATTGTGATCAAGAAAAATTTCTGGAGTTGCTCGTTCAGCTAAAATTTGGTTGAGCAAATCTCTGGTTTTTGTGACCTCTGCGTGGTCAAAACCAAGCAAAGTTTCTTGCTTTGATAAAACATCCCCCAATTCTTCCATGGCTTCTTCTTTATTATCAGATAAGAAATGAAGTTTACCTATGCGGTAACGGGTTTGAAGTGTCATTGGATCTGATTCACCCATGATCCTTAATTCAATGATTAAAGTTTCATTACTGAGTTGAAAGGCATCAATAAGTTTACCGGATTCCAAATAAAGATCAGCAAGTTCATTCATTGATCGAAGAGTTTCTGGATGTTCAAGACCATTTTTCTCTTTCAGGCGAGTATAGACGAGGAATTGTATTTCTTCGGCTTCGCCTAAGAGAGTTTGCATCCTGAGAATCCTTGCGATGGCTTTTAAAGTTAATAATGTCTCCGGATGTTGTTCTCCTAACATCCTTTCTTTAGAATCAAGTATTTGTTCGTAAAGATCTAATGCACGCGGCAACTCATTTCTAGCTGCAACTATTTCAGCCAATGCATCCATTGCACCAAGGGTATCAGGATGAGTTTTGCCTAAGACAGAATCTAATTTTGATACAAGGTCCATCGAAAGCTTTTCAGCTTCATCAAGTTTTCCTCCCTTTCTCAAAGCTTCCACTAAAACCTGACCTCTAATCAAGCTAAGAGGATTATTATCACCAAGGCTTAAGCGAGAGAGTTCAAAGACACTTCGCCCCATGCTTTCGGCTTGAGCAACCTTGTCACGGGATAAAAAGATTTTAGCAAGTTCATTCATGCATTTAAGCATACGAGGATTTTCAGAAGTTCTATTTTGGTCACGTAGTTGAGTGAGAGCAGATGCACATAAATTTTCTGCTTTTTCAAGTTTACCAATCCGACGATAAACAGTGGAGAGATCGATTTTGGCATCAATTACTATTTCATGATCTACACCTAACTCCTTAGTTTTTTGTTCGAGAAGGACGGCTAGCATAGGTTCTGCCTGTAAGTAGTTCCCCAAGGCTTCGTGTACCAAGGCTAATTCTTTGAGTGCTTCCTCTTTAATTTCTGAATCCGAGTCAAAAAGCTTTAATGCTTTTTCAAGTTCCGATTGTGATTGATCGTAAGCTCGAATAGATCGATAGGTTTTACCCAAGATCGTTCTGATATTTGCCTCCATTTGCGGTTCTGAAGAAAGTTCGCTTGCTCTTTTTGAACCTTGGTCAAGCATAGTACGTAGGAGTTCAGTATCCATGCCTGAAGTATTTTGAGGGTCTAGTGAGAATAATAGATTCTGTACAAATCGCGTTACTATTTTAGTTTTAGCCAATTCGTCTAAGGCCGCTTTTCGTTCGTCCAATGCATTTTCTCGGGCTAGGCTTGCCTCTCTTTGCTGATAAAAAGCATAGGAAGCCAATCCAATACCAGAAAGTGCAAGAATTACTGAAACAGTGGTGATGAGTGCCAATTTCTTTTGTCGGGCAATCATATCTCTCTGTTTAATTTCGTCTAGACCCACCCCTAGCATGCCTGCGATAATTTTCAATACCGCATTCTTCTCCCCATCACCTGAATCCCTTAAGTCGGCTGCTCCCGGTTCATCTATCTCTTCTAAAAGGTCCCCATCAGCAGAAACTTTTCTTCGAACGGCTAAAGGTAGACATTCTTCACCTTGAGACAAAGAATGATCTTCAGCCATTGGTTCCCCGTCAATTAATAGGCAAAGGATTCTTTCAGCTTTACCCATTTTTTTGAAGAGCCGGATTTCTTCATTAACCCATTTCGATTTTACTGCGTTCGGAGAGCAAAGAACAATGAGATGGGAAGAATCAGCAAGAGCCTGTTCTATAACGGGGCCGAGTTGAGCTGAACCTGGAAGTTCATCACGGTCGCGGAAGATTGGATAGAGCCGGGGAGGGATTTTGCCAAATTTACCTTTTTGACCAACCAAGCTCTGGGGTACAGTGAATTTCTCAAGTTTTTTTCTCAGCCAACTTGCTTTTTCCTCGTCTTCGTGAGAATAGGTTATGAAACCAGCATATTTGAAATCTGAACTCATCGGATGATGTAGTTAATATTTCGATCTTAATGTAAGAGCAAGAAATCCGTGCATCAAAAGAATAATTTTTTTAGTTTTATTGAAATATAGAGTCTAATTGTTATTTTTTTCGGTTGATTTTCGGATTGCCCACATACGGAGTTCACTTTGCTCATTTGTTCCACCTACTAAAGCTTGATATCGTTTTTTTAGCCTTACTATTTGCACCTTAGCTGCACTCAAAAGCCTAGGCTTAGAATGCAAAATTGTTTCATAATTATTAATCAACCTTGAGGTTGCAAGTAGAAGAGGTAGTTCTAGGGTGATTGGGTGACTCAACTCATTTTTAGGAGAGGTCCGAAGCAATAATAATTCACCAAAATTCAATTTTTTTTCCTCTTCGGCTAAGCTGGCAAGACCTTCTCCTTCAAGTAAGATAATTTTCAGGTCCCCGGATTCAGTTTTTTCAAACATCCAAGTTCCCCTTCCTTTTAGGCTAAGTGTGGCCTCGTTCGAACTTATTTTCCAATTCTCATGATTTTTGCTATATAAAAGAAATGCACCTTGCATTGCATTCAAATGATTTGGAGATATGAATTCCAATACACTTGATTGACCAATTCTTAATTGTATTTCGTCTTTTTTTACTAATTCCAAGTAAGAATCGTTTGAGACTAGAACTGCATATGGAAACTGTAAAAGGAGTCTATAGTTTTTAAAAATTTCTGCGGGCTTGCCCGAAGAAATTTTATTTTTACTGATGAAAGATTTGCCATGTGAAAAAGAAACTTCGAGATCATTAAAAGGCTTACCAACTGCTGAAAATGAAACTAAGACACATGCAAAAGATGCAAAAAATTTACATCTTAAAAATAAAAAAAAAGAACTAATTGAAATCAAAATTTAGCTTCTAACCTTGCTCCGCAGCCGACATCTAAGCGATTGAAGTCAAAAAGCTCGTCATTTGAGCTTCTGAAACTCAATCCGCTAAAAAGATGAGCTGAAACAAAGTCGTTAAAAAGATATGAGGTTTCTAGCCCAAAGGATCCGAGAAGATCATCTCTATTTTGATTTGCATATCCAGCATAAGCAAGGCGGAGATAGGGACTGATTTGAAATTGTTTTATTTGCAGGTTTGTAGCCCATAGGAAACCAATCTCCAGGCGGTCTAATAAGTCGTCGATTATTTGATTTGATTTAGTTACATGGTACGCAATTGATAATTCTAAAGAGGATGAAGCACTGCCAATTGAGAATCCTTTGCCAACTGCAAGAATTGGTGTTATTTGATGATAGGTTTTTTCCATATTATTGTTGGGGGAAAAATCTAGCATTACTCCAATACCAGCTCTGAAGGTCCAGCCTTGGTCAAATTGAAAAAAAGCATTGGGCCCAAATTGTAAGGTATCAAAATCTAATACATCAATATCATCATCACCAAAATGAGAAAATTTGGAGTACCCGAGAGAAAATAAGGGAGAAAAAGCTGCACCTCCCAAGTCATAGGCTCCCAGGAGAAAAAAATTATTTAGAGAGTTTTCCCATATACCCGCCGATTCTCGACCGACTCCACTACTTGCGGATGCTGCATTGTTCGTGTAATAAATTCTAGATGAAAACCCCAAATGATAACCAAACCCTTTGTCTTTTACCTCTACAGGTCGCTGTAGTCCTAGGTCACTTTCGATAAACTCAGAATTATTATTATTCCCTTGAGTTCTAACAATTTGTGAGGGAAGTTCACTTTGCTGACTCCTAAAAAGGCTTTCACTCTTGCTTTGTCCCCATGATTCAAAACTAAAAATGAGTGCAGAAAAAACAAAAATACTCACCCTTGCAGAAATGCATTCAAGAACTGGCAAAGAATTTAAAGATGATCGGAACATATTTTAATTATTTGAGCGAATCTTGATGGCAGGTGAAGAGCCCAATGATTTTCTCGAAGTTCTCTGATCGCTATGAAAAAACCCTTGATTAACAAAGTCAGCCCCATGATAGACATTTTTTATAAAATTAACATGTCCAATTTTTCTGTTTTCATGCCCAAATGTAGGGTAGCCTAATTTACTTTTAAGCATTACTTCAGACGAGCCGGGGAATTTGATATTTTTAAGGTCAATCGTATTGGCATCCATATATATTTCTCTGACATTTCCACCAAAGCCTAGTCCATTTACTGCCATTCTATCATGGGCATACATATAGATTTTTCCAGATTCCTGACTGGTTCCAGCAGAAAGCTCGTTTAGTTGTAATACAGTTTCAATATTGTTTTCGGAGAATTCTACACTTTCATCGAAACGTGTTGATAAAATTTTGAGTTCGCTCAGTGAACCTATGGCTAAGTGACCGTTTGTGGATACATCCACATCAACTAATTCCATAATATCGCTAGAACCAATTCCCATATCTTTGCCTTCGTTGGTTATTTTTAAGGGCGAAGGTGAGAAGGCAGGTTTGATTGGATTTGACCCAAGAAAAATAGGATCATCTATTTCATTCAAATATTTCTGGGCGAATTCGTTGTCGAAGTAGTCTGTAATTGATTTAGACCTGAAATGGACATCGTCAGCGGCTCCAATTGAAATAGCTTGTTTCGAGTTTTTGGAGTTCTTGAAAGTTAAATTACCTTTGATTACCAAATCTTTAGCAGCAGCAAATGCAACAACTTGATTTTCGCCTGTAGAATCAAGAGTAGAAACATCGAGTTCAGCATTATTTTCAAAAGTGACTTCAGATCCTACAATTGCTGTTAAACGGTCAATTTCAAGACTCAGATCGTCTAGGTTGTTACTAGGATCTACAGAAAAAGATCTGGTACCAAGAATAGAGCCATTAACGGGTTGTCCGTTGATTACATCTCCGGGTTTAATTTTTCCGCTGGAAATTTTATTAAGGTAGTCCAAGTTGGAAAGTTTCTTCCTGCCGCCAAGGAGTTCGATAATTTGGGTTCCTAAGCTTGAGATTGATTGATTATCGCTGTTAAAATTTGCTTCTCCAAGAGCCCCAAATTTCACAAGCAGTAAACCGAACTCATAAGCATATGGGTTTTGAGTAAATTCATAGACCAGGTCTGATGCTTTCCAAGTATTGGCAGACGGTAAACTATAATTAAGATTAATTTCAGATAGGAAAATTCTAGCAAAACCAATCGCACTTTGAAGAGCATCATTTATGCCTTCATCGTATGAGTAACCCAAGCCGAGTTGCTCCATAAATACTTGAAGGGCAAGGGCATCAATGATTTTATCGTGTTCAGCTTGCCAAGGTTTAAGAGTTTCTAATAGTAGTTGTAGGTCAAAATTAAATACAGAGATTCTGACTGAATCGATAAGATTTCCTTGATGATCGTAGAAGTGAATGATGATTTCCTTGGAATCTGCGTCGTATGAATAAGATACAGAAGAAGCATGGGAAAGCCTTACAGTTTCAACCCCAAGCACAGTCCTTTTATTAAGAAAATGAGAGTCCATAAATGCATTTCGCAAATCTTTTTCCTCGTCCTCTGAATCCTCTTCCTCTTCGTTATCATTAGGTTTAGGGATATTAATAACCAGGAGTTTTGCAGCTTTGGATACTGCTTCTTTAATAATGTTAAGCGTAATTTGAGCAGCAATCTTTGCATTAGCTGTATTTTTGATAATTATGTTTATCCTAGCTTGAACATTGATCTTTCTCTCAGACATTTCTCCAGCAGGGGCGATATCAAGTCCCTGTCCATTAGATACCGTAGAGGTTACTCCTTGTAAGTTAGTAAAAGATACTGTGGATGTGGCCACATCCAACTTGCATTGTCCATTTACGCTTTGACTAAGTTGGAATTCAGTTCCGCGTATGCCTGCAGTTCCGATTGGACTAGTTATGTTGAATGAGGACCTTCGGTTCAATTTTTTTGTTTGTACAACCAAATCACCAAATTCCAAGCTTAGGTCGGTGGATGATAGACTTGGTTCAGAATTTAATTCTCCTAATTTTTGATCACCAGGATCGAAGGAATTTTGTTTGAAAGATGAAATCCGTAGGCTTGAATTTGATAAGATACTTGCGGTCAATCCATTAGAAAAAAGAACTGATATTTCACTTTTAGGTCCCGTTTTGATGATAAGACCATCTCTTAAAACAGATCCTGGTTTAAGGTTTTTTGTGAGCAGATTTCCATCCGCATCTCTTACATCGTAGGAGCCTTCCTCTGATAAAACAATGATCGCCCCTGGATTTTCCCCAACTTGACCTTTAATCGATAAGCCAAAAGAAAAAAAAGGAAGAATGTAAACCAGATGGCGAATCATAATTTACAGGGTTAAGCAAACCTAGCAGCAGCTTTTTGCCAGTCTACAACATTCCAAAAAGCACCTACATAATCAGGTCTTCGGTTTTGGTAGTTTAGATAGTATGCATGCTCCCATAGATCAAGGCCGATTATAGGGATTCCATTACTTTCGACTATGCCATTCATAAGTGGAGAATCTTGATTTGGGGTTGAAACCACTTCCAGCGATTCATTTTTCTTAATCAACCACACCCAACCAGATCCAAACCGTGTGAGTGCAGCTTTGGTAAACGCTTCTTTAAAATTATCAAATGAACCAAATGTTGATGTTATAGCATCAAGTAATGACCCATTTGGTGATCCTCCACCGGTTGGTGACATAACCTCCCAAAAAAAGGTATGATTGGAATGACCTCCTCCGTTGTTTCTGACAGCATTTACTTTATCTTCAGGTAATGCGGTAAGGTTGGATATCAATTCGTCGACTGATTTTTCCAGAAATTCAGGATGACCATCAAGGGCGGCGTTAAGGTTATTAACATATGTTTGATGATGTTTTCCATGATGAATCTCCATGGTACGGGCATCAATATGCGGTTCTAGAGCATCTGTTGAGTAAGGAAGTGATGGAAGTGAGTATGTCATATTAATTACACATTGAATTCTTCATTGGACAAAAGGTCAAGCATGCTAAGGAAAAAGAAACTTAAAGTTGATTTTGATTTGGACTTTCTCTTCTAAGTTTGAAGAAGGATTGGATAAGTTGCAGACATTCTCTTTCCATAATTCCTTTCAAAACAATCGGCTTGTGATTTGAATAAGTTATTTCATGGATTGATGTTGCTCCGCCTAATCCCCCCATTTTGGGATCACTGAAAGCGAATAGGATTTTTTTTATTCTTGCTACAACACTGGCTCCAGCGCACATGGGACAAGGTTCTTTTGTTACATACATTGTGCAATCATTAAGTCTCCAGTCACCTATTTTTTGGGCAGCCTTGGTGATTGCCAGCATCTCAGCGTGAGCCGTTGGGTCCTTACATTTCCTTGTTTGATTATTTGCGGTTGCGATGACTTCCCCATGATTATCTGCTATTACGGCACCGACGGGAACCTCATCATTTTCCCAGGCAGTAATTGCCTCATTAAATGCAAGTTGCATGAAGAATTCATCATTTTTTTCTAATTGGGATGGAAAAAGGCGGGGAAAGGGACATTCTATTTTGTTGTTCATGTGGTTGTACTTTATAAATGAATTGGAATTGCAAGAAGGTCATTCTTGACTTGATGTGTCAACATGGTGTGATAGACGCTTTTAAAATATGTCAGAAGAAGATATCGTAGAAGTTGAAGGCAAGATAACGGCTGTACTGCCGAGTACAATGTTTCGGGCCGAGCTGGAAAATGGTCATCAAGTCCTTGCCCATATATCGGGTAAGTTGCGAAAGCATTTTATCAAAATAACAGTTGGTGACATCGTGAAGATGGAAATGAGCCCTCAGGATTTGGAAAAAGCTCGAATCGTATATCGGCTAAAAAATGCTGAGGTTAATCGTAATGCTCCCATACGAAGTTATGGTCCCAAAAGTAAAGGTAAATAGTAACTATGAATATAATCGAATCAATTGGAAAGACTCCATTGGTAAAACTAGAGAAGATTACCAAAGGAATCAATGCACAGATTTTTCTCAAGTCTGAATTTTTTAATCCCCTAGCGAGTGTTAAGGACCGTATTGGTGCTGCGATGATTGAATCTGCGGAAAAAGACGGCTCCCTTAATCCTGATAGTGTAGTGATTGAACCAACCTCAGGTAACACAGGTATCGCACTGGCTTTTGTATGTGCGGCGAAAGGTTATAAATGTATACTCACTATGCCTGAGACTATGTCAAAAGAAAGGCGTCTACTATTGCGTCTTTTGGGTGCTGAAATTGTACTTACTCCCGGTCCTAAAGGAATGGGTGGAGCCATTGCAAAAGCTTCTCAATTGATGGATCAACACGGGAACCAGGCGTTCATGCCTCAACAATTCAATAATCCAGCTAATCCTGAAATTCATCGCAAAACAACTGCTGAAGAAATTTGGTCAGGAATGGAAGGTCAGGTTGATTGCTTAATTTCAGGTGTCGGTACAGGTGGAACAATAACTGGTGTTTCAGAAGTGATTAAGCAGCGAAATCCATCCATGAAGTCAATCGCAGTCGAACCCGAAGAGAGTCCAGTCATTTCTCAAACAAGAAATGGCGAGGAGGTTAAACCGGGACCTCATAAAATTCAAGGAATTGGTGCCGGATTTGTGCCTAACAATTTAAACTTGAATATTGTAGATGATGTCGAATTGGTCTCTAGTGATGATGCGTTTGAGATGGCTAGAAAACTAAGTTTGGAAGAGGGAATTTTGGGTGGAATTTCCACGGGAGCCACGGTAACGGCAGCCCTTCGCGTAGCAGCAAAGCCAGAAATGGAAGGTAAAAGAATTGTTGTTATCGGTGCTAGCTGTGGAGAACGTTACCTGTCTACTCCACTGGCAGCCAAGGCTGCTGCAGAAGTAATGGATGCAGTTGCTGAAGAGGATTAACTTTTAGCTATATTATCCCCTCTGTAATAGGAGAAGGATAGTTGAGGTTACTTATCAGAAGAGTTGATACTGCGAATGTTAAAGTCGCAGGTTCCATTACAGGCCAAATAAAAAAAGGTTTGGTAGTTTATGTCGGTATTGAAAAGGATGATGAAATAAGCGACTTGGAGTGGGGAGTAAAAAAAACACTTGGGCTGCGTATTTTTGACGATAGCGATGGGAAAATGAATCTACCAATTAACCACAAAATGGGCATACTTGTTGTTAGTCAATTTACTTTGCACGGAAACTTAAAAAAGGGCTACCGCCCTTCTTTCAATCGTGCAGCGGTTTCTAATTTAGCATGCCCTCTTTATAATAAATTCATCGATATGATTGGAGAATCTTTTGACGGAGCAGTAAAGAATGGAAAATTTGGTGCTCATATGAAGATAGCATTACAAGAAGATGGACCTGTAACAATCTGGCTTGATTCTAAAAATAAAAATTACTGAAAAATGGTAAGTTCTGGATTAGGCAAAGATTTTTTTGATCGCTCCGTTCTTGATGTTGCCAAAGATATGCTTGGCGTTTGCATATGCTGTAGGAAAAGCGATGGAAAAATAACTCGTATGATCATATGTGAGACGGAGGCATATGATGGGGAAGAAGACCTGGCTTGTCATGCATCGAAAGGGAAGACTTCTAGGAATCAAGTAATGTATGGAGCTTCCGGAGTGATTTATATTTATTTATGTTATGGAATGCATTGGTTGCTGAACATCGTTTGCCGAGAAAAGGGCTACCCTGCTGCCGTGCTATTACGTGGCACTACCGAGGTGTCGGGTCCGGGTAGGCTGACTAAACGATTGGGCATAGATGGAGCATTAAATCAGAAGGTGGCATCTTGTGAAAATGGTTTGTGGTTTGAGGACAATCGCAGTGGTGAAATTGTTATAGAGACTGGACCAAGGATAGGCGTAGATTACGCTGGGAAATATTGGGCTGAAAAACCTTACAGATTTTGGTTTTCAAAACGTAAATCAGGTGCTTAATTAATGATATGCCATTCAAACCATCAATTTTACTCTTTATTTTGTTATTGAGTGTATTTGGCTTTGGGTGTCGTCATTCTGAAGACCGGAATAAGCCTGTCATCTACGATGCATGGAGTGCTCGTTACCAATATAATCCTATGTCTAGAGAGTTATTTTCCGTATCTGAAAACAAACCTATCGGTAGGTCTTGGTCGAGAGATTCACTCGGGAGATTGGATTCAATCTACTTTTATTCAGGCGTTGATGGTAGAGATGAAAACCTATTTCAATTTCATCAGAAGAATCTTGATAAGAAAAGAGACCGAGAATGGGAAGCAGATCGTGAGTCCAGAATTTTTCAATTAGAAGAAATTATGAGAATGCGGGATTCTAACGAGACTGAAGTTTCCGAGGAGCAAGTCGGTGAGGGAAATGTCGAAGATCCTTTTGTGCCTGAGATTGAAATTCCTTCTATGATTAGTACGGTTCCTACTGGATCTGACTCTAGTGCAGAGCCAGATCCTTTTGCTCCGATGGACCCCTCTCCAGTGGAGAGTTCCACTGAAGAATCACCTTTTGCACCACTACCCGCGATCCCATGATTGGAAAGATTTCCACAGTACTCAGTATATTGGCAATCGGAGTCTCGATCTATTGCTTAATCTTTTTGAACGGGAAAATTAAGGAGTTTGATGGAAACACAGAAAAAATAAAAATTTTGCAGCAGGAAGCTGAAAAGCTTGCTCTAGATAAAGGGGAATTCAATAAGCAACACGGTGTAAAGTATTCCCGAGAAAGAGCAAAGAATCAGCTTCTAGAAGAGCAAAAGTTTGAAGCCGAAAAAGTTCTTGCTCAACAAACGCGTCTGCTTGAAGAAACAAAATCTAGCGTAGAATCACTAACATCAAAAAAACTATCTTTGGAAGAAAATATTGAGTCTGCAAAGTTAGAACTTCAAGCAGAGATGAAAAACTTTGAAAAAATGTTGACTGATGCTCAAAGCCTTCAAGTTTCAATTCCTCAGTTAGAGCAAAACAAGGATCAAATGCTCATGCAGATTCAGGATTTTGAAAGGGAATCCGAAAATTTGTCTTTAGAATTATCAAGTTATGAAAAAATAACGATTCAACTGAAAGATCATTATGAGTCTACCATTGATGCGATTTTCAAAGATAAGACATCTCGAAATTGGCTTGAAAGAGGAGAGTATGTTACCGCTTCCTTAGTTTCAGTAGATTTGAAGAGTGGCTTTTTGGGTCTTTCAGTTGGGAAAGAACATGGAATTTTTAAAAACAAACTTTTCGCTGCCTACACCGATGGAAAGGAAATCTGTAAAATTAGAATTAGTTTTGCAGAAATTGACAAATCAGTTGGTTCTATTGTGCCTCTCATAGGTGAACCTTCAAAACTCTTGCAACTCGATGAAATTGATCTTTATCATTTGTAGAATACTGGCAGTGGTCTTAGTTTGCTGCGTAGGAGTCTTATATTTCTTCAATCAAGAAAAATTAGTTTCTCTCCAAAATTCTATTGGAAAGGCAAACAGTAAAAAAGTTTCTGCCTCCCTTCTTTTAGAAAAAGATAAAAATGAATCAACCAATCTTATCAACGGTCTTTTCCGTCAGAGGGGAAAACTTAGATCAATCACTGAGGAGTCAACCACATCGACTGAATCTATGAGACAAGAGGTAGATTTTATTATTCCACAAAAAGCTGATCTCGAAAAAAAACTTGAACAACTTGCTGAAGAATATTCCAAGATCGAGCAAGCACTCCAAGATCAGAAAAAGAAAAATTTGGAGAAAGAAGAGGAGAATCTTCCAATTCAAAATAGTGTGGCATCAATTAACAAAGAAATTGAGGAAATTAAGGTCTTATTCACGAATAAAAAGAAGGAAAGCTCTTCTTTGCAAGCTGAGCTTTCTGCACTGAAAAAGAAAAGAGATATAGCGGAAGAATCTTACCAGAATAGACGGAAAACATTGCTGGAAGATGTTCAAGTTCCTCCCCATATTTACTACGGAGACCAAATCGAAGTTAGCGTCGATAATGTCGCTCCTTCCGGTAAGGGTATTTTTATTTCAAAAGGGCATGAAGATGGTTTTAGGGATTCGATGAAGTTTTTAGCAACAGTAAGTACAGAAATTGAAAAAAAATATTTCTTACTCCAAACAGTGGTTGTCCAAAAAAATTTATCTTTTCTTGAATTTTTTGAATCAGAAAAATTCGCAGATGAACACTTGTTTAGAGAGGAGGAAAAACTTTTCTTGATTCGAACAGGTGATTCCCCTAAAAAATAAGTCATACTTTTACCCTTTTTTTAACCTCAATAATGAGTTCTACCCCTGATAACCCAACAGACGACGAATTGTCAGAAATTATCGACGATTCCGAGTCGGTGGATCAAAGTAAAATTGATGAAGATGGTTTAGTAGAAGCAGGTATCCCTCCAAGTGTAGCTGAAGAAACAGAAGAACCAGATTCCGATGATGAGTCATTCAGTATCGACGACTTTGATGATGCAGATGTTCAAGAATCAATTAAAGAAAATGTCAGCGAAGATTTGCCTAGTAATGAATCGATTGTTGAAGAACCTAGCCAAAATGCAACTTCCCCGGGTCATCCAGTCACAAATGGGAATGGTACGGTTGCACAATTTAGAGAATCACTTTCTGATCTTTCGAGGCAATTAGAGATTGATAAACTGACCTTCCTTCATAACAAAATGGTAGAAAGTGGAAAAGATATTGCTAGTTTAAG
>JAYZJX010000105.1:0-19945 GCA_036164015.1 Verrucomicrobiota bacterium | reverse complement strand
TCATATATTTCTCTTATCTTTTCGTATTAGCAATGTGCAACCTCAATTTTTAAGTTTCTACATCTTGTCATTGAAGAAGAATAAAACTTAAGAGGTAATTTTTTCCAATGCTTGATAACTTCTCGCAATCATTTCGCGTGGGTCATCGAGAAGGTTGGCGGAAGCTAGTGCATTGTCTATCAATTGATTAGAAACGAGTAGGGCCGTATCCTCATCTTTTTCAATCATTGCTGATAAACCTCGGATAATACCATGCCTAGGGTTAATTTGAAGTTTTACGGTTTGTGGTGGCAATTCGTCGTCCGGACCCTGCATCATTTTCATGATTCTGCGGGCTGAAGCTCCTCCCATGGCATCCGAACCGACAACGCACACTGGACTGTCGATAAGTCTTTCACCCTCTTCAACATCAGAAAGACGATCCTCGAGTTTCTCTTTGAGCCACTTACAGAGTTTTTTGAAAGATTTCTTATCCAGGGATTCGCCCTCTGGTTGATCGTCAAGTTTTTCTAATTTTAAATCCTCTGAGTCAGCAGAGATAACCTTGAATTCCTTAAACTCACGGACCGACTGCATAACATATTCATCCACGGGCTCAGTTAACAACAATACTTCTAAACTTCTTGCTTTGAGGGCTTCGAGATAAGGACCAGCTTCAATGGATTTTCTACTTTTACCAAAGAGAAAGAGGATTTCTTTCTGCTCGCTTGCCATGCGGTCCACATAAGCATCAAGTCCGGTTAATTTTCCTGATTCGAGAGCGGTTGATTCGAAGCGAAGAAGTTTTGCAAGATCATCCTTGTAAGTGAAATCAGTGGCCACGCCCTCTTTGATTAGAGGACCAAACTCATTCCAGAATTCAAGATAGATCTCCTCCTTTTTATTAGACTGCTCATTTAGAAAGCGAATGAAACGTTTTGTGAGAACTTGATTCAGTTTACGCAGGAGTTCACTGTCCTGCATGGTTTCTCTTGAGACATTCAGAGGCAGATCAGAACTGTCGACAACACCGCGCAAAAACCTGAGCCATTCGGGAAAAAGATTTTTGGGTTCCGCGTCGATGAGTACCTTTCTACAATGAAGAGCGACTTTGTTTTCATTTCGCATCATGCCCATTTTTTCCATATTTCGTTTAGGCACGAAAAGGAGTGCATTGATCTCCAAGGGAGCATCCGCACTGAAGTGCATCCGCATCAATGGGCCTTCATAATCATTTCCCTGATACTTGTAGAATTCCTCATACTCTTCATCTGTCACATCGCTTTTGGATCGTAACCAGATTGCATCAATAGTATTAACTTTTTCCCCATTTACGGATACGGGAAACTGAACAAATGCGGAGTATTTTTTTACGATATCTTTGATTTTGTCCTCTTTGGCAAAATCGGTGAAGTCTTCCTTGAGATGGATGACAATTTTTGTTCCACGTCGCTGACCGTCAACTTCTTCAATTTCATAGGAACCTCCGCCATCACTTTCCCAGCAGCATCCCTTTCCTTCTTTTTGCCAAGTCCTTGTGAAGACTTGGACTTTATCAGCAACCATAAACACACTGTAGAAACCAACTCCGAATTTTCCGATCAAAGCATCGTTTTTCTCACCGTCCGCCTTGAGAGCCTCGAGGAATTCTTTAGACCCAGAATGGGCAATGGTGCCAAGATTCTTAATCAACTCCTCTTCGGTCATACCAATACCAAAATCCTGAATGATCAATTGCTTGGACGAATCGTCAGTGTTAAGGTTTATCTCAAGTTCAAGATTATCATCAACCACATCTTTCTCAGTTAGTTGCGTGCGACGCAGTTTTTCTAGAGCGTCGGAGGCGTTGGAAATTAATTCCCTGACAAATATTTCCTTATCTTTGTAGAGGGAATTAACCACAATATCGAGTACCTGCTTGGTCTCGGCTTGAAATTCATGCTTTTTAGATTGGCTCATTTTGAAAAAGGAAGAATGCTAATGATTGTCTTAATCTCTTCAAGTGAGAAGTATTCCACAAGCAGAGTTCTAGAATAGTATTTGTCCTTTAATTATTGAGAATGTTTTTTTCTGAAGTGTTCATAAGCCTCATTAATTTCCTTGGCTTTTTGTTCAGCTACTTCCCGTATCTCTGGACCCATTGCTGATACCTTATCTGGATGGTACTGGGCAATTTTTTTTCGATAAACCGTTTTTATAGAATTAAAGTCTCTGGGTGCTTCCTCTGATATTTGAAGAACTTTAAAAAATAGTTCGTCGGTTTCATCAAATTGAGAATCATGATCAGATTTTTTATTTTCATCACCATCGTTTTCTTCGGTGTGTTCGGTTTTATCGCCAATATTTTCGGTTTCGCTATCATCATCACTTTCCGGTCTGAAAGCCTCCTCTGCTTTTTCATCTCCAGAGGGATCTGAATCGTCGGTTGGAGTGTTCTCAGTGCTTTTGGCAACTTTTGCATCTGGAGAAAAGAAATCATCAAAGCACCAAAACATCCACCAGCTGGCACCAAATATAAAAGCCCAGGAAATTATTTTGATCCAATCGGCCGTTAAATTTGGTGATTCACCTGTGATATTCCTGATCATCATGGACTTGGAATAAACTTCATAAAGCCCACTACTTAACAACTCAGCAGTTAGACAGGCTAAGCCTAAGCCTAAAAGTCCTCCAATTAAAGTTCGATGGCTAAGTTGTTTTATCATTATCCTCCAATCGGAGGTAACTTACCGGTACAAGTTTGATATAGGAAAAGGATGATGCCTCCGATAATGATTACAAAATATTTTTTGGTTCGGTTCACTTCATCTTTCAAGATTTTTGGAGACCTTTGAGCAAGAGAAATTTTGAAGCTCTAGTTTAGCTTATCTAATTTTATCTAGCGTTTTAAAGACCTATTTCATAACCCAGAATTTAAGTCATAAAACAAGATAGTAGGAAATCTAGACTTATTTAAATGGTGGTAGGGGTCGGATTCGAACCGACGAACGCACGAAGCGGGCGGATTTACAGTCCGCATCCTTTAGCCACTTGGATACCCTACCAGCTAAAAACGGTTTAAATTATCATTTCAAACTTGAGTTGCAAGACGATTGTAAAAAGGGAAAGAATTATGCGACTTGCTTCCACTTTAGGATTGAGTCTGAATGTAAGAAAAAATGACTGAGCGAAGTAAAAAGATTGTTTTAGGACTGACGGGTGGAATTGCTTGCGGCAAGTCGACTGCATGCAAGTTTTTTAATAATTTGGGTTGGGCAAGCATTTCAACCGATCAAGTTGTGGAAGATTTAATGAAAAGGGATGATGAAGTCATTTCTGAAATTAAAAACCGTTGGGGAAGTGATGTTTTAAATAATTCTGAATTAGATAAAAAAAAGATTGGTGGAATTGTTTTTAGTGATGCTAATGAAAAAACATGGCTTGAAAAAATTCTTCATCCCAAAGTGAGAGTTAATTGGAAGAAATGGCTTAAGGAGTCAGAAGCGAGATTAAATGTAATTGAGATCCCGTTACTTTTTGAAAATGACTTATCTAGTCATTTTGATTTTACGGTTTGTGTCTATTCGTCAGAAAAGATACAAATGAAAAGATTATTAGATCGAGGATTGACGAATGAGGAATCAAATGCTCGAATAAGATCTCAGTTGCCGATTACAAAAAAATCGCAACTTGCGGATTTTGTAGTGCTTGGAGAAGCTTCTTTTATCTTTCTCGAACGTCAAATAAGTTCTCTTCATGCATCCATAACATAAACATTTCGTTATACTTTTCCCATGCCCCAAAGAAAAAAACAAACAGATGAACCCGTCGATGATGCATCATCGATCAAAGAAAATGTAGTCAAAGATTCAGATGAAAATAAACAAACTGCATCTGAGAATGACACAATTGCAGAAACAGCTAAATCTCCGACTGAAGAGGACTCTGGTGGACAGCTTTTTTTCAGCACGGATGGATCTGAACCAGAAAAAGGTGATGAAAATCCTTACCTTGAAACAGCAGATGCCAAAACACAATCGGATGAGGAAAAACCGAGTGCCAAACCCTCAGAAAATCCCGAAGGTCTGACCAAAGAGGAAAATAAGGAGCAGGAGTCTCCACGCAATCATCAGAATAATAAACCAAATCGAGGACCTCACCCGAATAATCCTAAAAAACAAAATTGGCAGGATAAAAAGAAACAAAGAAATAAGCAAAGGCAGAAGTTCAAAAAACCTAGACGCCTGCCATATGAAGAAACGGAGGCAAAACCACTTGAATTGGGTGAACTTTTAGAAAATGAGTCTTTAAAGTCGGAGGAAGGGATTTCCGCACTTGCAGAAGACTTTAACAGTTCCGATAAAAAGCCTATTGAATTAGATGAATTGCTTGCTTTTTCCTTACAGGAATTGAAGGAGAAAGTAACTGAATACGATTTAAATCTCGGTCAGGCACCTCTTAAAGAGGAAATTTTTGATTCTTTACTCGAAAAATGCCTGGAAGAGAAAATACCTGTTGTGGTTTCCGGAATCATTCAGGTTATGGAGGATGGTCATGCTTTTCTTTTGCAGCAACGCGATGACTACAGGCTAAAATCTCAATGCCCATTTTTACCTGAACCGTTGGTAAAAAAGTATGGGCTTAAGGTTGGACAAAATGTCCGTGGCTACATTCGGGCAAAAATTGATGGATCCACTTGTCCGGTATTCATACAAGTCGATAAGGTCATGGGTGGAGACCCCGAAGAAGCATCACGTGTTACACCTTTTACCGAATTAATTCCCTACTATCCTTTGGAGAGAATTTATCTGGAAACCGATGAAAAAGCAGAATGGGATAATGTGGCAATGCGAGTGGTTGATCTGGTTTCTCCAGTTGGGTTCGGACAAAGGGGCTTGATCGTTGCACCTCCAAGAACGGGAAAGACTGTTTTGCAACAGGGTATTGCCCGAGCTCTCAGGGTTAATAATCCGAAAGCACACTTGATAGTCCTTCTTGTTGATGAAAGACCAGAGGAAGTTACAGATTTCCGTCGTCAGGTTCCAGATGCTGAGGTGATCGCCTCCACTTTTGATGAGAGTGCCGAAAGTCATGTTCATGCAGCAGAGATTGTAATTGAGAAGGCTAGAAGAATGGTGGAGCACAATCAAGATGTTGTCATTTTGCTCGATTCGATTACCAGACTTGCCAGGGCTTACAATACCACTATGCCAAACAGTGGTAAGATTTTAAGTGGTGGTGTGGAAGCTACTGCCTTGCAGCGACCCAAGAGATTTTTTGGTTCTGCTCGAAATATTGAAGGAGGAGGAAGCCTTACGATTTTGGGTACAGCTCTGGTGGAAACAGGAAGTAAAATGGACGAGGTGATTTTTGAGGAATTTAAGGGAACAGGAAATATGGAACTTCATTTAGACCGAGAACTTTCCAACAAAAGAATTTTCCCTGCGCTTGATTTTGAAAAGAGCGGTACTCGCAAAGAGGAATTGCTGTATCATCCCGATGAGTTGAATAAAATTTATGCCTTGCGTCGTTCCTTGAAGGGTGTGCCTCCGGCTGAGGCTATGGAGATGTTCATTCAGCGAGTAAGAAAAACTAAAAACAATCCTGAGTTTCTAATGGGGTTGGGAAGATAAGCTTGTCGAAAATATAGTTTGTTCTAAGGTTTTAATTTCCCAATGAACGAAACTGATGAATTAATCTTAGATGCCTTCAAGCAACAGAGCCTTGTTGATGATAAACTGATTGGGGAAATTCAGGCAGAAATAAATTCCATTCCAGAAAGTGAGGTAACTGACAGGGATGCTGTATTCATGGATACACTTCTCGAGAAAACTGGAATGCCAAAAGCAGAGATCATAAATTATCTTTCTGGTGAACTGAATATGGAAGCAATCGATCTTTCTGACGCTCAGCTACCTGAAGAAACGCTTTCTCTAATAAAGCCCGAGTGGGCTAGGCAATACGAAGTAGTTCCAATTGGTCAAAATGGGATGGAAATAGAAGTGGTTTTTGCGAATCCTCTGGATCAAGATTCTTTGGACAATCTTTCTCACCTTCTCGGTAAGAGTATAAATCCAAAATTTTCTTACAGAAGTGATGTCTTGGCCACTATCGAAGAAGCTTATGGCAATGGCGAGGAAACCAAGCTCAATGATTTTTTTGAGGGAATGGAGGGAGAAGATATTGAGATTGGTGATGGCGTAAATCCAGAAGATGTCAGTGAAGAAGATGCTCCTATAATTAAATATGTTCACTCGGTTATCAAGGATGCCTTGGAGAAAAGGGCATCGGATATTCATATGGAACCATTGGAAAAAAAGTTTCGTGTCCGGTTCCGCATCGATGGAAAATTGCAGGAACAACCTGATCCTCCTAAACGTCTTCAGCCGTCAATTATTTCCAGGACTAAACTTATGGCCAATGTATCTCTTGCTGAGAAAAGAGTACCATTAGATGGCAGAATTAATGTAAAAGTTGGAGATAAAGTAATTGATCTTCGTGTTTCCACTCTCCCCACGGTACATGGAGAAAGCATAGTTATGCGTATCTTGGACAAGGAGAGCTTAAGTTTAGGTCTTCCCCAATTAGGATTTTTCTCCGACGATCAGGAAGTATTTGAACAGGTAATTTCAATGCCTGATGGCATATTTTTGGTAACTGGACCAACCGGTTCCGGAAAATCTACTACTCTGTACTCTGCTCTAAATGCGATTAATAAACCTGATAGAAAAATAATCACGGTTGAAGATCCGGTTGAGTATGAAGTGGCTGGAATCAATCAGGTTCAAGTAAGATCAGATGTCGGAATGACCTTTTCTGCAGCTCTTCGAGCAATGCTACGTCAGGCTCCCAATATTGTAATGGTAGGTGAGATTAGAGATCTGGAAACTGCTGAAATTGCAATTAACGCCTCACTCACAGGTCACATGGTATTCAGTACCTTGCACACTAATGATGCACCAAGTGCGGTTTCCCGGTTGGTGGATATGGGTGTTAAACCCTTTCTTGTATCCGCTTCATTACGGGCGGCTCTTGCTCAAAGGTTGGTACGTTCCATATGTCAAAACTGTAAGCAACCGCATACTCCAACTTCCAGCGAGCTTTCTATTTTGGGGATTACTGAAGCACAGGCATCGAGTGCTAGTTTCATGAACGGTGCCGGTTGCCCTAAATGTGGAGACAAGGGATTTAGGGGTCGTAAAGGAGTTTTTGAGATTTTTGTGGTTAACTCTGAACTCGAAGAGATGATTTATCATAACGTTAGTATTGTGGAGTTGCGAAAAAAGGCTCGGGAAATGGGAATGCGTTCAATGAGAAACGACGGTTTTAGGAAGGTTCTTGCTGGAGTGACAACTTTAGATGAAGTTTTAATGGTAACCACCGACGAGGAGTAGATTTTGTATGCTTTATCTTGATTACAACAGTACGATTCGTGACATTTTCAATCAGGTTGAGGAAATTTCACAACACGGACTTGAGGAGCTTTATGATCAAGAGGTCACGGAAGGGAAAAGGTCTTATGCCGAAGCCATCATTGCTGCAGGTTTGGTAAGTAAAGAGGACCTCGTAAATTTGGTTTCCCAATTTTTGGGCTACGAACTACAAGTTGGGGAAGTCGAAGACATTGATCCGGAAGCAATACAATCAATAACTTCAGAAATTGCTCATCAATATGCTGTCGTTCCTTTGTATCTTTCATCAGAAGGAATACATTTACTCGCGGCGGATCCTTTCAATTCAGGAATAATTGATGATCTTACTTTTGCCTTGAACCAAGAAATTCATCTGGTCGTTTGTGATCCTGAAGAAGTAGATAGGCTTCTTGAAAAATATTATCCTAAGAATGAGAGCACCTTGGATGATCTGCTCGGAGGAGTAGGCTTAGATCAGTTTGAAGGTCTAGATGAAAATCAAGAGGGTGATCTTACTGATGCAGCCAATGAGACTCCAATAATTCGCTTTGTTAATTTGGTCTTGCAGCAAGCAATAAGAGCAAAAGCATCTGATATTCATTTCGAGCCATTTGAAGAAGAATTTCGTATTCGTTACCGAGTAGATGGAGCTCTTTACGAGATGTCTCCACCCCCCAAATCTCTTTCCCTTCCCGTAATTTCTCGTATTAAGGTCATCGCTGATCTTAATATTGCGGAACACAGGATTCCCCAGGATGGAAGAATAAAAATGACCATTGAAGGTAGAGCTGTTGATCTTCGTGTCTCAACCCTTCCAACTCAGTTTGGTGAAAGTGTTGTGCTTCGTGTATTGGATAAATCAGCAGTAAATCTTAGCCTAGACAGTCTCGGTCTTCCGGAGGATGTAAAAGGAGGTATACGTGGGGCGGTTAGGAGACCAAATGGAATTTTTATTGTCACCGGTCCTACCGGTTCTGGAAAGACCACCACTCTTTACAGTGCACTCAAAGAAGTTAATGAAATGGATACCAAACTTCTTACCGCGGAAGATCCAGTTGAGTATGAAATTGAGGGAATCATGCAAGTTCCAGTGAATCATCAGGTAGGTTTGGATTTTGCAAGAGCACTACGTGCTTTTTTAAGGCAAGATCCAGACAAAATCATGGTGGGTGAAATTCGGGATATTGAAACGGCCCGTATTGCGGTTCAAGCTTCCTTAACTGGTCATGTGGTGTTAAGCACCCTTCATACTAATGATGCACCTGGAGCGGTTACTAGGCTTGTTGATATGGGCTTGGAACCTTTTCTGCTCTCTGCTTCACTTGAATTTGTATTGGCTCAGCGTTTGGTTAGGAAAATTTGCTCAAGCTGTAAAAAAGAATTTGAACCTAAAAAGGAAATGCTCGATCAATTGGGAATATCACGGAAAGATATAGGTGATCGAAAATTTTATTTTGGTGCTGGTTGCGAAGAATGCAGTAATTCGGGTTATCGTGGCAGGACTGGTCTTTTTGAAATGATTAAAGTTACTGACTCGTTTAGAGAAATGATCAATTCTGGTGCTGCCACCCTTGTTCTACGTCAGCAGGCGATTGAGCAGGGGATGAGAACACTTAGAGAAGACGGCTTACGTTCGATCTTTGATGGTGAAAGCACTTTGGAAGAAGTTTTGAAATATACTTAAAAACATAAAGATTTTAGCTATGCCAAATTTTCAATACACAGCAACTGATCAGACTGGTGCCCAAACGCAGGGAACATTTGAAGCCGCAAACGAACAGCAAGCTTACGAACAGCTCGCTCAATATGGACTTACTGTTTCGCAAGTCATTCCCTTAGATCCTCCCGCTTCTTCTAAATCAAATGAGGGTGGCGTCAAAGGTCAGGGTAAAAAAAAGAAGAAGAAAGGTTTATTGGCCATTGAACTTGGTGGGGGTCCTTCAAAGGAGGATATTTCTGTATTTACCCGACAAATGTCAACATTGGTACAAGCTGGATTACCGCTTCTTAGAAGTTTGGAGGTAATGATTAAACAACAGGAGAAAAAACCTAAATTTAAGGATATGCTCACCGCAATTTCGGAAAAAGTGTCTTCTGGAGGAAATTTGTCTGATGGTTTAGCGATGTATCCTAAAACCTTTGACAATCTTTATGTAAATATGGTGAAGGCTGGAGAGGCTGGTGGTGTTTTGGATCTTGTTTTGGATCGTTTGGCTCAATTTCAGGAAAAATCAATTCGTACTATCAAAAAAGTTAAGTCCGCTATGATTTATCCAAGTGTCATCATGTTTGTGGCCATTGCGATTGTAACCCTTTTGATGATGGTGGTAGTTCCTCAATTTCAAACGATTTTCGAACAAATGCTTCGAGGTGCTCCACTGCCTGGACCTACGCAAATTGTCATTGGGATAAGTGACCTTTTTTCTTCCAGTCCCGTCCTTGTATTAGGCGGAATGTTCGGAACAGTCCTTGGTTTATTTCTATTTAAGAAAACAAAACCAGGATCTAAAACTTTTGATTGGCTGGCGTTGAATGTGCCAGCAGTCAAAGAAGTGGCAGGCAAATCGAATATTTCGAGAATTACCCGTACTTTTGGAACTCTTTTGAGTAGTGGTGTTCCAATACTTCAAGCCCTCCAAATTACCCGGGATACTTTAAGTAACACATTTTTTGTAAAGGCTATGAGCAAGGTTCATGATTCCGTTCGGGACGGAGAAGCCATGGCTGTGCAGATGGAAAGAGAAACTGTTTTCCCTTCAATGGTGACAAGTATGGTCGAAATTGGCGAGGAAACTGGGGAATTACCGGATATGCTAACACGTATTGCCGATAACTATGATGAAGATGTAGATAACGCGGTTGCCGGGGTTACCTCTCTAATAGAGCCGGTGATGATTGTTTTTCTTGCGGTGGTAGTAGGCTTTATTGTCATAGCTCTTTTTCTTCCGATTGTTGCAATCATCGAAACCATAGGAAAATAGGTTTTGTTTGTAAATGTATCAAACAATTACCTATCTACTCCTTTGTTTGAGTCATAGCCATTTTCGATTTTCCACGCATTTGCCTCTTTAGGGTTTCGACGGTTCCAAGCCCTGAGTGCTTGATCGACAGCTCTGTTCCTTTGATCTTGATCAATGATCGAAGTTGCCCATCCTACAGCACCCTCAGGATCTCTGGAGGAAATGCGATTGACAAATTCTCCAACGACCGGATCTAGCTCAGCTGAAGGAGGGAAAGTATTAAGCCATCCTGCTGTAGCTACAGGATCTCTGAGAGACCACTTGGTTGTAAGTAATTTCATAGCTTGGATCCTTTTTGCAGAATCAGGAAGTTGACTTGACCAGATTGCTGCTTCCTGAGGTGCCTGACTTGCCCATCTGGATAGTAAGTTGCTCATAACTTGTTCGGATGCTTTGTCGATTGGCATTGATTCAACCCAGTTGGCAGTCCCTTTTAAATCACTTTGAGCGAGTTTTGATCCCATTTGTCCAAGTATCATAGATCTCATTCTCTGATCTTCTTTTGGAAATTGCTCTGCCCATCTTATTGCTTCGGTGGTACCTTTTTTGGCATATTCTTGGGCAAGGAAGGTGGAAGCCTGCCATTTTGCATTACCTTGTGGTAATGTCCGAAAGAATTCATCTGCAGTTTTAAGGTCCTTTTCAGCCAATCCTTTTACTACTCCAACGAGCAAGTTGTCATTTTTTTTTGAATCGGGATTTTCAACTTGTCTATCTTTCACCCATGCAATCGCTGAGTTAGGATCTCTTTTCGCCCAGCCAGCAAGTACCTCAGTCATGGCAAACCTTTGTTCACTTTTTTCATCCAAAGAATTTTCAGCATAATTTAATGCACTGAATGGATCAATATTCGCCCAACTTCTCATTAATAACTTCATCTCCAAATGCCTTCCATAACCTTTTGGTAAAGATTCAAAGGCTTCTACCACCTCAAGTAGGGAGCTTTCATCCATTCTGCGTAAAGCGTCCATGTAAGCTCCCATTCTTTCAACCATGTCTCCCTCCTCCATTATTTTAATCAGATTAGGAGGCAGGGGCGGGGAGTATACAGGATTTAGTTCTCTGAAATCATCCTTAAGTGAGGATTTTTCAGGATTGATCTGAATACTGGAATCCATTTTCAGATTTTGTTTCTTCGAATACGCCTGTGAGAATTTTCGATTAAGAACAGAAGAATCTGATGAGTGTTTCTCATCCTGTATTTTTGAGCCAAGTTCGAGTCCAATGTAAAAAACTACCCCCAATGAAATTGCCCAAGGTAGACCAACTTTGAAGAACATGCTCATGTAAATCCAATGTAGTTATCTGTATAAAAAAGAGCAAGATAGTTTAGGCACATGCTCAGATTATGAATAATATTAATCAAAATAATTTATATAATTTATCTATAAAAAATATTCATTAAAATAAATTCAAAATAAGAAAAAAAATAGGAAAAAATTTAAGAAAAAGTAGTTTGGCATAATTCTAGCAAATAAAAAAGTGCTTAAGAAATAAGCAACAAACTAAAACAACAAACATATATATGAAAAACAAAACATTATCCTTAGCAAGTTTACTTGCTGTTTTTAATTTAAATGCGATCGAAATTGGTCCCACAGGAAGTGGTGTCGAAATGGGTGGCTTTGTGGATTATTCCGCAGTTTCACAAGGCGATGTAACCTCACCCGTTTCTACTGCTCAAGTTGAGTTGAATTTAGATTTCTCCACAGGTCCGGTTTCATTTTCGTTAGATTATGATCTGACTGCAACACAAGGTTTAGCTGATGCCGATGGTGATGGTACGCTTGATTCGACATCCGGAAACCTTGAAGAGGCTGTTGTTACATATGCTATCACTGATTCGTTAAGTTTCAGTGTTGGACGCATGCTTTCCTATCTAGGATTTGAAGCTTTCGACGCTCCTAATATGTATCAATTCAGTTATGCTTACGATTACGCTACCGGTGGTCAAGATATATATGACGCATATGCTGACGGATTTTCTGTCGATTATGCTTCAGATATGTTTTCTGTAGGAGTATGGACAGATTTCGCAGAGCATCCATCGTTTGAATATGCATTCGCATTCACTGGAATTGAGAATCTTACAGCGAAAGCGATATTTGCTGATTACGGCGATGATGCTGACGATATCATGACACTTTGGGCAAGTTATGAGTTGGATAAGTTACTCCTTGCTGTAGAGTTTGCTACTGACGAAAAGAATACTGCCGCACCTGGAACTGCTGCTGATTTTACTGATGACGACATTGATGCTTTCTTGATCATGGCTAACTATGCAGTCACAGATAGTGCTGCACTAACAGTTCGCTTTTCTACTGCTGAGTATTCTGATGGAGCCACTAGTGTTGATGTTGACAAATTTACTGTCTCACCTAGCTATGCTTTCACTGATAATTTCTCAGGACTCATCGAGTACAGCAGCTACAGCGTCAGTGGTGGTGCCGCTGAGCCTGAAGATTTAACTGCGATTGAACTAATTTATACTTTCTAAAACTTTCAGTCTAGTACGTTTGTTTAACGGGTGGACACATGTTGTCCACCCGTTTTTTTTTACACAATTAAAATTTATTAATAATGAATAATATATATCAAAATAATGAATAAAATATATATATAATAAATTTTTTCTTTTTATATAAAAATCAAATTTTGGCATAAAAAATGGATTACACAGTTAACCCCCTGAATTATTTCCATTTCTTGGGAAAACAATAACATTAAATCACAAATAAATTAATGAAAATAAATAGACTTAAACTAGGATTTGTTGCACTACTTGGCGTTGCATTATCAATCCCTCAACTCTACGCTGTTAAAATAGGCGTCCTTCATTCACTGAGCGGTACTATGGCGATTTCCGAAACATCTTTAAAAGATGTTGTGATGATGGCTGTAAAAGAAATCAACGAATCTGGCGGAGTGCTTGGAGAGAAAGTGGAAGCAGTCGTTGTAGACCCGGCGTCTGACTGGCCACTTTTTGCAGAAAAAGCAAAACAACTCATTACTGAAGATAAAGTTGCAGTAACTTTTGGTTGCTGGACTTCTGTAAGCCGTAAATCATGCTTACCAGTCTTTGAGGAAAACAATGCACTGTTATTTTACCCTGTTCAGTATGAGGGTGAGGAGCAATCATTGAATGTTTTCTACACTGCTGCTTCACCCAACCAGCAACTAGTTCCTGCTGCTGAGTACATGGCTAATGAAATGGGATGTAAGAAATTCTATCTCTTAGGAACGGATTATGTCTTCCCACGTACTGCAAACAAGGTTTTAAAAGCCTATTTGAAGGCACAAGGTGTTCCCGATGAGAATGTTATGGAAGAATATACTCCATTTCACCATCAGGATTATCAGACAATTGTTTCTAAAGTAAAAGAATTCGCAGCATCCGGTGATGCTTGTATTCTTTCCACAATAAACGGAGATAGTAATGTTCCATTTTACAAGGAATTTGCAAATCAAGGTCTAACCTCTGACGATTGTCCTATAATGGCTTTTTCAGTATCTGAGGACGAACTTCGTGCAATGGATGTTCCTCCTTTGGTTGGACACTTAGCTGCTTGGAATTATTTCCAAAGTGTTAAATCCCCCGGCAATGCCGCCTTCGTAAAAGCTTTTAAAAAGTTCTGCGTTGAATCTGGCCTTCCAGGAGGAGCAAAACGTGTTACTTGCGATCCGATCGAAGCAGCATATTTTGGTGTTTATGTGTGGAAAGCAGCTGTAGAAAAGTGCGGATCCTTTGATGTAGATAAGGTCAGAAAAGCAGTATATGGTTTGGAATTTGATGCACCAGGAGGAAAAAAGTCGATGCATCCTACCAACCAGCACACTCTTAAGCCTGTATACATTGGAGAAATACTTAAGAGTGGACAGTTCAAAATTGTTTATGCAAGTGATGGATTAGTTTCTCCTGATTCTTACAGTTCTTATTTGTGGCCCGATGGTAATTTCCCCAAACCTACTGGTGGACCAAATGGTGATGGCTCTCTCTAATCCATTTTTTCTAAGAACACATACAACATAAAAGCAAAGCGGACTCGGCATTGGTCTCATAGGCCGAGTCCGCTTTTTTTGACAGAAAAATATTCTTTTTTGAAGAAGAAATATTCAGTTTCCCTATCTATTTTTTTCATACCTTTTTGGATCTCATTCTTTTTAACTTTGCCATTTACAGGCTTTGGCAAAGAAGTGCTCGGTAAGAAAAGCATTGAAGAAATGATAAAGGATTTAGCTTCCTCCGACAGTGATGTAGTTGAAAACACAATAAGCAGTCTTGCTCAAACCGGCGACTCTAGATTGGAAACCTTTTTTGAACTTTATCGCCAAGGGAGTGTTTACAATTGGCCCAATGAAAGTGGTGGTGTTCGAATTGTAGTAAATGAAGAGACGGTAATGGATGATGATTTTAATGAATTTGCTCCTCTTCTCGAACCATTATCTGGCCAGCCATTTTTAATTGAGGGAAAACAAGCTAAACCGGATTTGCTTGAACTTGAAGATATTAGCCCGAGCAGGAAACTCAGATCCTTGGTCAATTCTTCTAAGTTTTTGTTAAGACTATTTTCCGATGACTTCGAAACTAAGCTTTCAGGCGTTAAAAAATGTGGTGATCCCTCTTTCCTGCCTGACGCTTTGCCCTACCTAGAAAAGATGGTCAACGATACTGAGGAAAATGATAAAATCAGATTTACTGCAAAGGAGAGCATTGAACTCATGATTTTAAGCGGATCGGTTAAAGAAAAAAATTCACCGCTTGATCGCTTAAAAGCCCTTGAAAAATTAGGTGAGCTCAAAAGTCTTCGTGCATTTGCCAGAATTGATGCTTTTAAAAAAGAAATTTACAAGCTGAGAGAAGATGGAAAATTTAGTAAAAAAGACCTTCTGGCTGCAAACAAAACCATTGATTCGGTACAAAATATAATTCAAGGCCATAAAGATAAAGTCGAATTGTCAGGAAACTTGTTTCGTGGTGTTTCTTACGGAAGCGTTCTTATCTTAATTGCTCTTGGCTTGGCAATTACCTTTGGACTTATGGGTGTAATCAACATGGCACACGGAGAATTGATGATGATCGGTGCCTATACCACCTACGAAGTCCAATTACTTTTTGGGCATAGCCCTGATAATCCCGTAAACCAATATTTCTTGTTTGCACTTCCTATTGCATTTATTGTTGCCGCTATTGTTGGGTTGATTATGGAAACTTTGGTTGTCCGTCATCTTTATAATCGTCCCCTTGAATCACTCTTAGCCACTTGGGGTGTGGGGCTCATTTTAATCCAAGTTATTCGGATTATTTATGGTGACAATATTGGAGTAAATTCACCGACCTGGGCTAGAGGTGGGTATGAAATTTCTCAGGATATAATTTTACCATACGCCCGTCTTTACCTTCTTGGTTTATCTGCATTTTGCGTTGGTTTTATATATTTTATCATTAAGAAAACTCGTTTTGGGATGTTAATCCGTGCAACTATGCAAAATCGAGACATGGCCAACAGTCTTGGAGTAAGAACCAGAAAGATTGACAGACTTACTTTTGCCCTAGGTTCAGGAATTGCAGGAGTTGCCGGTTATGGTTGGACAATCATAGGTGGAGTTACTCCGGATATGGGGCAAACCAATTTTATTGTCGATTCATTTTTAGTTGTAGTGACTGGAGGTGTTGGAGAATTGGTGGGCGTGATTTGTTCTGGTTTAGGTATTGGTGTGCTAACCAAACTGATAGAGCCCCTAGAAATCGCAGGTTTCGTTATCGGTCCGGTTTGGGGGAAAGTCATCCTTTTAGCCATTATTGTCGCTTTTATTCAGTACCGTCCGTCTGGCTTATTTGCTCCAAAGGGCCGCTTGGCAGATAAAAAATAATGATTCAGCAAAGTAAGATTATTGAATCGAAAAAAGCTTTTGTTTTTTTGTGCGTCCTTGGTTTTGTTGTAATACCAAGTCTTTATTTCATGGGCGTCCTTTCCATTGGGGATATTAATATGCTTGGTCGTTTTATGACTTTTGCAATCCTTGCTTTGGGTTTGGATCTACTTTGGGGATATGTCGGTATCCTGAGTTTATGCCAATTTACCTTCTTTTGCTTGGGAGCATATGCTATGGGGATACATCTTGCACATCATGGAGGGCCTGAAGGTATTATTGATGCCAACGGTTGGAAGATACCTGCCTGTCTATTTGTGGTTTACCCTTACGATATAGGCGAGTCTTCAGGTGATGCTCTAGTACCTGGATTTTGGAAACCTTTTTGGAATTTGCCGGTTACCATAATTCTTGGATTAATCATTCCTGCTATTGTAGCCTTTGTACTTGGATACTTTGTATTTCGAAGTCGTGTTAGAGGGGTGTATTTCGCAATTCTTACACAAGCCATTGCAGTAGCATGCTGGCTTGTTTTTTGTAGGAATGATGTAAAATTATGCGGAACCAATGGTCTTACTCGTTTCGATATAATAGCTCCGAGTGGTTCCTTTTTTACCTTCGATCCAATATCTGCAACCGATGACTGGAAAGAAGCGAATATTGGAAATAAAGAATTGGATCTGAATACGGATGGTTCAGTAGATCAGTTAGATTACTCAATTGCAGATGTTGGGTTTTCTCTCTCTTCACCAGATGTTCAGCTATCTCTTTATTTGATCACAGTTCTATGTCTATTTGGATCATACATTTTGTGCCGTTGGATAGTAAATTCACGACTTGGTCGAATACTTGTTGCTATTCGTGATGATGAACCGACATTGAATTTCTTCGGTTACAAACCTTACAATTTCAAAATTTTCGCTTTTTGTGTGGCTGCTGTTTTGGCAGGGCTTGCGGGTCTACTATATGTTCCACAGATGAAAATAGTAACACCTTCCAACATGGAAGCAGTTCGTTCAGTCCTTGTGGTAGTCTGGGTTGCCGTTGGTGGCAGAGGAAGTCTAGGAGGAGCAATTTTAGGTGCTCTTTCCGTCAATCTACTTTATAATTATTTAACCTCTGAGCATGATTATGGTTTCTTTTCTTGGAGCCCTGACTACTGGCCTATTTTTCTGGGAATAATGTTTGTGCTTGTGGTCTTATTTTTACCAAAGGGATTGATTGAAATTGTGGAAAAATTTACCAAGAGATTTAGACCTGAAATAAGTAAAAAAGTGGAGGCATCATCATGATCCAAGATGAGCAGATTATTGATACACTGTCTGCTTACAGAGATTACAAGCCTAGTGAAGTGCAATTAGATTCATGGTCATCCAAGTTTATTTTGTTTGCCGAAGAATTATCTGTTACATTTGACGGTTTCAAAGCGGTTGATATTCCGTGCTATGGTATACATCATGGCGAACTGAGAGTAATTATTGGACCTAATGGAGCAGGAAAGACTACTTTTTGTGATCTAGTTAGCGGTAAGACCCGCCCATCCACAGGAAAAGTGTATTTTGACGGTAAAGATATTTCTTCTCTCGATGAATCTGAAATTTCCTTACTTGGAATAGGACGGAAATTTCAGACCCCTACGGTTTTTGACAGTCTCTCCACTTATGAAAATCTTTTGCTGGCATTACCCGGAAATCAAAACTGGAAAAAAAATCTTCTTGAAAAAGAAACAGAGGAAGAAGAGCATCAAATTCTAGAAATTCTAACAAAAGTAGGTCTATTCGATCAGCGAAATGAATTAGCCAAATCTTTAAGTCATGGACAACGGCAATGGCTGGCTATTAGTGCATTGATTATTTCTAAACCCAAACTCCTGCTTATCGATGAACCGGCAGCTGGGTTAACTGATAAAGAAACCGAGCAGACAGCAGATTTGTTGCTTGAGTTGGCAAAGGATCACACTTTGGTTGTAATTGAACATGATATGGATTTTGTTCGTCGTTTAGACAGCACAGTTACTGTACTAAATGAAGGTAAGGTCTTGGCCGAGGGATCTTTGGCAGAGATGGAACAGAACGAACAGGTCATGGAGGCATACTTAGGACGATGACTGAAATTGCTGAACAAACAATTTTTTTGAAAGTGAAGGACCTTGAGTTTGCATACGGGGAAGTAAAAGTATTGCATGGCTTAGATCTTAAAATTAGTGAAAAGTCGATCACTTGCGTTATGGGACGTAATGGTGTCGGAAAGACAACGCTCTTGAGGAATCTTGTGGGGTTAGAAAAAGCGAGCTCAGGAAGTATTTATTTTCAGAATAAAGATATCACAAACGCAGAATCTTTTTACCGAGCTTCATCAGGATTTGGATATGTACCACAGGGACGACAAATTTTTCCTCTCTTGACGGTAGAGGAAAATCTTTCGGTCGCACTTGCTGCAACAGAAGGTGGTCAGCGAGAAATTCCAAAGTCCGTTTATGATACATTTCCTGTTCTTTTCGATATGAGAAAAAGAAGGGGAGGCGATCTATCAGGCGGTCAACAACAGCAACTTGCAATTGGCCGGGCATTGGTTACACGTCCAAAACTATTACTTCTTGATGAACCTACTGAAGGTATTCAGCCCAATATCATTACTATGATTGGGGAAGTATTAAGAGGGTTGGTCGAAGAGCAGGGAATGACTATTCTGTTAGTCGAACAATATGTGGATTTCGTCAAAAAATATGCTGATTCATTTGCTGTAATGAATCGTGGCCGTTTCGTTGCACATGGAACTGTAGACGAACTAGATGCAAGTACCGTTAACAAACATCTTAGTATTTAAATTACCATGCACCTGACTCCACGAGAGAAAGACAAATTAATGATTGTGGTGGCGGCTGATTTGGCTCGCCGCCGAAAAGACAGGGGAGTTCTACTCAATTACCCTGAGTCTGTTGCCCTTATTACTTATGAAGTAATGGAGGGTGCAAGAGATGGAAAAAGTGTTGCTGACTTGATGAGTTATGGTTCCACCATCCTGACAAAGGATGAGGTGATGGAAGGCATTGCTGAAATGATCCATGAGGTACAAGTGGAAGCCACTTTTCCTGATGGAACCAAACTGGTAACCGTTCACAACCCGATAAGATGAAGCCAGGAGAAATCGTAACTTGTAAGGAAGAGGATTTTATTCATGCCAATGAAGGCCTTGAAACCATTTTGATTAAGGTCAGTAATTTGGGAGATCGTCCGATCCAGGTGGGGAGTCACATGCATTTTTTCGAAGTCAATCGTCTACTGGATTTTGATCGAGATAAATCAAAAGGGTTCAGGCTGAATGTTCCTGCAGGCACTGCTGCACGTTTTGAACCAGGAGATTCAAAAGAGGTGGAACTCGTTGCATTAGCCGGAAAGCGGGAAGTTTTTGGTCTTAATAATTTAACAGAAGGGAGCGTAGATTAATGAGCCTGAAACTTACCCGAAGACAATATGCGGAGATGTATGGTCCCACAATTGGTGACCAAGTTAGGTTGGGAGATACCGAACTCTTTATTGAAATCGAAAAAGATCTAATTGCAGAAAATGGAGGCTATGGGAATGAGATAAAGTTTGGCGGAGGCAAGGTTATTCGTGATGGAATGGGGCAGTCTCCTCTCGCTCTGGATGAAGATTGTCTCGACCTAGTCATCACAAACGCCAC
>JAYZJX010000104.1:0-10430 GCA_036164015.1 Verrucomicrobiota bacterium | reverse complement strand
CGCCAATTGCTACTATGTTATGCTTCGGAAACAGTCTCAAAACATTTTTTACAACTTGAGCAGAGTGCTCGTCACCAGAAGCCTCACCTGCAATGATAAGGAGATCAATCTTGTCTGCTTTAATTGGATTAAACAAAAGTTTTATTCCTAAATTCTTACCAACCTGATTCAATTTTTTTCGTAACACTCAAAGCAACCTCTAGTGCTGACTTTCCGAATAAACCATCCGTTTTAGGCTTTTTTGAGTCAATTAAACACTCAAGGAAAGAGAAAATTTCAAGTGCCAAAGGTTCTCCTTTTTCTACTGGCACATCGCTACGCTGAAGCATCTTTTCTTGTTTTTGAATAAAATGCCCTTTTTGATTCATAAAATCCAGGGACAGATAGCCACTATCCTGAAAGACTCTAATTTCACGTGCTTTTTTTTCGCTCACACGGCTTGCATTAAGATTCGCAACACACCCATTTTCAAAAACTATCCGAGCATTCGCAATATCTTCCGTTCTCGAAAGAACCCTTACACCAATTGCATCGATTGTTTTTATAGGTGATGCCACCAAAGCAATTGCGATTCCGATGTCATGAATCATAAGATCGAGCACAACCCCAACTTCAGTCCCCCTTGGTTGAAATGGTGCAAGACGGTCTACCGTGAGATACTTGGGCGAGACCACTGCTTTTTCCAAAAACTCCATCACAGGATTGTAGTGTTCAATATGCCCAACTTGTACTATGACTTGTTGTTTAATTGCCTGAGCAAGAATTTCCTCAGCCTCTGTACTTGAAGTGCAAAGCGGCTTTTCGACTAATAAATTACAGCCTTTCTTGATCAGAGGAATTGCAACTTCAGCATGCAAGTCAGTCGGGCAAACAACACTAACTGCATCACATGCAGAGCCCAGTTCATCCAAACTTTCAAATCTTCGGCAATTGTATGACATTTCAATTTTACGGGCAGCCTCATCGTTTGGTTCGTAAAAACCAACAAATTCACATATGTCTAATTCCTCATAAATTCTTGCATGATGCTTACCCAAATAGCCCACGCCAGCAACGCCACATAAAATTTTGTCTATCGAAGAATTTATCATTGTAATAAAAGTTTATTCGTAAATTAACTTCCCGTCCTTAAGTGTTGAGGTTTCCTTTGTTGCTTTTGCAAAAAGTGGGTTATGAGTAACTAGGATCAAGCTGGTCTCTTCTTCAGAACAGGTGCCAAGTAGTAGGTCCATAACTTCTGCGCCCGTCCGCTCATCTAAGTTTCCAGTCGGTTCATCAGCCAGAATTACTGCGGGGCGATTTACTAATGCACGTGCAATGGCAACTCTTTGTCTTTCTCCGCCTGACAACTTAGCAGGGATTTGCTTAATTTTGTCCGCCATACTCATTACCTCCAACAGTTTCATCGCTCTTTCCTCATACTCTATCATGCTTAATTTGGACAATCTCACACTCATCATTACATTTTCAATGACTGTTAATTCAGGAATAAGATAATACGATTGATAAACCACGCCTAGATATTGTGCTCTCAAACATGCCTCATCTTTATTGGACTTTGAAGAGGCATCAATCGCTTTACTTCCCCAGTGTAGAGTTCCTGCATCCGCAGGCTCTAATCGAGCAAGTAAGTTGAGTAGAGTAGTTTTCCCACAACCAGAATCTCCACGAATACTTAAGGAAGAGGCTTTCTTCAGTTCGATTTCAATTCCGTCCAAAACTTTAACTTTACTAGATCCAATAATGGAAAAACTTTTGGACAAACCTTCAGCTCGAAGAACTAAATTTTTGTTGTCCTCACTCACTGCGCAGAGCCTCCGAAGGATTCATCCTAGCCGCTCGCCAAGCTGGAAGAAGCCCGGCAATAGTCGATACTAGAATCGCAAAAACAATAAATGTAAGAAAAGTCATTAAACTTTGCTCTGACTCCCAAGGATAAGGAACAGCCAAACTGTAAAAATCATAAAATTGGGTAACACCTGCCTGTCCATCTTCTCCTGCAATTCCTGAAACGATAAAATTCATTAGCGAATCTCTAAACCTAATGAATGTGAGGGCTAAGCCACACCCCAAAAAAGCACCCAAAGTGCCAATTATAAAACCTTGCATACAAAAGATCATTCCGACCTCAAACTGAGTACCCCCCATGGCAACCAGTAATCCTATTTCCCTAATCTTTCTTAGCACGGTAGTCATAAGAGCAATAGCAATCGCAAAAGCTGCCACCAGTCCAATCGGAATCATAATCAAGACCATGAGATACTCCTCGAACTTCAACAGATCAAAGAACCATGCATTCTCAACAAACCAAGGGATAATCCGCCAATTTCCGTCCAATGCACCTTCCAATTGTGTACATAATTCACCCAATTTAATTTCATCATTTAAAAACTCATGCTGAAATTTGATAAAAAAACCATCGCATGCGTTTACTTCACCTCTCATGTCTTCCATAAATCTTCGGGTTCCAATCAATGCATCCGTATGAAAACCCTGCCATGGCACTTCAAAAATCCCACCAACTCTTACCTCTCGAGGGGGTGCCATTTCGTCGGATTTCGCCTGTTCAATCATATGGGGAGAGTAGATTTCAAGAATCGATGAAGTAAAAGTCTGAAACCTGTAGATATCACCCTTTGCAAATGGGATCTTACCCTGCAGTATTCTAAATTGAGGATATCCCCAACCGAGATTAGGAAATGAATCTTCAACAGTACCATTTTTATCAATTGAACCTGTAGCATTCCTAAAGTTAAAATTTTCCGAACTTAAGAATTCTATGATCCACTCATCGCTTTGAACGAATGGATCAATCCTTTGCACAAGTATTTTCCCATCAGAAAATGAATTATTTACATCTTTGATGTGCAAAATTGTTGCTGCTCTTACACCCAAACGATTTGCCACTTGCTGGGTAATGAATACAACTTCGTCCTCAAGCAATTCCATACTTGGAACCGGAGTTACATCAAGTGAATCGTATCCCTCTACTTGGGTGAACCCTTTTTTAAGAAATTGGTCCATCGGAAGAACTCCATTAACTTCCGTGGGCTCAATACCCATTGAAAAAGGAACGGCATGGTAATCTCTATTCTGGACAAGTAGGTGACCTTGCATGTAAGGAGACAACTTCTCGACCTCTGAATGGCTAAGGATCTTATTGATGTCCCTTCTCCAGTCGAGTTTTCTATGTAATGGCACTGCACGAGCATGCCCCTGTGCATCAATAATGTCCGATCTAAATTTCTGCTGAAAGCCTTGCATGAAGGCAACTACCACAATCATTACATTCACGCCAAGGGCCACCCCAACAATTGCAAGCATCGAGAAAAAAGATACCTTTTTCTGAGAAGGGAATAATTGCTTCCACGCTAGAAATAAGGGCCAAACCGGTTTCATGGATTTTAACCCAACTTCGAATACTTAAGGTAGTCGTGGTTCAAGAGTGGAATTTTTGTCAGGCATTGAAAAGTTGAAATCCAGAGTGGAATTAAATTCACTTGGAATATATTTGATCAATTTCTTTTTCATTTCATCGAGTTTTTCTTCATCAATTTCAGGAAGAGGATAATCTTCCTGAAAATAATAAAGGTATCCAATAAATAACCCAAATGCTATGAATGCACACAAGGCTAGTTTAAGCAGCCTTTTTAAAATCGAAAAGAGGAGCAACAAACATACTAGGCTCAGGCATACAATTAATAAAGGATGACTGAGAATTCTTTCTATCATTTCTTCCATCTAGCCTACTATCTTGTGAACAAAAAAAAGTTCTACAATGCAAAAGATAAAGGCGAGACAATCAAAATACTTCTCGCAAGAAAGTATTAATAACAGTTACTTTCTTTGCATCCACTCGCCCGAAGATTTACGAAACCAATGACCTTTTTTACTTTTTTGAACTAAAGCCTTTGAAAATCTATTAGCGACTTCATCGATACTACCACCAGTTTTGGTCGCCATCGTATTAAAGAGAATTTTACGGTCTTCATTTTCACTCGTGACTATTTTTTTTATTTTTTCTGAGTCTCCCTCACGAATGTAGACAAAACCATCAGTACCCTCCCCAATAACACCAAGGTCTTTAGCTTCCAATAGGGATGGTAAGCGCTCTTTCATTCTGCTGGCATAATCTGCCAGCAATTGAGCACTAGAAAAAATAAAAGTTAAACTTAACAAAGATGATGTAAAAAACTTGTTCATTGTCCTAGAAAATCATTCGTTACTTAAAGGTTGATCGTCGTACAAATCGTCAAGAAAGTCATTAACTTCTTTTTCAATTTTTATGGTTATATTATGATCCAATGTTATATGGTGTTGAGTCTTTATTGGAGTACACGAACATAAAATCATGGAAAAGATCAAAACAAAAGAGGAAGTATACTTAAACATATAAATACTATAGAATAAAATTATTTTTTCTGCAAACTGGTTGTTGCTAATTAAAATTTTTTCGGTCAGGTAAGGATCATTTTTTTTGGCGACTTTCCCGCCATGAAAGAAGATCTCTTAAACCTCCCTTAAATCGAGGTTTGTAGTCTAAATCTACTCTTTGTTCATCTGTTTCTCGGACACCATTGATACTCATAACGATTTCTCTCTCTTGTTCTAAAGCTTTGAAATTGATCATCATTGCATCCACAGCAAGATCGGACAAAGCCCAGGCTGTAAGTCTCAGGTTCTTGGAACTTGGGTCATCAAAATCCGTCCCCTCATGTATTAAATTGCTTTGCTTAAATTTAATTTTAGCGTCCTTTGAAGGATTTAACTGAAGAAATCCCGTCCCAAAATCCCAAATGTTATCATAGTTTGAAAAGGATATAATACCTGAAAAATTCCCATCTATTTGTATATCCAGTCCTTCAAGTAAATTCGCAAGTTTTTGACCATCTATCTCGTCAAATTTTGTCTGAAATTTCAAGTAATCCGAGTATAATTTCCATTTGGCAGAATCAATTTCCATTTTTCCGCCTAAGACATCAACTGAAAATTCCGATAACACGATTTCTCCGTCATCGCTGAAGGAAATCTTGAAGCTACCATCTTTAAACTCTAAATCACCGACCCTAATGTTCTTAAAACTAATTTCATTTTCAGAAATGGAAAGTAATGGGTCAAAGGAAGATATACTGAGTGAACCCACAAGTCCATCAAGAGAAATTCTGCCATTATCTAATCGAATCGATGAATCATTAAATTCAAACTTGTATCCGCTTCCCGTATCATCATCTATCTGGAAATCAAGATTCGCAGGGGAAACATCAATCATCATATCTCCAAACCTCGCCGTTAATGAATCAATCGAGACCTTACGGTCGCTCAACGGTCTGAAAGATAGAGATAAATTCTCAACAATTGATTCTTCAGATAAAAACGCCTGATTACAGGAAACCAACAGGTTGTGTTTGAATGGGAACAAATTTGATGGATCAATCAAGCCATTCAAAGAAAGTCCTACCAACCGAATATTTAAATCACTAAGGACTGCTGTGAGTGGAGAATTCTGAAAACTTACAAAACCCTCTTGCTCAATCCACAAGAGTGAAAGTTTTCCTTCACCTAAACTCACAGAATTGTCATCATAATTTATTCCGTCGAAATACATGTCATACGACCTGCTTAAAGGAAAATTATCTATATCGGACAGATTGAGGTCGAGAACAGGTAAACTTAATTCAACAATTTCGATTGGAACTAAAGAAGAAGAAGTTTTTATTTTTTGAAAAGCTGTGCGTACTGATAAATTCTGTCCTCGAGCCTCTGTACTAAGACGAAAACCTTTAACTCCTGCATACTTTGGTAAATCAAAGTTTCCATAAATATTAATATCAAAATCCCCACTCTCGTAAGGAGTAAAAAACGAGATAACTTTACCCACATCAAAAGGGAAATCATAAAATTTACCACTGATGTCAGTACCATTTATCTCAAAAAAAAGGTCTGTAAAAGACTCGTTATTAATTCGCCCGGTTCCTTGAAAAACTAGGTTTCCAGAATTTAAAACTGCGGCCTCATCATCCAAACCCCAAAATTTGCTAGCGAGAACCACTAAAGGTCTGCTTTTATTAAGATCTACAAATTTGATTTCAGTATCCAGAAATGTATTGTAATCATCTTTCCAAAAACGAGTTTCAGATAAAAAAGGAAACTCAGCAATTTGACCGTCTAATATAGTTCTTGCCAAATCATTGACGTAATCTCCCTTAACCTCAAAATCAAATGGCAATAAAAAACTTTCCCCGAAAAGAGTTACTTCTGAGCCAAGTAGTCTTAAGTGTTGAACTGGTGGATCAGCAAGGAAATCACCTATTAATTTGAGCCATTGATAATCGTCTCGTTTTGGCTCAACTTGTTTTTCGGATAACAATTGATCGAGTAAAATATCTCCGTCGATCTTAGAGTTCAGTCCTCGAACCGTAAAAGCGTCTAATTTACCAAATGCCAAATCGTCTGGGTTATACTGTAAGCCAATGGAATCAATTGAAACTTCAACTCCTTTTTTTTGAAATACCAAATCCTCAAGTTTCATCTCCCATGGATTCAATTTATCAACATAAATATTAAAAAGATCGGGATCTGCCTTTTTGGATAAGTACCGAATGCCCCAATCCAAGAAAAAGGGTGCAAAATACAAACTAATGACCAACACGAGTAATACGCTACAAAATGTACCAACTAGAAAATGTTGAATTTTGATTTTCTTAATAATTTTTTTCCGACCCATATCTCCTGATAAAACATGCCAATATTGCTGAAACTGTTAAGCTAAAAGACATGGTCGTTACTTAAACTTGAAAAAAATCAGTAGGAAAGGAATATAATGAGATATGATAAAAGTCGGATTTATTGGAGCGGGTGACATTGCCTTCTTGCACGGAGAAGGTGTCAAGCAGGCTGATGGTGCTGAACTGGTTGGAATTTGGAACAGAACAGGATCAAAGGCTGAAGAAAAAGCCGGGTTATTCGGATGTAAGGTTTTTTCCACTCCAGAGGAATTAATAAAAGCCGTCGATGTTGTTTATGTTCTCACGAATATGGAAACCCATCACACCTATACCAAGCAGGCTATCGAGGCAGGCAAACATGTTCTTGTCGAAAAACCTACGGCAGTCACCATTTCGGAAATTGAAGACCTGAAAGCAGCGGCCGAGAAGAACTCGGTCAAGGTTGCACCCGTACATAACTACATCTATGAACCACCGGTTCTTAGGGCAAAAGAGATGATCGATTCCGGCAAACTGGGAGATTTGGTCTCTCTCTATGTTCTTTATAATATTCACCATCCCGAGGAAGTTGCGGCCCGATACCCCGGTGTGATTCGGCAGATACTTACTCACCATGCGTACTGTTCGCTATATTTGGTTGGGCAGCCTGAAATAATCTCCTGCATGAAATCAACGATTAATGACGGTTCGGTCCCGCAGGAAAATATAGCCATGGTCACAATGAAGATGAAAAACCAGGCGTTATCCCATTTGTGTGCAAGTTTTGCCTCCGACGATCATGCCGGAGACCCATGGACTTTCATGATCAAGTTGATCGGAACCAAAGGAGCCACTCGTTATAGTTATCGCGACTGGGTTGAAAACACGCCCGCAGTAGTTCATTCCCAAACTTACTCAGCCTATCCATACACGATCAGGGAGACCGGCAAGCATTTCCTCGAAAGGGTCATAGGGCACGGAGAAGAACCCTTATCTACTCTCGATGATGCTATAACATGTATGAAAATGATTGAAGCTTGTGAGTTATCAGTTTCCGAAGGCAGGCATATCCTTATCGACAGCTGATTATTCTGATCATTCCCGATGACCGAAATCATATCGATCTGGCGGGACTCACTCCATACAGCTCTCGATCTGTATGAACGAAAAAGAGGATCTCTTTGGATTTTCTTCCCAGTGCTCTTCGTCTTTTTCATAATTCTTAATGTATCATGCTATTGGTGGGCTATCTACACGGCGTTCCCCTATTACATGCAGACACACGAAGCATCTCATTATATAAAATTACAAATTCCAGTGGGTTTTCTTGGAGCCTTCTTTGACAGCCTTTCTTTCTTCGTGACAATTTGGATCATAAAAAGAGCTCTCGCTGCCAGTAAAACATCCGAATACATTTTTCATCTTTCCCTAGATCTCATCATTGCCCTTTTGGCCACCATGTGGGTACTCCTCGTCTTTACTTGTGGAGGGTGGATGATAAGCCTGTGGGAAAATATTCCTGAACAATTGACCGAAAGAAGTGCGAAATACACGAACCGTGCAATGCAGGCGATTCAAGACCCAACAGGACGGGAGAATATTAAAAATATCTACTTTGGTATTATCATGGGTGTATCCGCAGCTTTGCCTACCTGTTTTCATTTCTTTCTTTTCCTTTTCTCGATTTTTCAAAAGTGGAAGAAAAAATTTCTTTCTGCCAAAAAAGAAGATTCGAAGTCAACCGATTGATCGCTTGCCAAAAGCAATCATTTTCCGCAACGATAGTGTCATGAATAGAAGATCATTTATCAAGCAGGTTTGTGGAACTTCTGTATGCCTGCCCGCTTTTGCGCGCTCATCAACCATTCCCTACATGGGAGATATTGGCTTGCAACTCTACACTTTACGAAAAGCGATTGCAAAGGATCTGCCAAAGACCCTTGAGGAAGTTGCAAAGGTTGGCTACAGACAGGTTGAACCATACGGCTTCCCTTCTCCTCAATCTATTGAGATGATGAAAAGGGCAAGAGATTTGGGAATGAAAGTAAACTCCTCTCACTTCACTTGGGATTCTCTTTTGAATCCGCAGAAAAAAGGAATGCGCCCGTTTGATGAAGTTTTGGAAAATGCCCATAATCTCAATCTCACCGATCTGGTTGTACCCTATCTTCACAACCAAGATCGAAAGGATTTACCTGCTTATCAAAGAACTGCTGAAAAGCTAAACCTAGGGGCCGAACAGGCTGCCGAAGCAGGAGTCCGCCTTGCTTATCATAATCATGCCTTCGAATTCAAACCCATGCAGGGAAATAAAACGGGCTTTGATATCTTCGTGGATTCATTTTCGCAAAAAATGCATTTCGAAGTGGATGTATTTTGGGTAAAACTGGGGGGAATAGAACCTACTGATCTGCTCCAAAAACTTAATAACCGGGTCAGCCAACTCCATTTGAAGGATTTACAGAAAGGATCGGTCTGCCCAAACTTTGGAAAAGTGGAACCTGAAGCGTTTGAGGAAATCGGCGATGGAATGGTTCCCATCATTCCCATCATGCGATTGGCTGAAAAATTGGGAATCAGGCATTGCCATGTGGAACAGGACCATTCGCCTGACCCGATTAAAAGCGTCAGAAAAAGTATCAATTTCCTTAAGAATCAGTGAAATTATTACCTTATTTTTTCCTTCTATCCTCGACATTAACTGTTGTTGGATCGATCAAAAATATTTTGCTGATCGTTTCCGACGATCTCAAAGCCGATGCCATCAATTGTTATGGAAATAAAAATGCAAGCACCCCAAATATTGACAGACTTGCTTCAGAAGGAACTCTTTTTCAAAATGCTTATTGTCAAGGTACAGTATGTGCTCCATCGCGGGCAAGTTTCATGCGGGGTAGATATTTTGGAAAAAACCAGATCACTTGGGGGGAACATTTTCAAAATCATGGATATTCAAGTACAAGAGTGGGTAAAATTTTTCACATGCGGGTTCCTGGCGATATTATCGCCGGTACTGATGGTCAGGATGTAGCTGAGTGCTGGTCAGCAAAATATAATATTCCGGGAAAAGAAGCTCACACACCAGGCAATTACGCCTGCCTCAATCTTAACAAGTTCACAACGAAACTGGAAGGACGTGAATCCACGAGGATGCCCAATCGAATGTTTGTGACTGTCGACTATGAGGGAGATGGTTCGGATCAACCCGACTGGAAAGCAGCGACCAAATCCATTGAATTACTCCGGCAACTCAAGAAAGATGAAAAACCATTCTTTTTGGCAGCGGGACTGATTCGCCCACATTATCCAAATGTAGCCCCTAAGCAATATTTTGATCTTTATCCGTTCAGTAAGATTAAGTTGCCCTTTGTTCCTGATGGAGACTGGAAAGACATGCCGGAGCAGGCAATTTCCAATTCCAATTCAAAACGCTTTGGTATCGATAAATTCCCAGACAATCAGAAGAGAATGTGGAGTGGCTATCTTGCAACTGTAACCTACATGGATGAGCAGGTGGGTCGAATCTTGAATGCCCTAAAACAACTTAACTTGGATAAAGAAACTGCAGTCATCTTTACCAGTGACCATGGCTATTTACTTGGCGAACATAACTTTTGGCAAAAGGGGAACCTGAGGGAAGAAGTAACTCGTGTGCCCCTGATTATCAAATCACCCGAAAGTTCTCCTAACCGCAACTCATCAATCGTGGAATTGGTCGACATATTT
>JAYZJX010000103.1:0-9970 GCA_036164015.1 Verrucomicrobiota bacterium | reverse complement strand
TTTTCTAACCATTGAAATTCCACATTACCCGATTTCAATGACTGGTTGGATATGAGGGATAGTTCTACTGTGGTGCCTTCCCATGCTTCCAGATCACCGTGATCATCAAACTGCTCCACTGGTTCTAGTTCTGTGTATTCCGGAAAACTATAATTCTTCTTAAACTTTTCGATAAAGGGACGACCACCCACATCCATCTTGCGCCATTCTGTCTGAGGTGCCTGGTCGACAAGAATTCGGTATTCAAACTTTTCGTTCCCAACATTGTAATCAACAAAGAACTTCTCCGGGTTTCGCTTGGTAAGAACGATATCTTTGGTATCTTCAAGAGTTTTTGTCTGAAGTGTAACTTCCTTAAACTTTTTTCCTGCTTTCTTGGGAATTACTGAAGCCACAAACCTTAGCGGTTCGTTGCTGGGAGTGCGGGTAACATTTTCATCCGGTGTCAGAATACGAACATCAAAAAAAGTGACAGGTGGAAGGTTCGAACCGGGTAGTATCGCTCTTTGCATGAGCAACTTGAAATCCTTTCCGAAATCGGGGATTTGTAAAAGGGCTATAGTTAGGGCAATTAAACCAGCAGTACCCCTTAACCAGTATTTAAGGGCACCGAGAGGGAGAAGAGTCTTAATGTCTAGCTTGCTTGCCTTTGTGGATGCCTGCTTTTGGACAAGCTGTCTAAAGATATCAGAGTCCGAGGAATTTTGATTTGAAATCCCCAATTCCACTGCGGATAGCAAATCTTCTTTCAAATCAGGGGAAGATTGCTCGAGGAGGCGGGCGAGTTTTTTTGAACTCGGAAGTTGTAAGAGAGGACCAATACAGGTCTTCCACATAAGGATTATCACCAAGCAGTAACCTGCGGTTGAAAGCCCGCTTCTTAAGTCGGCGGACATACGGCCTTCGCTAAGATAATCTAATAAAGCGATCAGCACAAAGGTTCCTAGAAAACTGAGGACTCCGCAGCATAATCCTCGCAATAAAATTAAGTTTCTTCTTCGTTTTCGAAAATCATTGAGTTTACGGTTGATAATGGGATCCAATTCAGTATTCATTTTTCATTCTCCTGGTGGGATTAAAGCATACCGGCACGTTTTCGAAGAAACATCTCCAAACCTAGAACAGACACCACAAAAACGAGCCATCCAAAGCTTTGCCAAAGAACAATCTCAGTAATTATAACTCTGCCTGAACTGATTGAACGAAGTGCGTCTTTCAATTCATGAAAATTTTCTTCACGATAAAACCCGCCCCCTGAAAGTTCCGCCATTTCAGACAGAAGGTTTTCATCGCATGTTAGAAAGTTCTTCTCCCTGTTTGGTCCCGATTTCACTTCGAATTTTAATCTTTGCTCCGAGAATTCCATTTCATCAAGAATGCCCGGAGCTTTTATCGACATCTGGTAGGAACCAGATTCCAAACCAAAAGCCTCACCCTTAAAAAGACCGTTTGTTGAATCTGCACCTTTAAGAGGAATAGTAGCTACGACTACATCATCTTTCCATATGAGTGCATCCACATCGGGGTAGGGCGGTTCGGGCACTTTACCCTCATTATTGCGTAATCGAATCCGGAGAGGAATTGATTTACCAGGATCATGACTACCCCCACCGGCATCCATCGACAATTGCTCTTGATTTAAGGCGAAAGGTCTTTCCATGATGATGCTGAGCAATTGATTCCAGAACCTCTGGTGATAAAGATCTGCCACCTCATAACGCCATCGCCAGCTTTCATCGAAGCCCATATAGAAACATTTGCCGGCCCCAGCCAATTTACCGGCAAGCACGGGGATGTGATTTTGGGATGATTGATTATGATCGTTTTCACTTGATGAAACGGAGAGAAATATTTCCGAGCCAGGTAAAGATTTTACCGGTGATGCCCATGCGGGAAGAGGGAGGTGTTTCCATACCTCTTCATTCCTTTCCTTAACAGGGTCAAGGGTCAGGGCACTCAACTGGTTTTCATCTTCCGGGCGAATGTAAGAAGTAGGACTAATTCGAAGTGGACCACCTTTTTTCCAGAAGACTGGAAGAAGGTTGGTGATGGGATGCTTTTCTTTATTTTCGAAAGCACGAATTTTTTGTCTCGGTCCGTCTAAAAATAAAATTCCGCCAGCACGCTGAGTCACAAAATCAACAATCCATGTTTGCTCTTCGGTGGAAAATTCTTCGGGAGGAATTTCACCAAAAACGATTAAATCAAATTTGAGAAGTTCTTCTTTGGAAGTTGGGAATTCGTCAGATTCAACGCCCCTCGGTATGTTTTGATCTTTTGATGCAGATATGCCCCATACACAAGAAACCTGCCAGCGTTCATCACGCTCAAAAAGATTTTTAAGGTAGCGGGTTTCCCAGCGGGGACGACTATCAATAATCAGCAATTGATTTTTTCTTCTACTCGCATCCAATGAAAAACTTAGTTGGTTGTTTTCAGCCTCCATTTCATTTTCAATGGGGTCGACTGTAACTTGAAAGGATAGTGGAACAGTTCGTACGGCTTCTTTCTCTGATTCAGGAAAGTTTGAGAGTTCCCTTTCTACAATGTCTTTCGCAGGAAAATCGAATGCGAGTTGGTTGATGCCGTTTTCCATGCCAATCATATCCTTTTCCCATACCTTTTGCCCTTTCGAATCTTGGATGCTGATTTTATATTCCGTGCCGGGAGACAAGTTGTCTTTGAGTGAAAGAATGCCGCTAATACGATCTTCCTGATACACGGAATCGGGAACCACTATTTGAAGAAGAGCTAGATCAGGTGGATTTTGATCGCTACCCAGACCGACGGTATAAATCGGCAGGTTACGAACAGCGAGAAGTTTGGCGGTCTCCAGCGGAGAGTTTTCGCGATTATGACCGCCATCGCTTATCAATAGGGCAGCTCCCCGGGTAGTTGTGGTATCATTCTCATTTTCCTTTTCCTCTACTCGCATTGAACTTAATATGCCTTTTGATAGGTCCGTGTAAGGAGATTGGGTTTTTATTTGTGGATCAAAGTTTTTGGTTTCCGAAAAATTATCCCACAATACCTCAGTAGCGTTTTCTGAAAGGTTACGGATTTCCAAAATATGAGTATCTCGGAATTCCTCCAGTATTCCTTTGGTTGGATGAGCCAGAAGCCGGGTGGCACGATCGATTCTTGAAAAGCTTTCGAAATTGTTCAGTCCATCATTAATAGCAGAAACATTTTGGTTGATGAGCGAGCGTGCATAAGCATCAAATTTTTCCATAAAAAGAAATGAATATTCCAATGCTACAATCGCCAGATTATCTAAACCGGATGTTTCAAGCTCGGCCGTGGGGAGAAGGATATTCTCAAATTTCTGCCTGATTTCTTGCTGCATATTTGATTGATTGGGCGAATCTTTAGTACTTAGAGGTGCGGAAAAGTATTTTCCATTGATTGGCTTCTCTTCCTTGCCGCTGGGTAGAGTCCAGCCAAGTGCACAGAAGTCTTCTCCACCACCTTCTTTATGAATAATCTGAATTTCATAAGAGTTTTGTTTGCGAAGGAAAATTTTCTCACTTCGCACGCTTGCATTCCACGAATACCCTATGTGAGATTCGACCTCAGCTACTTTTTTGAAATTTCCTGATTCAGGCTTGGCTATTTGCAGAATGGATGAGTCATCTGAGATAAGCCAAAAAGTATATTCGCCATCTTCCGGAGGGTTGAGGAAAGCACGAATTTTACGCCCATATGAGTCACCTATGTTCCTTTTCGTTTCCGAAGTTTCCAGATAAGAAAATTGATCCGGCTTTTGTTTGGTAAACTTATCCATTTTTTGTAAGTCCTTCCACTGACTTCCCTCCAAGTTAAACCACAATTCTTCAAGCAATGAGTTCTCTCGTTTCTTTTCCGAAAAGGTATCATCCTGTTCTTTAAGTGTTTTGAGCACGAAGGATAATTGCTCACGAATTATCTTCAGAGTGCTCTCTGACTGATTAACATTTTCAATTTTACGGAGTAGTTCCGCCACATTCTCCATTTTACGGCTTAAGCTAGCGAATCGGTAGTCGACCAAATTGGACTCTTCTGGGAGAAAACCATGTTCTTTGGCCAACAGAATTTTTCTTCCATATCCGTAATTTTTGTCTTTTAAATCCATGCTTTCCGATGAATCGAGAAATACAGTAATTTTCCCGCGGTTTCCCTCCTCTGTCTGAAATTGTAAAACGGGTCCGGCGAGAGTTAGAACAATGGCCACCAAGGCCAGACATCTTAGCGTTGGAAGAACCCAGCGAAGCCTGCCGTTCGTTCCCCGTTTAGCTTCACCGAGGTATAACCACGCTGCTATTGCGATTAAGAGCAGAGCAGTTCCAATGGTTTGCCAAAGAGGCCATTCTCCTGCCCACAAAAGGCGAAAATCTTCCTGCCCCAAGTTCAACGTGCAATCCTCCCGAATCTTTTAAGCAGAATAATTTCAACGAAAAACAAAACTAAAACAGTCGCGAGGAGAATCTGCCAGGTCTCCCTGCCAAACTTTCTTCGGCTGTCCATCGTGAGATATGAATCCCACCCCTTTCCTTCGGTTCCATCTATTCGAACTATCTCATCCGCAAGAGCAAGTGCGGCAGTTGAAATTTTCTCTTCCGAAGCTTTTTCCAAGATTGATTCAGAAACGGACGGCAGAACCACAAACTTGGCGACAATCCTTTCGGAGTCAGAAAGTTTATAGGTTCCTGGAACTCGTGTCTGCATAAACTCAAGTATGTAACGATCTTTTCTTTTTTGTGGAATCAGCTTACGCAATGATCCGTTTGGTAAAGTCAAACTGTATTCAAGATCTTTATCACTCTCGTTTAAGTAATGGGTTATAGGCAGACCTGCATCGACTGTTCGAGGGGGCAATACTTTCTCAGAGAGATAGGAAGCGATTTGTTGTGTAAATGGAAGATAACTTGGCCTTGCGGGAAGATTGTTCCAATCTGCATCAATAGAAGTACCCCAATAGATCACAACGCCTTTTCCATATTTTTTTTCTGCCAGAATGGGTTGTCCATTTATGAGCCTAGCCAGAACCGTAACCGTTGGGTCATTACGTGCTTTTGTTTCATCCATGACCACCCATTTTTTAATCTGTGCTTCCGCCAGGCTTCCATTACGCGGATCATTAAACATCGAGAGGGCAGGGTGCTCAAAGAACGAACTGGAAATCTTTGAATAGGTAAGTTCATTTTGTAAACTTCCCTGAGTTCCCTTAAGTGCCATAGGTAGGAAATTGCTCCCGCTGGAACCCCAAGAATCATTGTACCAATCAATCTCCATTTGATTGCCTGAACAGATAAGCACTCCACCCCCGTTTTCAGTGAACACCTCTATTTCCTTCGCCTTATTTTTTTCTAAATTCTTAAGATTTGCGAGTACGATGAGACTGTATTCAGAAATTGAATCTAGCTTATTGAATTCATCATATATAAGGGAGGAGGCTTTGATTAAATCTTTCATTTCTCCCGCATCAGGGACTGATTTCTTTGAATTTTCATTCCTAATCTCTTCGAAAGGAGTGAGTGCGAGCTTAAGGAAATCGGTGTCTCCCCTTAGCCATTCTTGAGAGGGGTCACCATCCACTAAAAGTACCTTAATTTGTTCAATTACACTGATTGCCGTACTCCTGCGGTTGTCTTGTGGAAGATCATCTACAATATGAATCTCGGTGTGTAAAACTCTGGGGCCTGCCTTTCTGAAATTATGGGTAAATGCCACCTGAGTAGAAGCCTCGGGTCCTATGGAAACAACAGCCTCATCAATTGCTGTTTCATTTTGATCTGCGAATAACTTGACCTGTAAATTACCATCAAACGACTCTTGACTAAAGTTACGAATAGTTGCACGAATCCGAATGGGATGACCGACCCCTACGGTCTGGGAAGAAACCACAACTTTTTCGATTGATAAATTTTTCGAAGCTTCTTTCCCAAGGTCTACCCAAGTAAGTTCCGGACTATTGGAAGTGGAGGATATTCTTTCACGAAAAGCATCTACGGCTGTACTATCCCAATCCTGCCAATCCTGTTTTCTGAAATCAGAAAGCAGAATAATTTCCCGCTTCAAGTTTTTCCCTTCAGAGGTAATAGAGAGAGCTCTGTCAAGTCCTTCAAGCAGAGAGAGGCGATCGCCTTCGGCATTTAGGTTTTCAGTCCTGAGTTCAAGAGCGTTGGGGTCAGAAGTCGGTTTATCAAAAATGGGAGTTGAGATTCCGCCCAACTGGAGGATGCTGGTTTCTGATTGCTGGTGCATGTTCCCGAGAAAGTTCGAGATAAAATCCTGAGCCTTGGAGAAGCTACCCTCTGCGTTCATTGAAAGGCTGTCATCCAGTAGAATTACTGTGCTTGCTGGCACATCTCCGGATGGGGTCGACAATTTTTGATCTATTCCCCAATCAGGAAGTAAACCAAGTGCACCAAGACCGGTTATAAACAAACAAACTCCGCAAAGCAGTCCCCACAAGAATCGGGTTCTTTTTGTGAATGCCATGATGATCAAAAAAAGCAGGGCAGCCAGCGGAAGCAGCAAAAAGAAAAGAAACGAGTTCCAGTTCATTACCACCATTCTTGCAAGGGCGAGGGCCAGTAGTACTGGAATAGCACAACGGATAATTAAAATGATCCACTGTTCCAGCTGAATTTGTTTTCGGTTTTTACGAAGAACGGATTCAAGTAAATGAGATGCACCCCATTTGATTACTTTAAACCGGCTACGGTTGAACAAATGAATCACAAGCGGAACCAAGGCCGTAAGAGCCCCAAGGGCCAAAGCTCCGTTGAGAAAACTCACAAGTGAATTGGCATGCCTGCTTTTCCTCGTGCTGCCAGAAAAGAAGCCAAGCCCTCGGCGTAGGGTTCATTGGTTGTCATTGGAAAAAGCTGAACTTTATGTTTATGGCAGCCTTTGAGGAGTTCATCCCGGTATTCTCTAAGGTTTTCCATATATGCCTCTCTTAGATGAACGGGATCAACCGTGTGACGGAGATCTACATTTTCGAGACAATCAAAGCGTGTCCATGTTCGAAAAGGAAACTCCAGTTCGTCTGGGTGCCAAATTTGAAAAATCACGACATCATGCTTTGCGTGATTGAAGTGAGCGAGTCCCTTGAGAATTGAAGATATGTCACCAAAGCAATCGGAAATAATCACCACCAAGCCCCGCTTTTTAAGCTGGGGTGCAATTTCATGAAAAACCTTACCAAGATCAGTCTCATCACCGGCAATTGTAGTTCCGAGCAGATCAATAATTTGACGATTATGGGAAGCTCCTCCGCGTGGGGGAACGATTGAACGGACAGCGGAGTCAAATGTGGTGAGTCCTACGCTGTCGGTTTGGCGAAGGCATAGGTTTGCAAAACATGCTGCAAGTCTCGAGGCATAGGCAAGTTTGCTGACTGCATTTTCGTCCTCGCTACCATAAGACATTGAACCGCTGGCATCGAGAAGCAGATGACATCGGAGGTTGGTCTCTTCCTCATACTCCCGAACATAGAAGCGGTCCGTTTTGGCAAAGACTTTCCAGTCAAGTCTGCGAATTTCATCGCCTGGCGTGTAGGCTCGGTGCTGTTTAAATTCAACGCTGAATCCTTTGTGCGGGGAACGGTGTAAACCAGAGCAAAAGCCTTCCACTACCCGTCTTGCCAAAACCTGATGGTTGGCCAAACGGGATAAGTCCTTGGGATCAAGAAAGTCGGTTATATTTGCCATCCGAATTGCAGAACGGACAGATCAGAGAATAGCTTCTTTCTTTTCCGGAACAGCTTCAACGCAACGGTCGATGATCGATTCAACCGTGATTCCCTCTGCCTCTGCATTGAAGGTGGGAACGATACGATGCCTTAGCACAGGATGAGCGAGAGCCTTAACATCCTCAACTTTGGCAGCGAAACGACCATTCAGAAGTGCCCGAACCTTTGAACCAAGTATCAATTGCTGACAAGCTCTCGGTCCTGGTCCCCAGTCGATCAAATCTTTGACCCAACTCTCAGCCCCTTCTTCTTTCGGGCGGGCCATACGGACAAGATCGAGGACATAATCATACACATGATCTGGGACGGGTACCTTACGAACTGTTTCCTGGCATTTTTCCAGGGTGGGACCGTCGATTACGGCTTCTAGTTTTGATTCAAAGGTGGAAGTTGTTTGCTCGATAATTTTCCTTTCTTCATCGCGGGTCGGGTAATCAACAATCACTTGAAATAGAAATCGGTCCCGTTGTGCTTCCGGTAAGGGGTAGGTTCCCTCTTGTTCAATGGGATTTTGGGTAGCAAGTACAAAGAAAGGTTCATCAAGCGTGTAGGTGGATCCTCCAATGGTTACTGAGTGCTCTTGCATAGCCTCAAGTAAGGCGGCTTGCGTTTTTGGAGGAGTACGGTTGATTTCGTCAGCCAAAATGATCTGACTGAAAATAGGTCCTTTCTCGAAGACCAGTTCCCTGTGGCCTGTTTTTTTGTCTTCCTGAATAATGTCCGTTCCGGTGATGTCTGCAGGCATTAAGTCGGGAGTAAATTGAATTCTCCGAAAACTTAGATCAATGGCTTGAGCAAGGGATCGAATCATTAATGTTTTAGCTAGTCCGGGAACTCCCTCGAGCAGGCAGTGCCCACGTGCAAGCATTGCAATCAGTAATTGTTCAAGCACATTTTCCTGACCCACGATCACTTGGTGGACTTGTTCTTTAATTTTTTCATAGGAAGCTACCAATTCCTTGGCCAAAGCTTCATCGTCAGAACTTTTTTTTGAAGGGCTCATTAAAATATACGGGTTAATTGTGGTAAATACATAAAATATGCTCAAATGAACTAGGGCATTTTATTGAGAATGTACCAAAAATAATAAAGCAAGAATATTTTATACAATTTACCCAACTAATATTTAGGGTTATTTAACTCTCAAACTTATTTATAATGAGCTTGTATATATCGGTTGACTTAAGTTCACCTGTATTGGGAATACCCGCACCAAAAATTACCGGCCAATCCAATTGATTTTTAGGAACAATGCCATGACTTCCCTTAACGAGAGTTGAATCCAATGGGATTAAGTCCATATGGATGCGAAATCCTAATTTTTTGGATAGCAATTTCCTTATAGCCTTAAGGGTAGGGAAGGTGATTTTGGGATCTACAAACAATTCAGCAGGATCGTAGCCATGCTTTCGGTGGATATCTATACACCTTGCAAATTCAGGGGCTTGCTCGTCATCTTCCCAAAAATAATAAGAAAACCATGCATTTTCCTCTGCCAAGGCGATTAAATCTCCACTTCGTGAGTGTTCTAATCCTGCTTGCTTTCGTTTTTCACCTTCCAAAACAGTAGATACCCCATCCATTGATTTAAGGGATTCGACCACTTTCGAACGGAATTTTGAATCACTATTATTCAGGTAGATATGGGCAATCTGGTGATCCGTAATGGCAAATGCTTTACTTCCACCTGAATCAAGGGTTTCGAGAGTAAATTCCTTTTTTATATTCAACCATCCTTGATGGCGGAAATGACGGTTGGGATATATAACCTTATCGACCTGGGTAATCCCGTATTCCGAAAGTACAATGCATTCAATCCCCCGTGCATTTAGAAAATCAATGAGTGAACCTGCCAGTTCATCAATTTCATGCAGAGCTTTTTCGCATCGCGGGTCGTTCGGTCCATATCGTTGTAAATCATAATCCAAGTGAGGAAGATAAATTAGATTAAGATTAGGTTTATGCTTTTCTTCAATCCATTTGGCGGCACTGGCGATCCATTGAGATGAAGCTATTCCTGCACGGGGACCCCAAAAAGCGGGAAATGGAAATTCGCCCAAGTCCTTTTTGATTTCGTCACGAATAGATAGAGGTTCACTATGAATATCAAAAGTTTTTAATCCATCTGAGCGGTAAAGTGGTCGAGGGGTAATGGAGAAATCAACACTGGAATACATGTTGTACCACCAAAATAAATTAGCACAGGTAAAATTATTATTTTTATTCTTTAGA
>JAYZJX010000102.1:0-10553 GCA_036164015.1 Verrucomicrobiota bacterium | reverse complement strand
AAGGGAATTAACCAAGGAGTGGCAAATTCAATACTGGTAAAAGTTAACCAGATCGGTTCCCTCACTGAAACCTTTGATGCTGTGGAAATGGCGAAAGAGGCTCAGTATACCTCGGTGATTTCTCACCGCTCAGGAGAGACTGAAGATGTGACTATTGCTGATATTTCTGTGGCTACTAATGCCGGACAGATCAAAACAGGTTCCCTCTCTCGAACCGATCGTATCTGTAAATATAATCAACTCTTGCGGATTGAAGAACAACTCGGTGATCAAGCAGTATACGGGGGCAAGATTTAGAATATAATCCCTTTACTCTCTAGCCGTATCCTCATCTTTTCGGATAGGCTCATTACTTCAATTCTGGAAACTCTCATAAGCACTTTCAGTTTTTAAGTATGACACCCACTCATACTCTGCCACCATTTCCAAATGATATCGGGGAATGGTGGTGGGAAGAAGCCCAATCCAGATGGCCTGACCTGAGTGAGGATAAATTACTAAATCTTCTTCGTCAGGAAATTGTAAAACAAAGCGACCGTTTTAATAAATTTAGAAATTTCGACTGTGATGCCTATGGGAAAAGAGACCTCTCAATACTGGCATATGGAAATTTTTATTTTTCCAGAACTTGGAGTGCCATGGCTTTTTCAATGGCAGAAGCACTTTACTTACGGGGCTGGGTTCCACCTCAAAAAGGACCGATTCGCGTTTTAGACTTAGGGTCAGGAACGGGAGCAAGTGGATTGTCCTGTCTGCAAATACTTCGAAATGCAGGAATCGAAAATCATATTCAACTGGAAGCCGTCGATTACTCAAGTAAAAGTTTGGCTTTTCTTAAGAAGCTCCATGCTTCGAAATTTGCTCATTGGTCGAACACAAGAATATCGACAAAAAAGCTAGATTTAAGATTTTTAACCGAGGAAATGGATCGGAGGAAATATGATCTAATTCTTCTTGGTTTCTCTATAAATGAACTCATTTCTGATGATCAAAAAGATGACGATGAATTCTATAAAAAGCTTCTTTTCTCTCTTCCAGGTTTTCTAAAAACTAATGGATTTGCAGTGATTACAGAACCCGCAGAGAAAGATACCTGCCATCTTTTACATCAAAAATGTTTTGAACTAGTCAACAGTCACAAGGAGTTACATCTTCATTCCCCTTATTTCAATGATGCGTTTTGCTCCCTAGCTAAAAGGAAAGCAAAGTATTTTAGCCACGAAGTTAGAAAAATACTTCCTTTCTTCTTAGTGGAGAAAATCAATCGGCCCTTAAATTTGGAAATCCGAAAAGTCAAATTTGGCCTTTCAATCATAGGACTTCAAACGCCTAAGAAAATTGGGCGAGCGCGTGAGGTTTGCCGAATCATCAGCCCAATAAAAAAAAGAAAAGGAACGGTTTCGTTTATTGGCATGAATCATAACGGAACCGAGTACAAATATGAATTGCAACGCCGTTTTTTATCCAAAAAAGAAGTCGATGACTTAATGCATTTGAACAGGGGGGATATTTTGGAATTAAAGAACATCGAGATTGATGAACAGTCGGATCGGATCAGGATAGAAAAATATGATGACTTGCTTCCCCTGTTTACTCCAAGGCAAAAAGAGTAATTAAAAGGAAAATTTTATGGTTCAGGTTGATCTAGAACCCTAATTTCAAAATCTGAGGTACTTTTGACATCTCCGACCACGGTACGATACCTTTTCCTTGTCCGCAAAGCCTGCATCATAGCCTGTTGTTTAAGTTTATTAACAAACGGTAAAGGTTTACTAAAAGCAGTGATCAACTTTGATGTAACCATTAGTGTGCTAAGTTCTATAGACATTTTTCTACTTAAGCTTTTATCCGGTAATACGAAACACAAATCTCCGGGCAAAACCTGCATTTCCGAGCTTCCGCATTTTAATCTGATTTCTCCAAGAAGAGCAATGACCTTGAGACCACCATTAGTCGTCACTTCGAACATGCAGGAAAAGGGTGATTTTGACGAAACTGAAAGATTGGTTTGAGGTGCTTCTAAGAACATTTCAAAATTGTTCTTGTAAATGCCCATTAATAAATAGCCGGAGTATAAATTAATCTTGTTCGGGCCAACCAAATCCAATGTGGAAGCGCCCATCGAACGAAGAATCAGATTGTGCGGAGAAGAACTAGCCAATTCGATCCCGGAATTAGGATATACAGTAACTCTTCGTCCATAACCAACGGGATGATTAAGTTCCAAATTCTGTCTTGGCATCCATATCTGACGACTGGAAATTTTTCCGAAAACCTGTTCTACGGAGAAGCTTCTATTTTCATCCTTAAGTGGAAGGAAATCAGAGACCTCAATATTACTGGAACGCTTGTTGTAACGTGACACAATTGACTTTCCTTTGGTTATTCTCAATTGGCGCTCAATTTCCAATCGAAGAGGGTGCCTTGAAGGAAACTCTCGAAGCAACCCCATGGCTTTGTTTAATATTTTTACAGCATCATCATACATACTCTTTTCCGTCAAGGATACGCCCTTTTCCAAATATGATTCAGCAATTTGAATGGAAGAATTTGCGGAAAGTTTTAACAGCAAAGAAAAAAATAAGATTAGTAACCAGAAACTTTTCATGGACAGGAAAAGTATTGGGTATTAAAAAGAAAAATTAAATCCCGCTACGATACCACCGATGAAATCTTCGTACTCTGGTACATTGGCATCATCGCTAAACTTCCATGTGTAATTGGAAAGCATGGAAAAATTGACCCACTCATTGAAGGCATAGGCTAAATTGAATCCCAAATTATGTAAGTAATCCTGCCTACCTGTGTTGGCACCCTCTGTGTAATGCATCCGAGAAAATGCATAGCTTGGCATCAAAGAGAGTTGCTCTGATAAGGGTTTAAGATAAGAAAGGTTTGCCATATTCGACCAAGAATCTTGAAGATTTGATGGTTGTGCAGATAAAGGGTCTAAACCACTACTTTGCATAACTGCTTCAATAAATTGATAATAAACCGGATCAGCGATTGCCTGTTCAAGGGTATCTCCTTTAGAGAATGAATAACTGGTTCCTACATTAAATGAAATGACATCTCCGTTGTCTAACGGTATGTTTTTAGAGAGGCTAACGCTTGGCGTATTGGTGTAGTTGATTATATTATCAGTCCGGAAAGCAATCGGACGGACATAAGTGTATCCAATAGTCAAAGAGTAGTCGTCAGGCAGAACCATAGGAAGTGCAAAACCAAAAACTTGCACATCCACATCGAAAGCTTTCATATCACCTCCCCGATCCTTAACCGGATCATTGTAAGTCCGCATTTGCATTATCGAAAAAGCTGGTGTTAGCAGAATATCGTCTCCCAATGGATATTCACCAATACCAAGATTAAATGCCAAGTTGAAATTGGCCGTAAATCCATCATCCAATGCAGACCCACTATTATCCTCTGCCTTGAGCGGATTAGAGCTATAATTGTAAGATGTAGTAAAAGATAGTGATGGACTAAATATGCCTTCTTCCATATCGATAATGCGCTGTGTTCCCATAGCATCTTGCTCTCCTCTCACATTTTCGAGAACATCTCCAAAAAATGAGGTATCTAAAAGATCGGAGACAGCGGCGTTGGTATCACCTACTGTTTCATTCTCCTGAGAAAAGAGAGAGCAAGCTGAGAAATATAGGAAAGAAAATATTAAGAAAAATATGCGCATCAAAGAGAAATCTATTTATTGATCTTACCTATAAAAATATTTGAGCCAAATTGATCAAATGAAGCATTTGAATTGATAAGATTGTTATTGTAGCGAACATTTTCGATGAAGTTCACCCGACCGTAGACGGATTTACCAAAATTTGGATATTTTCCGAGTAACGGTCCATACTCTGATTGCAAATAAACCATCGAGTTTTCCGGGAAATTTAAGTTCATCAAATTGATAGTCATAGCATCCATACTAATTTCGCGAACCTTCTCAGAAAAGCGAAGATTATCAATATCGATTTGCTGAAAGGCCATAAGGTGAACAAAATCAGCACCCGTTCCTCCAGTGGTAATTAAGGCAGAATTCTGGATGACAAGATTCTCCAATGATCCAAGATTGATTTCATCCCTTGCCTTCAAATCGACACTGATTACATCCAATGTATCCAAAGATCCTATACCTAGAGATTCTCCGGTGAAATCTATCATTGAGCCTTCTTCCAAAAACAAAGAACCGGAGGACAAGAAAAGTGCCTCGGTTAGGCTTTCAGATCCATGCAAGAGAATTTCACCGGATACTGAAAGCCTTTCAGAAGCAGCAAAAATAAATGCTTCATAATTAAAAGATGAAAGATCGTACTCTCCTGATTTTATTGAAAGCTCAACCCCGCCAAGAATTCCTTCCGGGTCCTTAGAATGGATTTCACTTGTAATACCATCTTTGTGATCTGTATCTACGCTGTCCTGTTCAATATTACTGTCCTTTGCATGATCATTTTCAGTAACTGAATCATTCTTCGTGAACTCAATATCATAAGACTTATCTTGAAAATCAAGTTCACTACTTTCATCTTTTATATCAGGCTTAATTTCTACATCGAGCGTGTCTGATTGCTCATAATGTTCAAAATCCTTTCCATGTCTTGAGGTATATAGATTGTCCAACTCTTCATACACGAAATAAAATTCCTCAAAGTAAGAGCTAGCCATTACAACTTCAGATGAGATTACTAAGGAAGGATCAATGCTCCCATCGATCACATGAGATAAGTTCAAGTTCATCAAATCATAATTTTGCAACTCGGTTTGGGTTTGTTCATCTGAAGGAGATTGCGATTTAGGTCCATCAGCGGAAGGTCCTTCAATAATATCTGCCAAAACTTCTAACATTTCCTTTCGGCTTAGACCAAGTTCAAGAAGTTCATACGCCAAGGTGGATGAAACCTTACCTAAATTATCAGTGGTATTATATAATCTCACAAAAAATTTCGGTTCGTCTTGGGCAAGAAGAAAGTAACCTGGGTCATCTTCAAATAAATTTAAACTCCCAAAAAGTGCATCCTGTCCACCAGCTACATTTTCCTTATTGTAACGGTCGGAGAGTTCCTTTAACTCGACGACAAAATCAAGGTGGGAAAATAAGGCACTAAGATTTTTTGCATCGCCTCTTGTACGATTAATTAGAACGGACAGTGCAGAAAATTGATCTAAATTTGACAAAACCTTATCTGCATACTCTTCACCAACCAAGTCGAGCACTCCAACAATTTCTCCGGCAATATCTGCGTTGGTCTCAATCTCTTTTGCAAATCTTGGATATAGTCGTGTTAATTTGGACAGACCATCATTGGAAATAGTGTCACGTAGATTCTGGGAAGAACTAAAAAGCTGATCAAGCAAACTTTGCTCTCCAATTTCTTCGTAATCTTTGTATGTTGAAAGAATCGCAGGAGCCAATTCTGCATTCTGCATGACAACTTCCAACCTTTTAGGATAAATACTAAGTTCCCTGATTAACTCATTGAGTGCTGGGGCTACATCAAGATTATTGTATATAATCGATAGAGTTTCTTCATTATCCTGGAATTTGTTGCTTAAGCTCATAATTGCATCGATCTTGTCGACATTTGCAAGGAGTGCTGCCTCCTGTTCTGAACCTGCATCTACAAAACTTAAAGCAAAAGAAATGTCCTGTGCTCTTGCTGAATTTAATGAAATTATCTCGAGATAATCTTCATTTCCCGAGTACTTCTTTTCCAAATTATTCAAAGCACTGGCACCTACCACCTCAGTAAAAGAGCCACCACTAACAATATTTCCAGCCAAATCATCCACATCTAGATCTCCAGCTGCGAATGCATGATCTAGTTGCAAGGCTTGGTCAATTCCCTCTGAAACAAAAGCAGTAAGAGCATCCTCACTGTCTCCCAACTTTTCAGCGACCTTATTGATCGCTTTGAGTTCCGTAACATCTTTTTTGGCAAAATCCATAAGGGCTTGTGCATCAGAAACGCCTCCTTTTTCTTTAACTAATTCTACTGCTTCTTTGATATCTTCAACGGCATCCGTGTTACCGAGAATATTTTTCGCGAAATCCTGGTCGACTTCATCGTCTCCAGCAACTGCAACGAAGACATCAGCAACGGTTTCAATTTTTTCAAATACATCTAATGCTCCACCTTCAAGAGAAACATTATCTAATTGGTCGGTAACTTTCTTAAAGTCGGTTGCTCGGTCGGCTTTCTGAAGGATGCCACCCAAGCTACCTGAAGCACCGGCACCCGCTGCTTTTTTGACAACTTCCTTCAAATCATCAGCTTTATCGGCATTTTCAAAAACAGATGTAAGGTTTTCTGCGCTTTGTGCTCCCGCCTCGGCGGCAACCTCCATAACCTCAGCCAATGAGTCTGCTTTATCCGCATTTTGCAGGGTGTTTGAAAGAATGTTTAAACTACTGGAGTCGAGTTTCTTTTCTCCTTCAGCATTTGCAGTACCAAGACTCTCTTTGGCCACTTTCATAACCTTGTTAAGTGAATCGGCCTTATCTGCGTTTTGCAAAACCGAACCTAAATTTGCTGCATCTTTAGCACCGATTTCGGCAGCTACTGCAACCACTTCTTTAAGGTCATCAGCTTTGTCGGCATTTTGGAAAACAGATGTCAAATTTTCTGCATTTTGTGCTCCTATTTCGCCCGCCACTTCTACGACTTCGGCGAGTGAATCTGCCTTGTCAGCGTTTTGTAATGTATTTGACAATATGCTCAAACTACTAGAGTCGAGTTTTTTCTCTCCATCTTCTCCGGAAGAACCCAAGCTTTCCTTGGCAACTTTCATTACTTTGTTTAGTGAATCAGCTTTATCAGCATTCTGAAGCACAGATCCTAGGTTTGTTGCATCTTTAGCTCCAATTTCAGAGGCTACTGACACCACTTCCTTTAAGTCTTCCGCCTTATCTGCATTTTTAAGGACGGACCCCAAATTTTCTTTGTCTTTGGCTCCAATCTCTGCGGCAACCGTTACTACTTCTTTTACTGCATCTGCTTGGTCAACATTTTTAAATACGGATTCCAGACTTTCTTTGTCTTTGGCTCCAATCTCTGCGGCAACCGTTACTACCTCTTTTACATCAGCAGCATTTTCTGATGATTCCAAAAGACTATCAAACATTGCCTCATCTTTGATATCAAGTGCCTCTGCTTCCACGGTAACATCAACAACATCATCAAAATTGCCGGTAAGATCGGAAATGAATTCATCTTCACCTTTTCCTGCATTTCTTCTACCAGATCTGCGTTCCTGAATCTTTTCGTCCAACTTATTTGAGGCTTTCTGGGAAACTTCAACATAAGTATCAACTTTCGACAATTGATCTTCATCATCCAAATCAATTAAACCAGCTTTATCCATGGCTACGACCTCGCTGGAACTATTATCATCAACACCCTTGGCGGCAGCACCCCTGGAATCATCTGCTTCATTTAGTTCTTCTTCGGATGGGACTTCCTCTTCGCTCTGATCTCCATCTATGCTGGGAGTTGTGGTGTCTTCCGCTGAACTTACACCTGTAATATCTCCTGACGCCTCAATGTCAGCTTCTATAGATGCAAGTAAAGATGTTGGCACTTGTCCTAGAGTAGGAGGTAATAGTACCCCATTAGATCCGATTCCAATAGATAGACTCTGTCCTGGACCCAACAAAGTCGCAGTTGATGCCCCTTTGGGCATAAAAGATAGCTCACCTCTCGCCATTGAAGTGACTTGATTAAAACCACCATCTGGAGTTTGGGTAACCTGAAAGTAAGGAATTGTGCCACGAATACCAGCTGTGCCTACGGGTGACTCTATATTAAAGCTAGATTTTTTATTCAATCTTTTGACATCTAAGATCATATCTCCCAATTCAAGATCAATTACGGTATCTGAAGAACTAGGTTCTCCTTTCATTTCACTCAATTTCTTTTTCCCTGGATCAAATTTTTCTTGGATGAATTTCTTAATATTTAATGACGAGTCTGATTTTACAGTAGAGACTGTTCCGTTAGACATTAAAAGTATGATTTTTGAAGAAGGACCCGTCTTGATAGTATGACCATCAAAAATTAGCCCACCCGCTTTAATTTGATCGGACGGTAAAGGCTGTTGAGTATCATTGTTCACAACCGAAACTTGTCCTTCTACCGATGCAATAATAATAGCACCCTTAGATCCTTCGCCTTGAGAGTACAAACTGAGTCCACAAACACTTAAAAACAGGAAGAAAAGTTTTTTCATAGGCACTTTACATACATTTCATCTAAGTATTAACATTTTGTCTATAAAAAATACTTTAAATTCAAATTATTTCATTTTGTAAACTTTTCCCCAAGGCGAAGCATAAATCTTTTCAAAATTTGCTTCAGGTAAATTTTCCATCAAAAATCCCTTAACAAGGACACTGTCAAAAGCTTCTTGATCCATGAAAAACCATGCTGGCGTCATCTGATAACCTCTGGCGGGGATTTCAATCTTTTGACCCGAACTGAATTTTTTATCCAAATCACAATCTAAATAATGAGCTAATTTTTGAGCTTCTATCCCATTAGTCTGAGCTATTTCACCAACGCTCATCACCCCATTTCTTTGTGGTACTTCGTAAGTCCTGCCAGGTGCAAAAATTGGCATTGTACTTTGAACCAAATGAAATTTTGCATTTTTCGATATTTGGGAAGGTAATTCTATCATTTTTCCCGTATTTTTATCAAATGATCTACGGTGAAAAGAGAATGGAACATTACCCTGTGAACCAGGTAGTTTTGCTATCAATGTACTCAAATCAGCTTCGATCCTGTATCCCCCACGCATATTAAGACTGACCCTGTTGCCACTTCCAGTAACCCACTCAGCTTGTGTCATGAACGGTTGTCTAACGGGACTCGCACCGGAAGAAAAGTCTTCGTGGGAAAAGGCTTTCTCATCGAAACTTTCGATCAAGAATCTCTTTCCAAAAGTTGAATTAAATGCGTTATTGGACAACAGAACAAAACTTTTATATTTCTCTACAAATAAGAGTATTCTATTTGAACGAAAATCTGGATTTGCTTTTATATTCATTCCCTCAATCAAGATAGAATCCACAATTTTAGCACTGGAGCCATTTATTCCTGAGCTCTTCCATAACTGAGAGTACTTAACGCGCCCCGATTGCTTTCCCTCCACTCGAAGGTTCCCATTTTGGTCTAAAAAGAAACCATTTTTGAATTTTAATGAAAATCCTTCCCGCTTTCCATCATGTAAAATTGTAAGTGGCGGTTCACGAGAAGCAGATAATTGCTTACTTTGACTATCAGTAAAATAAAGATTTCTTGAGCTAAAACTAAGAATTGTAGGAAAGATTCTTAAAATCTCATAGGGAAGAAAAAGGAAGACATCACGACTTGAAGGAGGGAGAGGATAAGTCCCCTTTTCCAAGTCCTTAAGTAATCCCTGATAAAATTCTACATCAGCTTGACCATCTTTAAAAATAGCCTGTACAGCCGTTCCATAAGAAAACTGACCCTTTTTTTCCTCTTCCTTAATTTTAACATAGGTTTCAGTTTTTAGTCGGGATAAATTGATTGCACGCCGGGCACTCGTAGACCTTAGGATTTCAGATGTAAGAAAATTATCAAAGGTTTGATGTGCTGGTGATGTAAAAGTTCTTGCTCCCCCATAAAACCAACATCCTGAACCGTAATCCCACCATGTAACAACAAAATCATCGGGTTGGGAAACCGTATCAAGAGCTCTCAATACTTCGATAGTTTTGTTGGGGTAAACAACATGCGAATGATAAACCTTTGCGTGATTTATGTTAGGACGAATTAAGAATATTGAAATAGTTCCGAGAAGAAGCCAGCAGCTCCAAGAAATTTTTACTTTGGAGAGTTCAAATCTTTTATCAATCTTAACGAGATTTTTTAGAATAAATGTGAAGATTACTAACAAAAGAAATATTATGCCAATAGCCGCAACATTTCCAACATGGACGGTGAACCGTAATCCAACTGCACCTTCGAAGCAGTAATAAGCAATAGCGAGAAAAGGAATGGCAATACAAAACTCCCAATACCTTATGATAAGAAGTAAAACTCCAAATAATCCAAAAATTGATGTTGGTATAATAAAGGAATCTTTCTTTTCTTTTGGAGGTATACAACGCGGACAAGAACAGGAGGGTGTATCCGCAAGAATTCTATTGCGAACAACATCTGAGGGAATACCACTTGCTTCTCGAACTGTTGAAAATACGTCTAGGTAACTTAAATTATAACCTTTTTCTTTATTCTTTGACTGTAATGAAATCCCTTTTCCAGCTGATACATAACGGTCAAGCTTAGCAAAAATCTTGTCGCGGACACCGCCATTGGAAATCGTAAAAATAGAGAAAAATAGTGCAATCAAAGGTAGAATAAGCGGATGCAGACGAAACTTCGGAAATGCTAAACCTAGAGATTTTGTATTAGGTTCTCCACCCCACTGGCGACTTTCTGAATCTTTTGAATTATGATTCTCTTTTTGTAATGATGCGGTCGAATCAACCGTAAAAAGATTAACTAGCAGTCGTAATGAAA
>JAYZJX010000101.1:0-66014 GCA_036164015.1 Verrucomicrobiota bacterium | reverse complement strand
AGAATAATCAATAAAGGAAATATCATAATAAGTATACTAGGGTTATTTAAGTATATACACTAAACCATTATTTAATATTTTGCAATTAATGTAATTGATTTTTTTGAATGACTTTGGAAAAACAAATCATCATTTGGTTATATACGACGAATCAATCCTGTAGCTAGAAGGGATTGAGGGTGAGGAAGGAATTAGCTGAAATGAAGCAGAATGCTATAGATGCGGAAACTACGGAGGAGAACAAATGAAATTAATCGCTACCGCAATCATCGTTATTAAAGAAATCCTCCTTGAACTTCCTTCTTCTCTCCCTCTTTTCGGGGCTATCAAAAAGATCAGGATCAAGCGGTTTATCCCTGCCTCTATACCACTTAGTCACCGCATAAATAACTATTCCTAAAGCAATGATAAGAAATATTTCCATTCAAAATAGTAATCTTACTCTAAAACTTGTGTCGAGTATACTTTTGATAGCTGTAATATTTATCAGCGGATGCTCAAGCATCCGCTTCTGTCATGAACCTCATCCCGATCACTTGACAACTTCCGCCTATTGGATGGAAGTCGTAGCATGAAAAACATAGACCTTAAAGCTTTCTAATATGATTCTTCATGGCAACCACCCTACTTCTCGCAGTAGGAGCATCCAAAGGCCCCCAGGATGAGCGGATCGTGGGCATCGACAAGAGTTTCACCGACTGGGATGCTATAATCGTTGAGACTGAATAGTTATCCTATTCAGTCGGTTTGACGAGGGGTAAAGAGCCGTGCTTTCAAGAGATTAAAAAATTAAAGACTAAAACGAAACAGCTTTAAGTCGTTAGTCTACGGTAGTTTTTCTTAAAAGACTCTACTCTAAAGTAATCCATTCTTCAGATTTATTACTGTAGAACCTAGGTTTGTCATGGCCTGATTGAAAGTATAACCAGTCACTTGAGTTTGAATCGTAAAACCATGGATAAACATCTTTTTGAGACCACATCCAACCATGACCTGGAATGTAGAACCATTCTGGGGTATAGGGTGTAGCATTTGCATCCAATGAGTATAAAAGATCATTGTAAGCTTGCTGAGTGACGAGATTGTAAAAAGAGGGATTGCTTTGAACTGCTTGGATACCCTCTGTAACTCCTTCCTCTTTCGATGTTACTTTAATGCTGTCGATAACATCCGAGATATTCCAATCACTTATATGTCCGTAAGTTGCCTCCGCCTCAGTCTCATTGGTAAACCATAGATCGATTGCTATTTGAAGATTTGATTCATCGAGCACAACATATTCGAGCACAACATATTGATTCCATTCCGGATACGGCCAATTAACATTAGATGAAAAGTTTTCGTGGATTTTTCCTTTATTTACATTAGAAAGAGCGGAGGAATCGAGAAACATGTCTTCCATCGAGGTGACCGCAGAGACATTCCAAGAGCTGATTGACTGATTGAAGGAGACGGCATTCTTGAACATATCCTCAGTAGTGGTAAGAGAAGCAACATTCCAGCTGCCAATTGGCTGGTTGAAGGCCAGAGCATCTTCAAACATATCCTTCATGCTTGTAACCGAAGAAACATTCCAATTGCCGATTTCTTGGTTAAAAGAAGTGGCTTCATCGAACATGTCTGACATGTTAGTTACCGAGGAAACATCCCAGTTCCCGATCGGTTGATTGAAGGAGGTTGCGCCGTCGAACATCCACCCCATGTCCGTGACCGCAACCGTGTTCCAATTGCCAATGGATTGGTTGAACGAAATTGCTCCTCTGAACATGCTTCTCATTCCTCTATCCTCGGAAACCGAGGAAACATCCCAGTTCCCGATCGGTTGATTGAATGAATGAGCATTCCTAAATAAATAGCCCATCGTCCTCACGGCGGAAACATCCCATTCCCCGATGGGTTGGTTAAAGGCATCACATCCATCGAACATCTTATACATGTTAGTGACATTACTTACATCCCATTGGGAGATGTCTTCATTAAAGAGGAATCGGTTAGAGAATGCATATGCCATGTTGGTAACTGCCGAAACATTCCAGTTGCTTATGTGACCGTAAGTGCGGATTGCTTCCGCCTCGTTGTCAAACCAAAGATTCACAGCCGATAGAAAATTGGCATCGTTGAGTGGAGCGTTGCCAACAAGGTTTGACCAATCATAGGGCCAATTTGTGTTGGAAGAGAAAGAACTTTCGATCAGGGCTTTGTTGGCGTCGGAAAGCCCGATTGTGATCTCATTACCAAAGAGGTCTAACTCAACCGTGCTTGTATTCTTAAACATATCAGTCATGTTAGTAATGGAGGAAACATTCCAGTCTCCGATGGGTTGATTGAAAGTCGAACGGTTTAGGAAGGCGTTTGACATGTCCGTTACCGCAGATACATCCCATTCGACAATATGTCCGTAGGTTGAAGTTGCGTTGGCTTCGTCAGAGAACCACAAGGCGATAGCATTGGAAAAATTTGCGTTGTTCAGGGGTGTGTATCCGGCGTATTCGGCCCATTGGTAAAGCCAGTTTGGATTGGAAGAGAAGGACCTGTGAATCTTCCCTTTGTTCGTGCTTGAAAGCGAGTTCGCTTGAGAAAACATTCCTCTCATGTCCTGAACATTTCTGACTTCCCACTCGCTCAAGTCTTGGTTGAAAGCTTTGGCTAGGGAAAAGGTTTCGGACATGGAGGTAACTGAGGAAACATTCCAATCGCCAATCGGTTGATCGAAAACAGATGCTCTCTCAAAAGTCGTTACCATATCTGTAACGAAGGAAACATCCCAATTTCCAATCGGTTGGTTGAAGGATTTGGCTGCCAAAAAAGTCCCCTGCATATCTACAAGTGAGGAAACATTCCAATCACCAATCGGCTGATTGAATGCTTCGGCATAGCCGAAAGTAAATCTCATGGTGGTCACCTTGGAAACATCCCATTTCCCAATCGGTTGATTGAAGGAACGCGCGTATTTGAACATACTCCACATATTTGTAACACTGCTCATGTCCCACCCGCTGATGTCCTCGTTGAAGGCTTCGCGATTGTAAAAGGCATTTTCCATGATGGTCACTGCAGAAACATTCCAGTCGCTTATATGCCCGTAAGTAGCATTAGCTTCCGATTCGTTACTGAACCATAAATCAATTGCAGTATAAAAATTTAAGTCATTCAAAGACTCAGCTCCCCAAGTTTTTTGATGTGTGTAGGAAAAGAATACCGACAACATTAATATTTTGATTAAAGTTTTCATGATTTTAAAAAAGAATTAATTAGGGCATTTAATTCTTCTTAATCAAAAATGACTTGAGTTAAAAATTGTTCAAGAGCCATGAAAAGCCATTTTGGTTGAAAATGAACATTTTCAATTTTACTAGACAAGTTTTAGAGTGTATGCGGCGTAGAAGTTTTTGAACTAACCCTCGTCAGGCTCAAACTCTACCGTTGGCTCATCCAGCCAATCCTTGATAGCCCGAACGGCTACTGCGACTAACTGATATTCATCTAGATCCGGCTCCTCAAACCATCGGTTTAGGTCGGACTTAATCAGATGATTTTTCAGAAAGAATCTTCATTTTCGCTATTACGAAAATTTTTTTGTGAGGGCTAACCGATCTTAGCGATAGCGATCTTGGAAAACTAGACCCCCGCCCCCTTAAATTTTATACATGATTTTATACATCAATCATACTTTAAACACATTGACGCGGGTCAAAATCGATTCAAAAATGAAAAATTCACAACCAATATTAACCGCGAGTATTTGTGCTAAACCTCAGTATTTATAAGCTATCTAGCCTACACAAATGGAGCCGACGACCGGATTCGAACCGGTGACCCCCTCATTACGAATGAGATGCTCTACCAACTGAGCTACGTCGGCATGGGAAGGGTTTTTTTAATAGAATTACTAAGAATTTGTCAAACTCGCGGAGCTTTATGTGAATCTTTCAACAATCAAGATTTCTTTTGCCAGTTTGTGGTAATTATTACAAAAGTAAGTTTCTTCAAAAAACACCATCTTGAAAAACTTTAACAAGATTTATTTGCTGCTTACTTTGTTTTTCGCGACTACTTTTTCATCGTGTTTGGAAGATGATGAGCCTTCTCTTGTAGAAAACTCAGTCGATCAGAATAATAAAGATGAAATCGAGAGATTAGAAAACCAGGTGAGTGCGTTAAAATGGGAATTATCCAGAATCTCGCTGAAAATAAGAACTGTGAACGGTAGGCAGTTGGTTAGAGATAAAAAAACTAATTTGTGGCATTACGATGTAGAGAGAACGCCTTACACGGGAAAAGCCGTTGAATTTCAAGACGATGGGAATCCTCTTGTTGAAGCATATTTTTTAAAAGGAAAGCGAGATGGGTTAGAGCGTTTTTGGTTTAAAAACGGAAAACTTAAAACCGAGGGTCAATGGTTTGACGGTAAAAAAAATGGAATATTCCGAAAATGGTCAGAGCAAGGAAAGCTTGTTTTAATGCAAAGATTTAAGGCAGATGTATTAGAGGAAACATTATTGGATTGAAGGTTTAGACTAATACAAAATACCCTTGGGCAAATCTACTTCACCAACCCAGCTAGGTTTTCCAAAAAATAAAGCATTGTCTTGATATTTAAGAACATCATTTAATTGGATTTGGAAAAATTTAGTAGGTTTTCCGTATGCCATTGTTAAGAGAATGTCATGTCTCTGGTTCGGCTGATTTACATCATTGAAATCAAGAATTGAAACTTTTCCACCAACATCTTCTTGATCAGGACAAAAATAGAAAAGTTCCGTATATTTTTTTGAATAAAAGCCGAGTATAATATCTCCTTGTCCAGATCCGTTCCCGATTATGTCTTGTTTTACTATCGATTCAGAATCCTCGGATACTTCTCCAATCATAAAAGTTTTAGCATAAGTGGATTTATTTGGTCTAAGCCTGTATTGGATGTTTCTGTCAAAGTAGAGAGTGCGAGGGTCTCTTTCAAAGTCGACGAGATCAAGATCACCTTTTATTTCGAATCTCCCGTTTTTCCACTCAAAAGGAACTAGTACCTCTACTTTGAGAAGTTCAACAGTTGGCCATTGAAATCCATTTTCTTCTGCCTTTTCTAAGAGATTGTCAAATGAACCAGATTTGATCATCCCAGATGTGTTACGACAAAGATGCCTCCATTCTTCTCGCCAATTATGTTCAAAGACGAGCTTCCATTTGTCTTGAGATCTAGTGATATCCTTTGGAAAAGGAAGTTTATGAAGACTAGTTAAGTGGTCTCTAATATTCTGATTTTTGACATTATAGAGAAAATTTTTAAAATTTGATTCTTGTAGGGAGAAAATCGAACTGGAAAAAAACTTCTCAAAATTATCATTTTTTAAACTGTCAAATACATCTCTTCCCAATTTTTCAAAAGGGTGAATTTGTGAAAATGAGGATGGGGAAAAGACCGCACTAAGAAAGAAAATTAAAATATACGGCTTTAATAAACGAAAGATCATTACTTTAAGTTAGGAAAAAATCATTTCACGACAAGTGTGAAGAAGAAAAGAATTATTCTAGAACTGAATAAAATTGATAAAAATTGGGTCAAAATCATTTTTTGATAAAAATTGGATCAACAAATGCATGTTTGGATTCGTGAAAAGAGCACGACCATTTGACTCACGACAACTTGAAGCATTTGAAATGCTTTGTACGACAGGTAGTTTTACAGAGGCTGCCAAAAGGTTACTTCTGACGCAATCGGCAGTAAGTCATTCAATGAAGACATTAGAGGAAGAAGCAGGATGTCAATTAATTCGTAGGCAAGGTAAGAAGGTGTCCTTGACTGAGGCAGGCGATAGGTTACTTGATTTTGCACGCTCTTATTTAAAGGAGATGTCCGTGTTGCGAGAAGAGTTGGGAGGATATGAAAAGTTTGGAGCTGGCAGAATTCGACTAGGAGCCAGTCAGCAGGCTTGTCGGTTTTTTCTTCCACAATGGGTAAAGGAGTTCAAGAAACGTATTCCTCAATGCAGGTTTGAGGTATACGGCGAAGATACTCCCAAATGTTTACAAATGTTGGGTTTTGGAGAGTTGGATCTAGCCATCACGCTCGAACCCATCAAAAATTCGGAAATCGACTTTGTTCCTTGTTTTACGGATGAGGTTAGATTGATAACTACTTCAGATCATGAATGGGCTAGAAACAAGGAGGTTGATTGGACAAAGATTTCCGTTGAGAATTTTATACTTGATAATCGAGCTAGTTACTCTTTCAGGATGGTAAATGACTATCTCGAACAGAATGGTCTAAAAATAACTAGCTTTATGGAAATCACCAGTTCTGATGCAAGTAAAGAGCTAATTAAAATTGGGCTGGGTGTCGGTTTAATGGCTGATTGGCTTGTGGCTGAGGAAGTTGCATCGGGTGCATTGGTGAGTTTACCACTTGGATTTGGGAAACTTAGCCGGACATGGGGAATTTCTGTAAGAAAGGGGCGTAAGCTAAATAAGGCTGAGCGTATCTTTATTAAAATAGCTGAAGAGTCTGGTTGCCATTGGATGGTCAATCGCAAACTTACCGCCTAGTTATACAATTTACTTTAGCCGTAAACTAACTTGCATGATTTAATATTTGCATGCAGAAAGAGGTATGAATTTCATTTCCAAGTTTATTCCATCGCTTGTTAGTCTGTTTATGCTTTTATCCTTTTTGAATGGACAGAGTCGTTCCATTTCCGGAGATTCCAGAAACTTCAAGTTGGCACCCGTAAGAACAGTTAAAAGTAACATTGGGCCAACTATGGATGGAGGCAGGTTAGGAGTGAATCGTTTGATTGATGGCAAACTGCCCAAAAGTGGATGGCGTTCTACATGGACGGTTTGGATGAAGAAAAATCCAGGCATTACATTCGATTTGGGTGCTGAAAAAAGAATCGGAGTGATTAGGGTTTATTTTCAACCATGGGATAGAGAGGATGAACTTATGGAATTAAAAGTGGAAGTAAGTCGTGATGGAGAAAATTTTTTGTTATTCAATGAATATAATGGATTTATTGCAGAAAAAGGAAAGGCAGCTTGGGCAGAAGTAGATTTGCGGGCAGTGAAATCGCAATTTTTTAGACTTACACCTCAGTATCAAGGTTGGGGGAATCAATGGGGAGAGGTCGAGTTTTGGGAGATAAATTGACCGATTTGTGTAAAATAGATTGAGACGCATGTTCTGGAAGTCCTTAGCTGACGGGGCAACTAAATTATTTCCTTTGTGGTCATTACTGGTAGGAGTTATTGCTCTTTATAACCCAGAATTCTTTTTGTGGTATGGTAAGGATACAATCAGTCTGGGACTTGGAATAATTATGCTAGGGATGGGACTGACCCTTACGGTCAATGATTTTTCTGAAGTTTTACAAAAACCTAAATTGGTTGCAATGGGGGCTTTTCTGCAATTTTCAATTATGCCGGCATGGGCAGCTTTGATATCATACATCATTCAGATTCCGGCCGAGATGGCCGTGGGTCTAATCCTAGTTGCGAGCTGCCCTGGTGGTACTGCTTCTAATGTAGTTGTTTTCCTTGCCAAAGGAAGGGTTGCCCTTTCTGTATGTCTAACTGCATGCTCCACACTTTTGGCGATTGGGGTAACTCCATGGCTCACGCATTTTTATGCAGGACATTATCTGCCCGTTGACCCTTGGGCATTGATGAAAAGTATTTTCTACATTGTACTGATTCCATTAATTGCGGGTGTAAGTTGGAAAAAATTCTATCCAGACTCTGCAAGACGAGCATCCACTTTTTCTCCACTGCTTTCGGTTTTGTTTATCTTGTTGATTGTTGGTTTTGTATTGGCAGCGAAAAAGGAAATTATTCTTGAACATTGGCAAACTATGTTAATTTCCGTTTTACTTTTACATCTTGGAGGGTTTTTCCTTGGTTTTCTGATTCCAAGATTAATCCAGGAGGATAAATCTGTCTGTCGAACCATATCAATTGAGGTTGGAATGCAAAACTCTGGTTTAGGAATGGCTTTGGCAAGTAAGCATTTTTCAACGATGCCCATGGTTCCCGCACCATGTGCCTTGAGTGCGGTGATGCATTGTATTATTGGAAGTTTGCTTGCCGCTTTTTGGCAGTATGAAAAACGAGCATCCAAGGTAGTTTAGAAATAAAAGAAATCTATAGTCGACGGCTCTGAGGACTCAGTATAATTTTTTCAAAAATGTCAGAGAAACCACCTCATATTTTGTCACCCAAAATACATTTGCAAAGGGCAGGGGGATATTTTGACTTGGGAATGTTTGAAGAGGCAGACCGTGAGTTACGAGCCGTACCGGAAGAAGAACCATGGTTGAAAAAGAAAAAAATGTTTCAAATTACGATCTGCCAGGAACTTAGAGATTGGGTTAATATGAGAATTCTGTCTCATGAACTTCGTTTTCTTTATCCGGATGAAGAGGACTGGTGGGTATCAGAGGCTTTTGCTACAAGAAGAAGCGAATCAATTGAAGAAGCCCGCAAAATCCTTTTGGATGGACTTGCCTTACATTATGATAGTGGGATAATCCGTTACAACCTTGCTTGCTATGCTTGCCTACTTGGTCATCCGGGAGAATGTATCGATTTTCTCAAAGAAGCGGTAAGAAGGGATGAAAAATTTAAACATATGGCATTAGAGGATCAGGATTTGATGGAAGTAAAAGAAACTTTAATTAATTTTGGATGGGGTTCGGAGCTCGTATGATTTATCGTAAAAAGGCTTTTACACTCCTTGAATTGATGGTGGTGATTGTGATCATTGGAATTCTTATGGGCATCCTTTTTACAGGATGGAATTACATTAATGATCAGCAATACAGAAAAAAAACAGAGTTGGAGATTGTTGGCTTAAGGAATGCAATTGACGAGTATTTAACTGATTTTGGCGAATATCCTAATTGCCCAAAGGAAATTTGTACACCAGGAGAAACGCTCTTCATGTCGCTTGCCGGATTTCATAATGAAAACGGTGGTCTTGAATTGCCCCCTTATCCATCCAAGATTCCCTCCCATCTTTTTCATTATGATTTGCTTGCATTTGATGAGACTGAAATACCGCAGATCTCTCACGATGGAGGAAAATCTTTACAACTATGGCTTGCAAAAACCCTAGGTAAAGATCCTGCTTTTTTAGACCCATGGGGTAATGAATATATATATGAATTTCCCCTTAAGGATGGAGAACCAGGCTATAGATTGTTTTCCATGGGACCGGATGGGAAAACTGGAGAAGAATTTAGCAAAGATGATATAAAATAAATTGTGAGCAGATCTCAGGGAGCACTTGCACCTTGTTCGATCAGTCGATTACGAAGAACACGCAAGGGAGCCAGTTCAGGAGCATCCGGGTTCTTTTTTATAAGATATTCGATATCAACCAATGCTTCTGTGAACCTACTTTCGCCATAGTGAATCATTGCACGCATAGCACGTGTATACCGGTCGTTTGGATCGATTGCGACGATTGCATCCACATATCTTAGGCGAGCCTCCGAATCTTCCTCTCTTTCAGCAGATTGGATGAGATTTCGAAGCATTCTGGTGATGATATCTCGGTTGGATACAGGTTCAAAATCTTTATCCTCTAATTTAACACCGGTGATTCGACTTGCTTGTTCCCGGCTAACAATTTTTCCGCCAAATGAATCGATAAGCAGTTCTTTTGATTGAGTGTTTTTAGATTTATCCTGTGATTGCGGTTCACGATAAATAGCCATAAAATGCCCAGGTAATCCGAGACCAGAAACTGGGAGATCAAGACGGTTGGCCAACTCAATGAGCAAAATAGAAAGAGTGATTGGAATCCCTTCTCGGTCATCCATCACTTCATTCATGTAGCTATTTGATCGATGATGGTAGTCGAGTGTGCTTCCATGAAATCCCATCTCATCAAACAATTGATTAACAAGTATCAAAAGTTTTTCTTCCTGAGTCGAAGATTCCACAAATGATTCTTCAATCTTTTTGGCAAGTAAATCTGCTTTTTCCAAATAAGAATCAAGATCGAAGTTTTCATTATCAAGTCTGGCGATAAGCAAGGCGGAGCGTAAGAGATCAACAGAACCCCTTTCTTCAATTCTTAAACTTTTGGCTAACTCTTCTATGACCAGTCGTTCCCTGACATCACCAGCCAAATTTTTAATTTCTTTTGCCTTTATTTCCAATTCTAACGCGTGGTCCATGAGGGCTTGCGGTGTAGGTTTTCCCATTTTAACAAGCTTTTCAAATTCGGTCGAGTGAAGGGATTCCCGGTTTATCATTGACCCAACCAAATTACGGACTTTCTTTGCAAATGCAGGGGTGACTTTTGAGCTTGGAAATCTTTTGGATACTCGGAAAAAGCGAAAGCGTGCAGTAGGTGCACGGAATTTACATAATCCCACTTTACCACTCTCCAATCCATGATCGACTAAGTTTATGACCACTTGATCATTTACCGAACAGATCATTCGTCCATTTTCTTCGAGTCTTACCCTGATACGGTTCCATTCATAAGGTTTGTATGATTCAGAGGTGACGGTTTCTAAGATAGACCAAGAAAAAACATTAGGTCCTTCAAATCGGGTCAGGCGGAGTGAACCATTAGTGGGATAAAATCCATAATGTTTGTCTTTACCGTCGGAATGAAAAACGAGACCAGCAGCACCGGTTTCTTCTTCAAGTCTCACTTCCACTTCAATTTCATAGGGAAGTTCCGGAAATTTTGTTTGGTTTAGACAGAGCATTCTACCTCCAAATCCATTACCGAGACCAACACCTGATATGATGCCAGCTCTTTGCTTCCATGTACCGTTCATAACCGGCTTCCATTCCAATTCATCTAAACTCCCAATGGTTAACCATTTTCGTATGGGTATAGGATTGGTTTCCTGCATTAGTCTTTTCAATTCATTCACGGGTACCCCAAATCCCATGGCTCCACCTGATTTAATCGAAAGAATGGCAATCACATTACCTTTAAGATCAAGAGCAGGGCTCCCGCTACTTCCCGGTTCAATGGGTATAGCTACCTGTACCATGGGTCTGCCGTCACCGAATTCCAGTTCTCGAATTGCGGCGACCACTCCACGGCTTACGCTATGTTCATAGCCAAGTGGGTTTCCAATTGAAAGAATAGCTTGGCCAGGAATCAGGTCTTGCGAGTTTCCAAGTTTGAGAACTGGTAATTTACTCGCGTTTATTTTGATGAGGGCAAGATCATGTTCTCTATCAATTGCTAGAATTGATTGGGGACGGAAAGAACGGCCATCAGAAAAACGAATCGAAAAATCACGATGTTCTCCAATAACATGGAAATTGGTCGCAATCACTCCATCTTCCCTTACCACAAAACCAGTGCCTCGGCCGCCTTCGTATCCGTTGCGGTCCACGCTTTCAATGACCACGACGGAAGGTTTTATCAGCGATGCTAGGTTTTTAAAATCTTTAGCGTCGCGCTTTGCTAATTCCAGTTCTGATAGTTTGGATGAATTATTCTCTGAATCATTGGCAAATATTTTGGTCGCGTAAGCTGGGAGCAACCAAAGGATAGCCATCAAGCGTAGAGTGATATGTAACTTCACACTAACATTTGTTCCAACAAGGTAAGAAAAGTCAAGGTTCCTAAAAATGGAAGTAAAGAAATTGACGAGAATTATTTCGGCAATGCTTGAAGGTATTGTTGAAGAAGACTTTCGGTCTTTGCTTTTTGTTCATCGACCTTTTGTTTGAAATCAGAATAGTCCTTTTGTTTTAGATTAAGCTGATTCTGTGCATCCTTAAGAGAATTTTCTTTTTCTTGGAGAACCTTGGGTGCACTCTCTCTCATCTTCATAATCGAAACAAGCTCAGTCTCTGCTGTAGAAACTGCAGTCTGTGCCTGTGCAAGCTGTTGTTGCTTTGACTGAAGTTCAGCATTTGCTACCTGCAGGTCTTTTTGTAAGAGTACCAAGGATTCAGATAGTTTTGTTCCCGCTTCTACGAGGGTTATGTTATTGGGTTCTATACTTGCCTGCAGTTGATTTTGTTTTTGGATTTGGTCTACCTGTTGAATGAAAGAGACCTTCTGATTCTTATTTTCAGTAATTTTGGAGAGAAGGGCATTCTCGGATTCTACCTGAGACTTTTTCTGGGAAACTATCTGCTGCTGATCGGAAATTTTCTGAGGAAGTGAATTCAATGCCGCTGCTGCTGAATCGACAGCCTGCTGTGCTGCAGCAAAAATATTTTTTGATTCTTCCAAAAATTCGTCTAGGGAAGAAAGCTCTTCTTCGAGTTCATACAGAGCACGGATTTCCTGATGGCGGGAAAAATTTATTTTTTCTGCTTTCCAACGGGAAACACTTCTTTCGGAACTTTGTACTTTTGATCGTGCCTTTGCTACCTCGGCTGCGGGTGCCTTGATAGCTTCATTTGCAGTACTGAGAAGATTATCTGAACTGGATAATAAGTTTTTTGCATCATCTCTCTTGGTGGTCATGGCAACCTGGTTTTGTTGGGCTTGTTTCCATGACTGGTCTTTAGCAGATTTGTTTGATTGAGAAGCCGTCACTGCATGTTTTGCTTCCTCCAATGCTTTGCTGGCTTCTGCCACAGCGTTTTTCAGGGAGATATTCAAAGCTGCATATTTTTCCATCTCTTTTTTATGCTGTGCAGTCAGGTTGCTGGCATGAAGATAAGATTTCTCCATGGCTTCCATTGCCTGCTTTGCCTTGCTTACCGCTTCTGCATAAGAAGAATCATCCTGATTCTCGTTCTGCGATTCACTGGCTTTACGGTAAGATTCCTTGATTTGACTGAGTTGAACGGAGCGTTGATTGGCCCTTTGGTTCCACTTATTAAATTCTCCCGATTGGGTGGAGTGTTTTTGCTGGTTAGCAGTCAGTTCTTTCTTCTTGGCTTCAAGAGCTATGGACCTTTCATTCTGTACCTTGGATTTGCTGGCAAGATCGGCAACCGCTTGATCGAGATCAGTCTTTGTTTTTTGTACATTTGTGATTGCCTCCTGAAGTGCTTTTTCAGCAATTGCGAGAGCATTTTTGTTGGATGCAATTTGTTTGTTGATCTCATCTATCTTTTGCTGAAAAGGAAGAATTTTTTCCTGTGCTAATTTGAGTGATACCTGATCATTAGCGTGCTCTTTTGTGGCAACTGTGACCCTCGTTTCGAGGGTAGGTGGGTTGGCGTTTAAGTTTCCCAAATGTTTACCATCTGAAGAATTCCAGATACCTACTTTTCCTGTCCAGTCGCCGGCGATAATTTTGGAACCGTCGTGCGAAAGGCGCGATTCCATAACAATGTCATCAAAACCGGAAATGGTGCGTAAGCCTTTACCATTGCCGTCCCAAAATTTGACCGTCTTATCGCGCCCAGCGGTTACGATATTTCCATTTTGTGCGTAATGGGCGGAGAGTGTGCCACCTGCATGAGCATTCCATGTTCTTACCTGTTTACCATTCATCATTTCCCAGGTACGAACGGCACCCTCTTCCGAAGCAGATAGCAGGACATTTCCGTCAGCCCGCCAGCTAAGACTGGTTATTTCTTGCTTGTGACCATCCAAGGTATAAAAAGGATTACCTGTGCGGGCTTCCCATACGAAGAGACCGCCGTTACGGTCTGCAGTGGCGAGAAGAATGCCATCTGGTGAGAATGATACCTGAGTCACCCATTCAGAGTGTTTTTTGATCTTGTAGAGAATTTCATTGGTCGCCAAATCGAAGACTTTGATGAGTTTATTGGTTCCTCCGATCACTACCAGAGATTGGTCAGCCGAGATATCCGCGGTAAGTATACTGTCCTGTTCTTCACCGACATTGAGAACTCTACGCCCAGTTTCAACATCCCAGCCCGCAACATTTCCACTTTTTCCACCGCGACCGCCGGATGCAATGATAAGCTTGCCATTGCGGCTGAAGTTCATGGACTCGATGAATCCTTCTTCATAAGGAAGGATTCCAGAAATTTGCAAATTTTCTGTATTGTAGAGAATTACCTGCTTTTGGCCAGCCAGAGCAATAAGTGGAGACCAGGGTGCTGCAGCCATGGCAGAAGGGGCAAAGGATCGCTCTGTAACCAGGTTGGGTTGCAGAGACAAATGCTTGGGCATCGGGGGTGGTCCCTCCGGTTTACCAATGGAAACCGATCCAAGGGCTAGATTAACCGATGATTTTTTCTTCTTCATCGGTTTACCTGAAGCGGTGGGAAGCATGCCTTGAGCAATCCAGTTCTTAATTAAAAGAAGTTGGGACTTTTCAATTTTATCACCCCTTGGCGGCATGTGAGGTTCCTGCAGTCTAGCGGGCAGAAGGTAGAGCAAGCTACCGTCAGGATCTCCGGGAAGGGACACCTCGCCGGAACTACCACCGGCAAGTATCGCATTGATGCTGGTAAGATCAAGTCCTCCGCGTGCACGGTCAGGGTTGTGGCAGGAGTTACAAGACTGCTCGAAAACCGGAACTATGTCGTCTTGAAAATTCGGTTTCTCCGGAGATGCCAAAAGTAAAGAATTTCCTAAGGTAAGTATAGCAGTACTTTTAAAGATATTCATGTATGGATCTTACTAGAAGTAATTCGGCGATTCTCAATGAAACCGATCAGTGATTGAAAATAAATTCTTTAGAATTCAGTAGAGCCCAAAAAACATCTTCCAACCCTTCGCGGGGGTTATCCTTATCAAGAGAGGCTAGTAGATTTGCTTTTTCCGACTCGCGTGGTTTGCGAGAGTAACAACGCAGATAAAGCTCATCGATAATCTGATTAGGCTCCTTTCCATCATTGAGACTATTAGCCACGACTTTACCCTGCTTGATTCTATTGTTGGTGGTGTCGCCGTTTAGAAGGTGCAATGCCTGTGACAAACTTGGTTCCATGACAACTTCACAAGAACAAACAGTTTCTCTCTTTGCTCGCCCGAAAGTGGTTAGGAAATAGTTACTCACCCGTCCATCGGCAATTTGGATTGCTTTAGCACCAAGGGGTAAGCCTTGAAATTTATTTTTGGTTGCAGTCGCTTGTGAAATTACATCGAGCATGACTTCTGCACGTAAGCGACGAAGATGAGATCTCGCAAAATTCCGCGTATCTGACTCGTTGGAAGGATTTGTCTTGGTTGAGAGTTGATAGATTCTGGAATTACAAACATCGCGAACCAGCTTCTTAAAATCATAATTATACTCAGTGAATTTTGAGGACAATTCATCCAGAAGTTCAGGGTTGGAGGGTGGATTGGATACCCGAACATCATCGACTGGTTCAATGATTCCCTGACCGAAGAAGTGTGCCCAAACCAAATTGGCCAGGTTACGGGCGAAGAATGGATTCTTTGGGGAAGCCAGCCACTCAGCAAGCACTTCCCTACGGTCAGCACCACGTGGAATTTCAGGGGTATCATCTCCAAGAAATTTGGGGGGCATTGGCTTTTTGTGAACCGGATGATTAATCTCTCCACTTCTACGGTTGTAAATAATATTTTCTCGAGGATCGGCAGCTCTTTTACGACCTACCTGACTGAAGAAAGAGGCAAATGAGTAGTATTCATCCTGAGTCCAGCGGTCAAATGGGTGGTTGTGACACTGTGCACATTGTAGACGCATACCCATGAAGACTTGTGCTACATTTTCAGTAATCTTGAGATTATCCCTTTCCACCTGATAGTAGTTGGTAGCGGGATTTTTGAAAGTACCGCCTTTGGATGTAAGTAAATCTTTCACGATTTGATCCATGGGCACATTATTGGCGATGCGGTCTTTTAACCAGTTGAAATAGAGTAGGGTAGCTTTATAACTCATACCCTGGTTATCATCAGTCTGAATTTGGAGAAGTTCGGCAAATTTCATCACCCACAACTCAGTGAACTCCTTCCTCTCCAGTAGTTGGTCAATCAGCTTTGATCTTTTATCTGGTGAGGAATCGGCAAGGAAGGCAGCTGATTCTTCTAGTGTGGGCAAAAGTCCAGTGATATCCAGATAGAGACGCCTGACAAAAACTTCGTCGCTGCATAATTCTGATGGAGTCATGCGCAGTTTATGTAATTTGTTGTGCACATGAGTGTCTACATAGTTGTTGGCAGGAAGTTGAGGTCGTTGATACTTTAGATCTTCAGGTATCACCACCATAGGTACACCCACTGTAAAAATATTAAACCGGGCCATCATAAATGCCTCTCCTCTTGAACCCGCAGTGACCAAACCTTTGTCATCAACTGCAGCAGACACATCATTACTTGACTGGAAAACCGTAAGAGGCGTGACATCCCGGGTTGTTCCATCCGAGTAGTGGGCTAAAACAGTCAATTGTTGAGTGGCTCCGTTGCCTTCTAGCAGAGCTGAGGGAGGGAAAAGTTGTATTTTGGTTGGCTTGGCAACATCTTCAGGGTCCTTGTTTGCACCGTCTTTCAACCAGTTAACCAATGTTTCCCAATGTTTGCTATGTTTACTGAATAATTTACCTCCTGAGTGGGGAACCGTGCCGATGGCTTTTTCCACAAGCATACTTTCTTCGGGAATGGCAAGGTTTATTCTACGGGTTCCCTGTTCTCTGGTAATACGATAATGATCACCTTCAGGATCGTATCCAAAAAGTGAGAGCATAAAACGATCCTGCCCGCGTGCGGAGCCATGACAGGAGCCAGTATTGCAGCCCGCTTTCATGAATACTGGCATGACATCAAGTTTGAAACTTACCGGACGGGGTGCTGTTGGAGCGGTTACCTTAACGGGAATCTCTACTTTTTTACCCTGAAATTCAGCAATAAGTTTTGTTTCGCCTTCTTGTTTCGGGTGGAGAATACGGTCTTCAAAATTTGCAACTGCAGGATTCTCCAACCATAGGGATGATTCAAAGGTAACATCACGGGTCACATCATCCGAGTAGGTCGCGGTCAAAACGATGGAGTTGAAATCTTCTTTGGTAGCAAGAGTTATGGATGGAGGATAAGCTGCGAGTGAGGCAAAGTTTTTATTTAGCGCTTTTTTACGAAGAGCCAGTTCACGATCTGTTATCTCTTTGAGCTGAATCCCCTTGGGCCAATGTGCTCCTGTTTCGATCCAGCGATCAAGAATATCTTTCTGATCAGCGGTTAGTGGACCATTCTTGGGAGGCATAATTTCGTCATCATCAGCGGGGAGATGAATTCTTTCCAGGAGAATACTTTCGATTTTGTTTCCCGGCACCAGAGCAGGTCCCGAATCTCCGCCTTCCTTGGCATATGCGAGAGTATCCAATCGTAAGCCACCTTTTTGATCTTCTACCCCGTGGCAGCTGATGCAGGTTGTTTCCAGGATTGCACGAACTTCTGTATGGAAGTCAGGTACTTTGACGACTGGTTTAGGTGCTGGAGTTTGAATCTGTGGTGCAGGAGAAGCAGGTATGGTCAAAGTGGCAGGAGTACTTTCGTTTGCCCAGATGAAATTGGTGCAGAGAAGAAGGAAAAGAACAGCTTTCATACGAAAATTAATTTGTTCCGCTTTGTGCAGCCAAGCGAAGTTGCTCGAGTCTGCTAAGTGGTTTGTCTTTTTTAACTACAGGTTTGGGGGCAGATGGTTTTGGCTTAGCACTGGCTACTTTGGGTTTTGGAGGCGGATTATCCAAACGGAATTGACCACCTTGCCCGACGGTGTGAGTTACTAAATGGCCCGAAAACGGAACCCTGACGAAACAGAAAAGATTTTTGGTGAGTCCAGCTCGAGCTTTTTCCTCAGTGGCAATCGTAAATCGGATTTGTGAAGTATTAGAGTCAAATTCGACCTGTTCTGTTACCGAGAAAGGAGGAAGTCCCTTGAGCTCTGCTTTGGCGAATCCTTCGAATGGACGATTGATATCCACATCGCAAACCATCTCTCCGTTCTGCCCGCGTTGGACTGCTGCCATGTTAATTTTCATCGATAGGTATGGATCTTCAACTTTCAGTTTAATGAATTCAGATGCGGCAAGCATATTGCCTCCACCATTTGCAGCGGCTTCTCCCTGAACAGCAACTTCCCAATCCCCAAGTGGAGTTCCATTGTTAGCAGTTAGTGGGTAGTATCCAATGGAATCTTTTGCCGCGATCTTTATATTGCTACTTGCTCCTATTCCTGGGGGTTTAGTGAGAATCTTAACCACCACATCTTTGGTGAAGTTTGCATCCCGAATCACTTCGACTTTTAGGCTAAGGGACCCTCCGCGGACAATCGGGGTTGCAGGTGTATGAAGCTTAACCCGGAATGGAACCGATTCGACAACAGCAACCGGCAAAACATCATATGTTCCTTCATAATAAGTTCGATTGTTTGGAGGACCATAGACTAAATCCACGCGATGCCTGTAATTTCCTCTAATAGTTAAATTACTATCAGGCTTGTAGTGATTAATTTCGATCTTAGAAAGTGTTTTCCCGAGTGGAGCCTCTGGTTTTGCGGAAAAGATAATAGGTACTGAGCTAAAGTTGGATGGTGCTTTGGGTGCAAACATAGTTACGCCTTCGGGCAAATTCTTAGCAATGAAATTGAGATCTCCACTAAAATTACGCCGAGTGATGGTAAAGCTCGTGGCCGCAAAGTTTCCACGTGGGACTGGAATCATTTGCCTGGTTTGAGTGTCACGGTTGCCATACATTGGAATTGAGGCAGTTATTTCAGGTTCCAATTTTTCAGTCTCAATTCGATAGGCATGAAGAGGACTGCCTTTGCCAAGATGATCGGTGATTCTTAAAATATATTCGCCATCACTTGGGAATGTTTGGGTAATCAAGCTATCGGGGCCGTTGCTGGCATCATCATTTCCACGGATTGACTTTCCATCTCCGTAGTAAAGATTAAGAACCGGATCGAGAGGGGAGGCTACAGAGCGGGCATGTGCTTTGATATAATAGCGGTCACCTTTTTTAGCCTGAAAGCGGAAACAGTCGATATCACCATCTTCCTGAATCACCCCGTCAAAGGCGAGAGGAATGGAAAGTTCAGTTTTGGTTGCGTTACTGAAGCTGTTATTTGGTTCTATTTCAGAAATTGCGGAAAATTTTGAGATGCGGATTTTGTTGGCACTAGGAGAGCGTAATCCATTTTCTTCGTGGTGGTAGGCTAAGATTTCTTCGCCATTGTTAGGTAAGGTGATCGTTTTTTTAAAAGGGCCTTTTGGGTCACCCAAAAATGTGAATTCGACTTCCTTACCAGCTTCACCGCCAGCGGGTGATACCACTAACGGGCGGGGGAAAGAGCCTATATGGACCCGGTATCGGAAAGAGCCATTACCGCGGTACGAAGTTTCTCTGACTTCGACATAATATTTTCCTGTCTTGGGAGCAATCACGCTGGTGGTGGAATCCTGAAGTAAGAGTTCTGAGTCATCGGAGGTGGCAATTTCAAAACGGTTTTCGTCAAGAATTGCGACATATGGATCAAACAGTGGACCTGAGAGGCGAATTGCTTCGACTTCCGCACTAATCCGTTGCCCTTGAGTGGCGTTGATTTCATAGTAGTCAACATCCTCGTTTTGGGCGACACCATTAACGGTGAAATTCATGGGTATGGGTTGAGCCTCATCGAAAGAGGAATTTGGCTCTTTTTCATCGATATTTGGAAAAGGACCGACCCAAAAAGTAAAAAGTTTGCTAATACCTTTTTTCGTACGAAGGCGGAGTTCATGCTGGCCGAATTTAGCATCTTGAGAAATAGTAAATTTGGCAGTTAGTTTCTTTCCCTGATCATCTACGATCTCACCGGCAGTAATTCCCTTATCGTAAAAGAAGATTTCCTCAGTACCACTGAGGCGCTGACCTGTAATAGTAATCGCCTGAGTTGAACCTACCTGTCCACCCCGGGGAAGAAGTGAAGAAATTATTGGTTCAGTTGCACCAACTTGGCTGAATGTAAGAAAAAGGAAGGGAAATAATTTTTTAATCATGTTGAAAGTGAATTACATAAAAACCTTCCCAAAAGTATTTTTCTTTTGAGAAGGTTTTGATAAAAGCTAATTGATTAAACGCAGAGTTCTTTAATGACTTTTCCGCCGTCCACAATTTCCATCGGACGATCACCAGGGGCCATCAGTTCCTTGTCTGCCACAATACCAATTCTGTCGTAAACAGTTGTTGCCAAGTCCTCAACGGATAGTGGGTTCTCTTCTGGGGCTGTGGCGAACGCATCTGAAGCTCCATAAACCTGACCACGTGTTATTCCGCCTCCTGCAAGGGCAACGCTGAAAACTCGTGGGTAGTGGTCGCGACCACTATCTTTGTTTATTTTAGGAGTACGCCCAAACTCGGAAGACATCATGACTAGAGTGCTGTCCAATAAGCCTCTTTCATCAAGGTCACTGATTAAGGAAGCGTATGCTTTGTCGAGTTCAGGACCTTGGCGATTGAAGCCGGCTTCGATATTTTGGTGCATATCCCAACCTCCGTATGTTAGGGAAACAAATCGAACGCCAGATTCCACTAGTCTGCGAGCAAGTAACATACGCTGCCCAGCCTGATTTTTACCATACCTCTCCTTAACCTTATCAGATTCTTTGGTCATGTCGAAAGCTTCACGTGCTTCCTTGGAACTGATTAAGGAATAGGCATCATTATAAAATTTGTCCATGGCACCCAAAGCGTCCGATGTCTCGACCTGGCGGAAGTGATCATCTACCGTGTCAAGTAAGCTGCGTCTTTTGGAGAAACGATCATTAGATATGTCGCCGGGTAAGGAAAGATCACGCACTTTAAAACCACCTTGAGCAGGGTCTGAACCCAACCCAAAAGGTCCGTATGATGAACTTAAGTATCCACTACCTGCAAATTCGTTAGGTACATTGGGAACGCATACATAGGGTGGTAGATTTTTACGGGAACCATATTCATGGGAAACCACAGAACCAAAACTGGGGAACTTGATTGCAGGACTCGGTTTATACCCGGTGAACATGTTATGAGTTCCACGCTCGTGGGCTGCTTCTCCATGGGTCATGGATCGGCAAACCGTAATTTTGTCAGCTATCTTGGCTGTTTCCTTGAAATTTTCACTAAAATGAACACCTGGTATACTCGTTTTAATACTCTTGAAGGGTCCGCGATATTCAAGGGGTGCGTAAGGCTTGGGATCGAAAGATTCCTGATGAGCCATTCCTCCTGGCAAATAAATATGAATCACACTCTTCGCTGGGCCTTCAACTGTATCGTAGTATTTTTGGGCTCCGTGAGCTTTAATTCTCATGAAATCTGCAAGAGTTAATCCAAGTCCACCCACTAAGCCGACATGCATAAATTCACGACGAGAGAAGTGTTTGGGCAATTCTAGACAAGAGTTTGTTTTCATAGGCGTTTAGTTAGTAAATACATCTTACTAAAATAAAATGTACAAACAAGTAATAATTATCCCAAAAAAGATAAAAAAAAATTAAAAGTGCAATGCAATTATATATATATTTAAGTTTAATTATAATAATTCTTTTAAATTTCTTGCATTCTATTGCATATAATCTAGTTTTTTACACATGGCCAAAGGCAAGACAGTGACAATTCGTGTGCCTGAAGACACTTTTGAGCAAATAAAAGGGGTCTGTGCTGATTTGGGAGAAAGCTACAACTTTAACCAATTTGTAAATCAAAGTCTAGGTGCCATTCTTGAAGTAATCCGTCACGATGGTGAGAAAATTCCTATACCCCGCTTTGCGATGATGGCCCGTTTAATGAGGGAATATGAGTCTGATCATTTTTCTTCTGATCCAAAAGATAGGGGGGGGTAGAGAAATATGGATGGGATAAAAATAGAGGAAACTAAAATGGGCAAAATACTGCATAGGTTGTGGTTTCCTGTAGTTGTATTTTCCATTTTCATGATTCTTCTCATTGGAAAGGATCAACTCTATGATCGTTTCCTTGCAAATTTTTCAGGAGTTGGTCGGATAATTTTTGAATACGGATCGCAGATTGGAGTTTGGCTTTCAGGTGCTTTTCTTGCTCAGAGATTTGTGAGTGTATTTGTTTGGGATGGCGTTATTGCGAAAATATCAGGTCGACCTGTTCCGCGCCTGCCTAAAGATTTCACTGGAATGCTCTTTTTCGGTATTGCACTTATGGGAGTGATAGGCACGGTTTTTGATAAATCGATTACAGGTATATGGGCTACATCTGGGGTATTTGGAATCGTATTGGGCATTGCGCTACGAAATGTAATTCTTGATGTCTTTATTGGGCTTTCCATGCATGTTGAACAGTCATTTCGAATCGGAGATTGGGTTATGGTTCACCAAAATCGAAGAGAAAACCATATAGTGGGTCAAGTAATCGAAATAAATTGGCGTACGACCAGATTAAAGACTACCGAGAAAAATATGATCGTAATTCCTAATAGCAAAATGGGTGAGGCGGTTTTGACCAATTATATGGAACCTAAACCACATTTTCGCATTGATTTGCAATTTGTACTTGATTATGCAATTGCCCCTAATCGTGCACTACGCTTGCTGAGTGGAGCCGTAAAGTCGCTTATTGACAATACACGAATCTTAGAAAAACCCGAACCTGAGGTTCGCTTGGACGAAGCCCTTGGCCATGGTCAAAAATACGAGGTTCGTTTTTTTATTCTTCCTTCCGGTATATCTCCAAAGGAATCCAGGCATATCGTAAATCGGAGAGTAATCGAGCACCTTGGGAGAGCAGGTGTCAAACCTGCAATGGAAAAAGAAATTGTTTATCTTGAAAAAAATAATCGTCTGGAAAAATCAAATTTACATGGAAATGAAAATATTAGCTCTGTTTTGCAATCAAACCCTTTATTTTCCACATTACCAAAACAGGAAATCAACCATCTTACAGGGTATTTTAAAGTATCTGAATATTTAGCTGGAGAAAATCTTTACAGGCAGGGAAATGAAGGTGGGGTCATGTATGTTCTTATTGAAGGCCTTCTACATTCCACGGTTGAGTATGATGGAATCAAAACACCTTCACTTAATGAGCAAATTCAGCCAAGTGAGCATTTTGGTGAGGAAAGTGTTTTAGGTCCAAATAAAAGAAGTGCCACAGTCTCTGCAGTTACTGATTGTTTGGTTGTTGAAATCCCAGGGGAAGAAGTAATGGAAGTAGCACGGAGAAATGGAACTTTTTTCTCTCTTTTGAATCAAGAATCCAGCCTCTCTAAATTCAAAAAAATACAAGGCAAACATAAGGGGAAGAAATCTTCTAATGTTTCAAGTGAAAATACTGCCAACAAAAAACCTCTTTCATCTTCGATTCAGACTTTTTTCACCGATCTTTTTCCCTCTTCTACAACAAGTAAAAAATAAAACTATGAAAGCTAATCCTTTTTTTGGATCTTATTTCCCTATTTGGCTTATTCTTATTCAACTTTGCTTGATCAACACACTTTTGGGGCAAGAAGAAGGTGAGATTGAAATTGCCTCAGAACGCTTGAGATTGAGTTATGTTGATCCGCTCCGATGCGTTGAACTACTCAAATTATATGGAGTAAATGTAGGAAGTCCCAACCAGGCAGTAGATCCGACCAAGTTGCCGGTTGTGGTTCCCATGCCGGAGACCAAGTTTCATGAAACAATACCTGATCATACGAAGGTGTTTCCCAAGACCGAAACTGATCCAATCAACGAAATTCTTCTGTTCTACGACGAGATGAAGCCGGAGGATACCGGTCGGGTTCGTAGAATTATTCGGGAACAAATCGATTTGCCTGCCAGAAAAATCATGATTGAGGCAATGGTTTTAGAAATTTCATCACAAGCCTTGGATGAACTTGGTGTACAGTGGGACTTGAATCCACAGCAGGTAAATAATGGAAATTATATAAATCAGAAATTGGATGGAGCTAATAACAGTTTAGTGCTGGGTAAAATTGCTTATCCAGCAACTTCCACCGCACAACTTGACGCTACGGTCACTAATGTTTTTCGTGAATTTGATATCCGGCTTCAGGCACTGGTAGAGAAGGGTTCCGCTCAAATTCTATCTCGCCCAAGCGTACTGACATTGGATAACAGAATGGCTTACATCAATGTTTCTGAAAAAATTCCAGTCGCAAATACAAAATTCGTAAAGGATTATGTCAGCTCCGTAGATTTTCGTGAAATCATGGCTGGAATTGAATTGGCGGTTCGTCCACGGGTGAATGATGATGGCACGGAGGTCTCGCTTCAAATAAATGCCTCAGTCTCATCTCCAGTTCCCGGTAAGGATGTGATTGTGAAGGGGATGAACGACCAGCAACTTGCTCAAGCACCAACCCTTTCTGTTAGGGAGGTAAAAACTTATGCAAGAATTGCCAATGATACCCCATTTATAGTTGGCGGATTGATCGCAAGAGATTCAGAACAGTCGATCAAACAAGTACCCGTTCTTGGTGACCTTCCCATTCTTGGGAACTTGTTCCGATCCAAAACTGAAACTGGACTTAAGCGGGAAGTTATCATTGTGATTACCCCATCCGTCCTTCCTGAGGACACTGCAGTGCATGCCGGAATGCCAAAGGATGAAGATGCATTTGACCGTTTTGGGCACAGGCTTTTTCGCGATGCTTATCGAATTCGCTCTGAAGATACCTTTGACTTGCGCTATTTGACTGAAAATCAAAGCCTGCAAAAACTGCAAAAAGTGGCAGACCGGATTGTGCAGGATTACTCTAACTACCGCACGATCTATCCTTACAATAAATTTTCTTTTGGATCAGTTCCCGGAGAGGATGCCCTTGTGCGTCGCCAAATTTATGAAGTTCTCAAACGCCAGAGTGCTGCCGATGTCCTTGACGCTGAAAAATTGATTTTCTTCAAACCCGATAATGAAGTTGGATCAGGTTTTAAAGTACAATTCCTTGCGGATTATCTCGAAAATGAGGCACCCTTTGTGTTGACTGAAGAAGGGGACGGCCGAGCAGTCGGTTTGTGTTTCAGGATGACTCGTACCTCGACGGAAGCCGATGAATTGCTGCGGGAGCCTGTTCCTGAAATTAAGATTGTTGACTGTCCGGACAAGGATACTTGGAGAAAACTCCTTCTTCAATCGAATGCTGAAAAAGATGGAGAAACGGAAAAGCAGGTCATTTTTCTTCGTCACCGCAATGATTTAGACCGTCTTAAAACCGCAATCTTGATGAAGAAAATTATTTCCTTAAATGCTTCTGATTATATCTTGAAACTACGAAATTTTACCCGGGGGAGATTGCTAAGAATGCCCACTATCAGGGAAGAAGATGTTGAGCTAATTGATGCTGATGTCGCCACATGTTTCTATCATTCTGAACTTTATTACTCAGCACTGAGGGAATCTTTACAAAAAGATTTCGTTGCTTTTCGCAAAGCCCTGTCAGGAACCGGATACGAACCACTCTTACAGTAGTGTAAAATTATTTTGCTTCAAAAAGTGAGGGTCTTCCCGATTCATTGTTGGATTGAAAGCAGGCAATTTTTAAGGAATATTCTTTTTCATTTTACAAGCTTAACGGTATTAGCACCCTAATGACATTAGCTAATTATTAGACCTATCATGAAATTTCCCTTATCCCTCTTCTTTATTCTCTGCTTTCAATCCTTTTGCCTTGGGGAAAAACGCCCCAATATTCTCTGGATTGTCGGGGAAAACCTGAAACTTGATCTAGGTTGTTATGGCGCTAAAAATGTTAAAACTCCAAATCTTGATAAGTTAGCCAGTGAGGGCGAAAAATACACAAAGGTTTTTTCCACATCACCAGTCTGCGCTCCCAGTCGTAGTGCTTTTTTCGTGGGAATGTACCAGACTACAACGGATACACACAATATGCGCTCTCATCGTGAAGATGATTATCGTTTGCCGGAGGGTGTTCGTCCGATTACTCATCGTTTGAAAGATGTTGGCTATTTTACTGCTAATCTAAAAACCATGCATGGCGAGGAAATTGGCTCGGGAAAACTAGATTTAAATTTTGTCAACGAAGGCAAACTTTACGAAGGCAGCAAATGGGAAGATCTTAAAAAAAATCAGCCGTTTTTTGCCCAGATGAACACACTCGAATGTGAATATGATATTTATGATCGTAACACCTGGCGCCAACCTCGTGTAGAGTGGAAAGGGGAGAAAGAGCATGAAAAGATTGCTACAGTTGAAAATGTAAACCCACCGCCTTATTACCCTGATCATCCAATTGTTCGCAAGGAATGGGCTCGCTACCTGAATTCCGTTTCTGGGATGGACAAGACTATTGGCAAGGTTTTACGCCAGCTAAAAAAAGATGGTCTGGCCGAGAACACTATTGTGATTTTTTTTGGAGACAATGGAAGAATCGAGCCTCGTGGAATTCATTGGTGTTACGATACAGGTTTGCATGTTCCTATGATTATAAAATGGCCTAAATCTTATCCAGCACCCGCAAATTACAAGCCCGGCACAGTGAAAGATGAGGTCGTCAGCCTGATCGACTTAACCCCTACCACTCTTGGTTTTGCAGGAATAGAGAAACCTTATGGTATGCACGGGCGCATTTTTCTTGGTAATCAGGTTGGTCCGGAAAGAACCTACGCCTTTTCCGCCCGCGACCGTGTGGATGAGACAGTCAACCGGGTGCGCAGTGTCCGTGGTAAAAAATATCATTATATCCGCAATTACTACCCCGACCGACATTTCACTTCCCTCAACCGCTACAAGGAAAAATGTTTTCCGATCAAACCACTGATGCGTAAATTAATGGCGGAGGGAAAACTGTCCGGTCCTCCTGCTGACTTGATGTCACCCACTGTGGCTCCGGAGCAACTTTTTGACACGGAATCGGATCCACATGAGATCAGGAATCTTGCCAATTCCAAAAAACCTGAGCACCGCAAGGCATTGATAGCCATGCGCACCGCTTTGGATACATGGATTGTCGAGACTCAAGACCGCGGAGAATTTCCTGAACCTGATGAGATTGTCGCTCCATTTGATAGGGAAATGCACGACTGGTTTGGTACACCGGACTGGTACAAAAAGAAGTAATATTATCCTGTCTCCGGCATAAAAGTGGGCATTACAATCCCCTTGGGCGGTTGATTTTTTCCCAGACACTGAGAAAAATGGATTTCACAGTTTCGGGCACCCCAAGAATAAGCAGTTTGAACTGCCTCTTTTGCGGTTACTGGAAAAAGGAAAACCGGGCATTTACCGCGAAACCTGTCGAGGAGGCTAGCGAGCATACACAGCGCAACCTTTTCACTTTCCCCCACGCCCGGTCCAATCATTTGACTTGCGGGATGATCGACTGATCCAAGAAACCCAAGCAAAGTACCATTAGTACCACGGCATACCAGTGTGTTCCAGATTCCCCGTTTATTTTCTATGAAATATTTAAAGTCTTTTGCCCGTTCGATACCACTGATTCTTTTTTCCAATACAACCATTTCCTCCACATCACTTAACTGGGCTTTCCTTATTTCGAATCCGCCTGAAATTTCATTATGAAAACCCTCTTCTGGGACCTCCAAATACATATCCTGAAATGCCTGAATCGGGGAAAATCCCTGCCGAGTGTATAGCGAGAAAGAATCAAGGTTCTGGGCACTCGAAACCAATCTTACGGGTAAGGATTGATCATTGGCTATCTGAATAATTTTCGTCAGCAGGCTACGTGCAATTCCCTGTCCAAAAAAATCCGGGGAAACATTCATGATACCAAGTGAAACATGGGTTTTACGAGGGTGGTAGAAGCAGGAGCCGGCAACTCTACCCGAAATCCTACATTTTGCTACAAGGCAGCATCCCGGGTCGAGATCCTCATAAACCTGGCAAAAAAGCAGGGCTTCTGATGGAGGCCCTTTAAAAATAGCATCTTTCCCGTTGGCGAGATACCAAGAGTTTGTTGATTGGTGAATGAGTTCAGCTACTTCCTGCCTCTCTTGGGCAACCATGGGTCGAATTAGGAATGTCTCTTTTTGGCTCACTTTATTTTTTGCAAGAAGGCGTTGCAGGAAAAGCCGACAAACATCGCCATATCCTGATCTCCAGGAAGTACAATAACTGGGGAAAGGTCGGGCGGGCGTACGGCATAAGCACGTTTTAGGCATGCCTCCATTGCAATAACTGCACCCTTTGCCTTTTCACCAAGGAGTTCAACGGTTCGAGCAGCATGTGCTACCACAATCAAATTTTTATGTTCAAGTTCTTTTTTCAGAATGGAAAGGGCAGGCTTTGGCTTACCATTGCGGATAAGGGCATTTGCCGCTTCTATTCGTACTGATGGAGAGGAGTCGTTAAGAGCTATTTCAAGAAAGGAGAGAGAATTATTGGATAGTGGTTTCTTAAATGCTCCCAGACCGATTGTCGCCCAATATCGGATGGTTTCATTTTGTGACTTTAAATTTGTAATAAATTTTGTTTCCTTTGCCCGTCCGACAAGATCTGCCGCCTCGATTATTTTTTTCCATGAAACATCTTTAGATTTTCCCACTTCCCATCCGCTTGAATCCTTACTTGATTCCCAAGCTTCATATTCAGGAATATATCCCCAGTCACGAATTTCTAATGCATACCTCAGGTGCTCATTCCTCATTCTCTTAAGAACTTTTTGATGGTTCGAAGAGTTGACTAAATTTGACAGGTTGAGTGGATCGCTCTCGCAGTCATACAGTTCTTCGATTGGGCGTCTGGGCCCGGCAAAATGGGATTGAGCAGGAGTCATTTTGCCCGATTTTGCAAGTTTGTAGAATTCATGCCTGATTTCGCCAATATCCGGCCATGCGGTCGGCTGGTTGTATCCAAGGTGGGGCATGTAGTTCCGGATGTATAAGTATTTTTCATCCCGGACTGAACGGGCAAAATCACGTACTTCATCGACACGATCGCGGTGACCATAGACATATTTTCTTTTTTTCTGGAAATTTTTCTCAAGAACCGGCTGTCCTTGCATATGCGAAGGGATTGGGGTAGCAGTAATTCTAAGAACACTGGGAGCAAAATCCACAAAAGATACCATTCGCGATGTTTCTTTTCCCGGTTTATCTGGTGCTAGATGTTGCCATTTTTCAGGAAAGCGGACGAGAAGGGGAACATGCATACCGGTGTCAAGCAGTGCACGTTTATGACGAGGCATGCCTGAACCATGATCTGAGAAGAAAAATACAATGGTATTTTCGGATAAACCATCTTCTTTCAATTGTCTTAGAATCTCACCGAATTCCTTGTCCATAGCAGTTACACAATCATAGAAGCGTGCTATGGTTCTGCGTGTAACCGGTGTATCGGGATAATAGGGAGGAAGAGAAACTTTCGAAGAATCATGAATTTCATGCTTCGCTAATTTTGACTGTACATCAGATTTAAATTTTTCATATGACCAGACCATAGAGCGACTTTGATGAGAAGTCATAAGGTTGAAAACGGAGAAAAAAGGCGTTTTTTTATCAGATCTATTTCTCCAATGGGCAGAGGATGAGCATTCGTCCCAAGATTCTTTGATAATCTGCTGATAATTCCCCGAATTATAATCGGTTTTGACATTATTGGTGGTGTGGTACCCATTTTTCCGCAAAAGTGCCGGGAACCCGATGAATGAAGAGGGAAGGGGAAATCCAGATCGCATATGCTGTGTACCCATGCTTGGAGGTAAGGCTCCCTGAATTAGGCAGGAACGGGAGGGAGAGCATACAGGGGCGGATGCAAAGACATTGGTGAATTTCACACTTTCCCTAGCAAATCTATCGATATTTGGGGAGATGGCATCTTCATCACCGAAGCATCCAAGGGAAGGACTCATATCTTCCGCGGTAATCCAAATTATGGAAGGTTGTTCTTTGTTTGCAAGGATTTCGAAGTTCTCGAAATTCGTATAGAGTAGAATACAAATTAAAGATGATATTAGACGAATCATGAATTTCTTTTGAATTATTAAGCGAAAAGTAAGGGTTTTGAGTAAAAAATAATTTAGGATTAATTCAAGAGCGTATGATTAAAAGAAATTTTGTCATATTCCGTGTGAACAGGTTATATTATTTTGATTTCTTAATAATTAACCAAATAAATAGCCTTATGCTCTTATTTTTGGTGATATAGAAAAATAAAATATAATTTACATAACATTTATGTTAAAAATATAATAAATAATCTAAAATAAACACTATTTTACTAAATTGTTACAATATAATATTTGCAATTTAATATTTAATGTCTAAAAATGAACAGATAATTCAATTATTCTTACATGTTGATGACAAATAATATTACTTCCAATCTAATTAAGCTTTTAGATCTTCAATCACCGTGTGTTTCTTTTTTAGCAAAACTTGAAAAAATTGATGCAAACAAAAATTTGAGTCTATCCGAGTTTGAAGATATCGCTGGTAGCGATGATTTTGTAAATCAATTGATTACTTTTGATTCAAATAACTTTGGGTTTGGAGAATTTTACAAAAAGATCGTTTGCGGAAAGGGAATTCCTTATTTGAGAAGTCTTGTAATCAAGCTCGTAGCAGAAGAGCTATATGATTCAGAATATATTAAAGGAAATAAAAGTAAAAACCTTACAGGTTTTAAATCCTGTTCCATTCGACTAGCTAACTTTTTAAAGAAATTTAATGATGAATTGGGAGAAAGTGAAGATGATTCATATCTTTCTGGATTATTTTTTCGTCTACCAACTCTAGCCGAAATCATCTTGGAAGACCCTGCTCATGGATTTGAAGATAATTTTGACAATAATCTCGATGAATTTTTGGGTAATAGCCTAACTGAGATGGGATTTTCTCCATTCATAACAACCATGGTTTCTGATTCTTTGAAGGACTTTCAAAGCGTTAGTTTTCCCTTAGCGCAAGCTCTTGCAAGGATTGGTAACCAAGCTTATCAAAAGATAGCCAATGAAGGACGCAATTCTTTGACCGATTGGTATCCTGACAGGGAAATGTTAGATGTCATAGGTATGGGTCGAAGACAAATCTTTGAAGCAATAAAGACCCAAATCACGAAAAGCTAATCAATCCTATTTAATTGGTTCTTTTGGCTGAAATTGGCAACCGAGTCTTTTTCTGCACGAACTCCAAGTTTTTGTAATTTGGTAATTTGCCCTAAAAGGTTGCCTGGTCCAGTCGAAATCTTTCTCAAAGCTTTATCATGTGCGGATGAAGCCTTTTGTAATGAATCACCGATCTCTTCAAGGTTTGTTATAAATCCAACAAATTTATCATAAAGGAGACCAGCTCTTTGAGCAATATCGTTGGCATTTTTATTTTGTTTTTCTAGCTTCCAGAGATTTGCAACAGTCTTAATAGTTGCCATCAAAGTAGTTGAAGTGACTAGGACAATTTTCTTATCGAATGCGTACTGATAAAGTTCTTTATCTTCCTTAATGGCTAAACCAAATGCAGGTTCTATAGGAATGAATAATATTACAAAATCTGGGCTATTTATTTGTTCAATTGATGAATAATCCTTTTTGGACAATTCATCTACATGCTTTTTTACTGAAATTAGATGATCTTTAATAGACTGCTTCTGGACTTCTTCATTATCTGAACTGATAAACCTTTCGTATGCAGTTAAAGAAACTTTTGAATCAACTACGATTGATTTATTGTCAGGAAGGTGGATGATAGCATCTGGTCTTTTACGGTCAAAACTCTCTTGCATGCTAAACTCAACTCCTTTCACTAAGCCGGAAGCTTCCAAAGTTCTTTCCAAAATAAATTCACCCCAGTCGCCCTGCTTTTTCGAGTCTCCTTTGAGTGCAATTGTTAGATTTTGAGCTTCTTGGCTAAGTTTATTTTGGGTGATTTGAAGATTTTTTAGAAATTCTTTTAGAGATGCATGTTGGGTAATATCCTTTTCATGCATTTCCTCTATTTTTTTTCGAAAATTGCGAATATCTTTATCAAGAGGTTCCAGTAAAACTTGTAGATTCTCTTTGTTTTTTTTAGTAAATTTACTGCTTTTCTGGTCCAATATTTTATTGGCAATATTTTCAAAGCTTTGATGCATTTGCTTCATTGCAAGCCGCTGTTCCTCAGACTTTGAATCAATTTCTTTCCTCAGCTCTTCATTCAAGGTTTCACTTTTAACTCTCTGAGAGTTGGCAGTTGCTAACTCCAAACGCAACTGTTCCTCCAAGTTCTTTGCTGAAATTACCTGTTCTTTCAGTAATTGGCACTCGGTTTCAATTGGTTTTAATTTCTTTAATGAATTAGCCTGAACAAATGTTCGGTAGGTAAAAAAAGCTAACCCTAAGGCCAAACCTGAGCACACAAATAACAGGATATCCACAATTGATATGTGAAAATCAAAAAAATTTTGTCAAGCTTATCGGATACTTTTTGAATGTAAGTTTCCTCAAGGTTAGAATTTACGGTTAAATTTAAGGTACAAAAGCTTGAATCAGCAGCTAGTTTCCTGTAGATAATAATTATGAGAGAACAAACATTTTCATTGTCAGATTCTGCAGCCAACAGCCTTCCTGTTGAGAGAGCTGCTTTCATTCGCCGTACATATTTTCACCTTGCTGTGGCACTACTTTTATTCACTGGTCTAGAGTACTACTTGGTCAATGCCCCTTTTGCTGCAAATCTTGCTGCAAGTATGACAGGCGGTATGAGTTGGCTAATTGTTCTGGGTCTTTTTATGGCTGTTAGTTATATTGCCAACAAGCTCGCGTTGTCTGGAGGTTCGGAACAGATGCAATACCTTGGTTTGGGGTTGTTTATAATCGCTGAAGCAATCGTTTTCCTACCCCTTTTGTTTATTGCCACTCATTTTGGTGGTGAAGGATTGATTCCAACAGCTGGATTAATGACCTTGCTCTTAGTGGGCGGGATAACTGCCACCGTTTTCATAACTAAAAAAGATTTCTCTTTCATGGGAGGCGTTTTATCTATCGGGGGTTTTGTGGCACTTGGTTTTATAATTTGCAGTATGATTTTCGGCTTCTCCTTGGGATTGATTTTTTCAGCTGTGATGATCCTTTTTGCAGGTGGCTCTGTGCTTTATTCCACATCCAATATTTTACACCAATACCGAACGGATCAACATGTAGCTGCTTCTCTTTCGCTCTTCGCTTCAGTTGCCCTGTTGTTTTTCTACATACTGCAGTTTTTAATGAGTTTTGCAGGTGGTAGCGACGATTGATTTAATCAGCCTATCACCAGGGTTCGGGATTATCTGCTACAAATCTTTGCCGAATTCCGCTTAACACAGACTTCACTGTTTTGGTAGCCCAAAGTGGGTGAGAAAGCTCGGGATTTAAGTCATTAAGGGGAAGAAGTACAAAATCGCGGTCTAGAATCCGTGGATGAGGAAGCGTCAATTCTTCACTCTCCAAGGAGAGATCATCATAGAGTAAAAGATCGAGGTCGATAATTCTTGGTCCATTTTTGCGAAGTACTTCTTTTCCAAGTGCTTTTTCTGTCTCCTGCAGTTTATAAAGTAATTCCAGAGGTGAGAGATCAGTTGATATCCGCAACGCTGCGTTAATAAAGTGGGGTTGATCCGCATAGCCATAAGGTTCAGAGCGATAGAGCCTTGATCGCGAAATTATTTTAGCATATTGCCCAATAACAGACAGACATTTTTTGAAAGTGGATCGAGGGTTTCCAAGGTTTGCCCCTAGTCCAATGTATGCATCAGCACTCAACTTCAACGCGGATTTGGCGAAGTCCCAACTTTTTGACATATCTTGGCTTGTCGACAGATAGACGGACTCGCTGAGCTCGAAAGGTATGCTTTATTTTTTCTGCAAGTTGGGAAGCATATTTTTCGATGGTCTTTCCATCATAGGCCTGCGAGAAAGAGCGAATTGTTTGCACAATGTCACGGTAGTCGATGCCGTCTTCCACTTCATCCGTTGTAGCAATTTGTGAGAAGTCACTTTCAACTTCAAGTGATACCAACAAATCCTGGGGTGCGTACAACTCCTCTTCAAGAAGTCCAATGCGCACCATTACCTCTATGCCTTCTAAAAGTATCTTCCCCATGAGTTTTATTTAACCCTTTTGCTTATTGGTTGCGAGTTCCTTTGCAACCTGCAAGGCCTGAAAGGTTTCGTGTACGTCATGAACACGAATAATTTCAACTCCTTTAGTCGCAGCATCAATGGCAGAAGCGATCGATCCGCCCAGTCTCTTGGTCGGGTCAGGTTCTCCGCAAAGGTGATCAATCCATGATTTTCGAGAGGATCCAAGCATAACGCCCCATGTCTGGTCCTTAAAACTATCGAGATTTCGCATGAGTTGGAGATTGTGGTGCAGGGCTTTCCCAAATCCGATTCCCGGATCGATCCAAACCTTCGGGAGATTGAGAGATTGTAACAGCTCTTTTTTATGGTCAAAAAAAGAACGGATTTCAGAAACTGGATTCATGTAGGATGGTTGATCTTGCATTGTTTTGGGAATACCTTGCGAATGCATGAGGATAAATCCAGATTGATGCTTTTGAGCGAGATTGAGAAGCTGTTTTTTACCACCGGAGACATCATTAATAATGTGTACTCCCAATTCGAGAGCGAGTTTGGCGACTTCTGCTTTGGTGGTATCGATGGAAATGACAAATTTATCTAGTGGAAGCTTTTCGATAATGGGAATGACTCGATTAATCTCCTCCTTTACGGAGACAGGCTCACTACCCGGACGAGTACTTTCGCCACCGAGATCGATTATCTGAGCTCCCTCGTTGACCATTTGCAGAGCTTTCTCCACTGCTAAATTTGTATCCATAAAGTTTCCCCCGTCACTGAATGAATCGGGGGTTAGGTTAAGGATTCCCATAACCGCAGGATAGTCCAACGAGAGTGAATTGCCGTTGAAAAAATAATTAGGCATGCGAGGATGCAATTATTTCCTCATACTGGGAGCGAACAGTAGAAAAAATTTCGTTTCCTTGGGACGACCAACCCAGTTCGGATAAAGTGGTAAGTGGGGCGACCCCGCGACCGGTTCCGCAAAGAAGGATCTCTTCGAATGAGGAGATATCCTGATCCTGAGGAAGCCCGCTCGTTAATGTAAATCTATCCTTAAGAAAGGGTAGGAGTTGTTGAAGTAAAATTCCATTGAGTACCCATTTGTCGGGAATTAGAAGTTCCTCTTCCTTTACAAAGATGAGGTTGGAGGTGGCGGTTTCACGGATGTTGTTTTCTTTGGGGTCGATGATAACCCAATCTTCTTTGGTGATTTCTAGCTCACTAAGGGTACCGTAGAGTTCTTTCTCCTTGGTTGATTTGATTACTGGATCGGGGCGGCGATAATGTAACAGCCATCCCTCCACTGGATTTCCATCACTTTCCGCAGGGCGAGAGCTAATACCTATTAAATTTTCAAATAGGCAGATGCGCAGAAGTCCATGATTGGGGTCCATTTCTGCCAAAAATTCTTCCACTTTTGTAGTAATAATTTCGGGACTTGGAACCCAGGGCAATCCGACACGGTTAGCTGAATCAGTAAGGCGCTCCAGATGTGAATCAAAGAAAGATATTTTTTTGTCGGTAAGTACGCGGACGGTGGTGAAAACTCCCGATAATCCCCAAGGCTCTGGATGTTCGCCGGGTGCACCATCTTTATGCCATGCTTTCATCGAGAATGTTAGATATAATCTGGGTTCCTTGGTTTGATAGAAATGATTCAGGATGATACTGCAAGCCAAAGAGTTTGCGATCGAGATCCTCGAATGAAAGAGGAGTTAGACGAATAGGGTCGTGGGCAGTAATATTTATTCCCTGGTCCATTCGAGAAAGACTTTGGGGGCTTACCTGTAGAGAATGATAACGGCCCACGCGGATGGAACCGCTCATCTTGCGATAGGTGGCCGAATTCAAATCTGCAAGTATTTCGGTTTCCACCCCATGTAAGACCTGATTTTGACGGGTAATCTCTGCTCCTTCCTGTTCCATCATTAGCTGAAACCCAAGGCATACTCCAAGAATTGGAATTTTCCCCTTGGTATTTTGATAGATTTTCTGAGTTTCAGGATAATCTGAAGGATTTCCAGGACCAGGAGAAAGAACCAATAAGTTGCTTTGCATAAATTCAGCAAATGAAAAAGCTTTTCGGTCGATCACCTCAACTTCATCAAAAGCAGCCAGCAAATGCTCCAAATTCCTAGTGAATGAATCACGATGGTCGATCAGTGTAATCATTTGAAAAGATCCAGAAGGGCTTGGGCTTTTGTCTGATTTTCCTGGTATTCATATTCGGGCGTCGAATTAACTACAATTCCTCCACCCGCCTGGGCGTAGCAGCGATCATCAATTATGAGCATAGCCCGGATGATGAGGTTCAGGTGAATATCACCGTTATCTGATATGGTGCCAAAACTTCCGGTGTAAGGGCCCCGAAAACAGGGTTCAAGCCGGTCGATCCATTCCATGGTGCGGGCTTTCGGGCAACCGGTGATGCTTCCGCCGGGAAGCATAGCTCTTACTATCTCCTGCAGGGAAGTATCTTCTTTCAATCTACCGGAAATGGTTGAGACCAAGTGATGGAGGTGAGAGTAACTTTCCACCTCCCTAAAATTTTGAATTTGTACACTACCCGGTTGGCAAAGAGTTGATAAGTCATTGCGTTCCAAATCAACAAGCATGTTGTGCTCGGCAACTTCCTTGGGATCGCGTAGAAAGCGTTCAATCAAAGATTGGTCTCCATCTTTGCCATTTCTGGGGTAAGTTCCACCTATCGGTCGGGTAATTATATTGTCTTCTATTTTATGAATCACGACTTCGGGTGAGCAACTTACAATTGAAAAGTTTTGAGTTGATAAAAGGAAAGCTTCAGGGGCGGGATTGCTGTTTTGTAATCTGCAAAATGCGGATAGCGGATCCATGGCGGTTTCCGCCTCGAAACGCTGGGAAATCTTGATTTGGTAGGTTTCCCCGTCTAGGATAGCTTCTCGTGCCTGAAGAAAAATATCCTCGTATTGTTTAAAGCTCAGGTTACAGGTGGGTGCTTGAGAGGAAGAAATTGAAATTTCGCTGCAAATTTGCTTTTGCAGAAGTTTGGCAACTTCCTCTTCCCTTTCATCATCCGTGGATTCGATTATGGTTTGATTAACTTCGAAGGTGATAAGGCTTTTAGGTCGTCCAAACCAAACATGAGGAACTGGCAGGTCCTTTTTAGCATGAAGTTGTACGCCAAAATGCTGAGCCAAAAATTCATATCCAAAAAATCCGACCCATCCTGAAAAGGATAATTTATCTTGGAAGTCGCCAGAAGAAAATTCTTCCCAAATACTATCACAATCATGAGAATCGAGACTAAGAATTTCCTCAAAATCGAAATAGGCGGTGAGCCTTCCTGGAGAGGATTCTTTGGTTTGAATGGCCAAGTTTTTACAACCAAGGTTTGATAGTTGGATCGCTGAAATGCCAAAATTGAGTCTAATCATGGAAGGATAGATAAAAGCTCAGGGAATTCCTGAATGTGATTGATTTCCTTTGATCCAGAACCATAGAGAATGGGTCTCCAACCAGCCTCTCGTGCTCCGGTAAAATCCCGACTCATACTGTCACCCAAATGCATAATTTCTTGGGGGGCAACCTGAAGTTTTTTTTCCACTGCCCGAAACATTTCAATTTGTGGTTTCTCAAATCCAAGTTCCGAAGAGATGAAAAGATGTTCAAAGAGGTGATCGACCTTTAAGTCTTTAAGAACTGAACGAAGTCTCGAATCATTATTGGAAAGGACCGCCAAGCGATAATCCCGGGCCAGAAGTGTATTAAGTGTTTCTATAGCTTGATCGGCTACCTTCCATGGTTCTCCACTGGAAAATAATTCCCATAGTTCCTCGAATAATTCATCGATCTTTGCACCTTCGTAAAAGGGCTTAAATGTAATACTTACCACTCTTCGCCAAAATTCTTTTTCTTCGCCCTGATGTTTATGGGCAATCTTTTGGACTTCATTGAAAGCTCGCCCAAATTGCTCATCCAAAAGCTTATCATCGACCGAAATCCCTTTCTTGCGTGCGGTCCTTCCATATACCGCTCCCACAGATGGCCATGGTTTAAGCAAAGTGCCAGCCGCATCGACAGTGAGTAGGGTGATTTTTTTCATGAGCAATTGTGAAAATCAAGGATTTAGGAATTCGTTGATGAAAGGAAATTGTATGATCAAAAGTATTAACCTATAAAAGTCATCAGATGTTGCGAGTTTTAACCAGTAGTTTCGGGTATGTGTGCCTGTTGATTGCGTTGATGCTGCTGGCTTACTGGAAACCTGCATTGGGATGTGAAGGAGGTTGGCTGAATCCACCTTTAATGAGGGATTTGCTGGTTGTAATGATTTTCTTTGTTCAGGGGACAAGGCTTAATTTACAGAACCTTGTAATTACCTCTCTGCAACCTTTGGGTGGTTTTATCCTACAAGCAGGCATTATTTTCCTTCCCATTCTATGGGTGAAAATTTTTTGGAGTTTTGCCCTCATTCCTGAGGTTCTGTATGGACCTCTATTTTTCGCCGCCATTCTACCCACCACGATTTCGAGTTGCGTTGTATACACCAGGATCGCAAAAGGTAATGCGGACTACTCATTGGGTCATGCAACTCTATCAAATCTTCTTGCCATAGTGGTAGTTCCTCTTCTTTGGGCGGGGTCCTATGAGAACGCTGGTATGTTTGAGAATTTACTTCCCAAAATTTTCCTGCTTGTGTTTGTTCCCTGTTTGATAGGCTGTTTTCTATCGAAGTGGTTTGTGGTATTTGCCAAGGTTATGAAAATGCAATGGTCCTTGCAAGTGCCCATGCTTTGTATTGCCTGGCTTGTTTTTCTCACGATTTGTGATGGGATTGATAGGATCGGGAAAGATTCTTTTTTGCCGGAATTACTAACCGTTCTGCCCTATGCCATGGGATTTGTAACACTAATTCATCTCTCGGGTTGGTTTTTTTCAAAAAGATGGGCCAAGAAAAAGGATATTCAGGTTGCACAATTTTTTTGCCTATCTCAAAAATCGCTGGCCACAGGATTGCCTATTGCGACTATTTTGTTTTCTGAAAATGCAGAGTTGGTTATGCGAATGATTCTCCCCCTTTTCTGCATTCATTTTCTTCAGCTGCTTGTTGGAAGCGTTTTGATGCAAGCATTTAAGAGCCGGGATGAACTGGGTGATATTACATAATGAGCGTTTGGTGTTGATACCTTATGAATTTTCGATGATGTAAAGTTAGTGATTTGTAAGAATTTTAAGGATAAAGAGAAAATGCGCCGGGCGGGGAGTACAGCTGCCACCATTCTCGACCGTCTATGTTCATTTGTTAAGCCAGGCATGAGCACATGGGAAATCGATGAGGAGGGTGGGGTGATGATGCGTGATTTTGGCGTTAAAAGTGCCTGCAGGGGATACCGCTCTGGGAGCCGTATTTTTCCATCTTATACCTGTCTTTCCATAAATGATGAAGTGGTTCATGGAATTGGTCTTAAAGAACGCATTCTTAAGGATGGGGATGTGCTTTCCGTTGATGTGTGCATTCGCGAAAATGGAGTAATTGGTGACAACTGCCGCACAATTCCCGTTGGTTCAGTCAGTTCGGAGGTGAATCGACTTTTACGAGTTACCGAGGAGTCTCTTTATGTTGGATTGAGCATGGCTTTGCATAAAAAGCGGGTAGGAGATGTTTCGGAGGCTGTGCAGGCACATGTGGAAAAAGAAGGTTTTGCGGTTATTACCAATTTTGTTGGACACGGGGTTGGAAAAACGCTTCACGAAGAACCTCAGATTCCTAACTTTGGGAAGGCCGGGACTGGTCCTCAATTCAGGAAGGGTATGGCCATTTGTATTGAGCCAATGGTTAATATGAAAAGCCCACAAATCCGGATGGCTAAGGATGGATGGACAGCCTTAGCGGTAGATGGAATGCCATCCGCACATTTTGAACACACCCTCTTGGTTGATGAAGGGCAGCCTGAGATATTAACCATTCCCGAGGGTTGCGGAACTGCTGAAGAATACTTTAAGGATAAGCTTGCAGGATTGGCTGCCTGATTTTTTCGGATGCTAAAAAAAATTGCACAGAGTGTATTTAGTTTCGATATAGAGTGGATTCCCGATCCCAAGTCTGCGGAAATTCTCTTAAAAACTCCTTCTTCGATAGGACCCTCCGAGCAGGCTCAGGCTTCTTTCGAAGCACTCTGGGCGGATGCTCGAAAATCCGATGATCCAGAGGATTTTCAGCCCTATCTTAAAACCATACTTTGCAGAATTGTGTCCATCTGTGGTATACTTCGGGATTGTCCGAGAGGAACAGAGCCGGTTTTGAAGCTTATATCTCTACCTACGGATCCACTTGATGATCAAAAATCTGAAGAAAAAGTTTTACTCACTAGTTTTCTTAAATCGGTGGGTAGAAGAAAACCTCAATTGGTGGGTTATAATTCTTCTCAGGCGGATATTCCTATTATCATTCAGCGGGCAATTGTTCATGGGTTGCCTGGCTTTGGTTTTTCAGATCGTCCTGCAAAGCCATGGGAGGGCATAGACTACTTTGATGGTAGAAATTCAGATTACAACATCGATCTCGCCGAAGGTTTAGGACAATATCGGGACCGGCCATCCCTCCATCAGGCAGCGAGTCTCAGCGGTATCCCGGGAAAGATTGATGTGAGTGGAGATTCTGTTGCGCAGATGTGGCTAGATAATCAGCTTCCTGAAATTCTTGGCTATAACGAATTTGATGCTTTCACAACTCACCTATTATGGGCAAGGATGGCCCACTTTTCCGGTCTGCTCAGTACCCGTGAATACGAGCGTGAGCAGGAGTTGGTAAGGGAATTACTTGAATTTGAAATTGGCAGGGGCAAAGAGCATTTGGTCCGTTTTATAGAGGAATGGGATCGCTTGCTATTAATTACCGGACAATAATTACCCAGGGTGACGCTTTATTTAGCATTGTCCTAATGACTATAAACTGATCCAAACATAAATTTGTCTAGACGATACCATATAACATACTAATTTATACATGACCAACGAAGAAGAAGCCAAAGACGCCCTCGGTCGTCTCAACGAAACGCGCGATCGCCTAATGAGGGAAATTCGCAAAGGAATAATTGGCCAGGATGAAGTTATTGAACAATTGCTGATCACATTACTTGCCAGAGGACACTGTCTACTCACTGGAATCCCCGGTCTTGGTAAAACCCTCTTAGTAAAAACATTGGCAAAGTGCCTAAGTTTGGGGTTTAAGCGTATACAATTTACTCCAGATCTTATGCCTGCAGATGTTGTAGGATCCGAAGTGGTGGATGAGGATCCGGCAACGGGAAAGAAATCATTTCGTTTTTCTGCCGGTCCAATCTTTTCAAATGTGGTTCTTGCGGATGAAATTAACCGTACACCTCCCAAGACTCAGGCATCCCTTTTGGAAGCCATGGAAGAACGGCAAGTCACTGTCTCGGGTGAAACCCGCCCGTTAGATGCTCCCTTCTTTGTGCTTGCGACCCAAAATCCAATTGAACTGGAAGGAACCTACCCACTTCCGGAAGCACAACTTGACCGTTTTCTATTAAATCCCGTAATTGACTACCTCTCGGTAGAAGATGAAATTAAGATGGTGGGAGAAACCACCGGTGTTCAGGGCGAGCAATCTCAGGCAGTCTTAACAGGTGATGACATTTTGCAACTACAGGACCTAACCCGCCAGGTACCTGCTCCGGAAACGGTGGTATCTTATGCCGTGGCGATCGCCTCCGCTTCTCGCCCGAAGTCTGAAACCTGCGACGAATGGACGCAGAAAAGAGTCAAGTGGGGAGCCGGTTCCCGCGGTTCTCAGGCTCTTATTCTTGCATCCAAGGCAAGAGCTTTACTTGATGGTCGACCAAATGCTTCAAGAGAAGATGTCAAGGCCATGGCAAAAAGCGGATTGAGACATCGTATACTCCCAAGCTTTTTTGCTGAATCGGAAGGATTATCTTCCGATGATATTATCGATCATCTTTTGGAAAATACGGCTGCTTAGAGCATCCAAGTGGTTGCCGTTGCTGAAAGAGATTTATTGGATCCGGCTCACCTGAGTCGGATTGAGGATTTCTCATTGCTTGCCAAAGTGGTAGTGGAGGGAGCAATGCCTGGAATTCATCGTAGTCTTCGTCAGGGTCGGGGGAATGAATTTTTTCAATATCGACCCTACGATCCCGGAGAAGACATGAAAGTGGTGGATTGGAAAGTTTTCGCAAAGAGAGAGGAGCTGGTTGCCAAGACTTTTCAGGAAGATACAAATTTTAATTTATTTCTAGTACTCGATACCAGTGCGTCCATGGGATATAAGGGTGAAAAGTCTAATTGTACCAAACTGCACTATGCATCTATGCTTGCTGCATGTTTTGCTTACATTGCTTTCAGGCAAGGAGATCGGGTTGGTTTATTTGCTTATGGTGAGGAGGTCCAGAAGCGAATTCGACCTAAAAGTGGACATGCCCATTTTGGAAGGATAGTCAATGCCCTTGGACAGCTCAAACCTGAGGGAATTAATAAACACGAAGCTGCATGGGATCAACTGGTTGGAAATATGCCAGGAAGATCAATGGTGGTCTTCCTGTCCGATTTTTTGGAGGCAGAAAAGATTCTACCTGAAAGACTCCGCTTTGCGCTTTCCTCGAGATATGATGCCCTGTGCCTTCAGGTACTGGATCGGGAGGAAGAAACGCTTCCAAACGGAGATGCCCTGCGATTTGTTGAAATGGAAGGTTCCCGTGAGGTTTCAACTTCACCTGAGGTTATCAGATCTGAATTTGGTAAACAGATGGCTGAATTTAAAGAAACTCTTGCCCGCAACCTTGCAGGAGTCTCAGCAGAATTTGAGAGTTTGCTCACGGATCAGGATCTTGGCAATGCCTTGCGGCGTTTTTTAGGTCTTCGTAATCGAAATGTCGTGTAACTTGAATAGCTTATGATTGAATTTGGACAACCAGCGGCATTGTGGACTGGTTTGGCGATTGGATTGCCTATTCTGGCTCACATGGCGTATCGAAGGATTACGCAGAAGCATGCATTTCCATCCCTTCGTTTCATTACTCCTTCTCAAATTCCAAGAACGGGCCGTAAAACTCCAACCGATCTGCCTCTTTTACTTCTGCGGATTCTTCTTTTTATTACGATAGTGCTATTATTGGCAGATCCTTATTGGTCAAGATCCGCAAAACCTGATAGTTCCAGTTTTGAAAAGGAACTAATAATTGCAATCGATATCAGTCCAAGCATGGGTGGCTGGGATGGGTTGGAGGAAGCCAAGGTTATTGCTGCCGATATTATTTCCAAAACTAAAGATAAGATCGGGTTTGTGACTTTTGGAAAGAAAATTGAAGACGAATGGCCTGTCGGAACTGAGCGTAAAAGTTTACTCGAATCGCTTGAGAAAATATCTCACGGATGGGGGCGTGGAGATGCACAGATTCTGGCTGATAGAGTGGGGAGGCTTTTTGGAGAAAATACACCACAAAAAAAACTTCTGGTGATTAGTGATTTTCAGAGGAGTGATTGGCAAAGCGTGGATTTTGATCTCGGTAACAAGGGGATTGAAACAGAGATGATTCAAGTAGGTGCTCAGAATAAGAAAACCAGTCGTTCCGACAACCGAAGCATTGTGGAATCAAAAGTGGTTCCGGCCGGCCCTGGTAAAGTGAGAATATGGTCCGTAGTCCGAAACTGGGCTGATGAAAAGAAGTCCGATGTTTTAGAATTGGTAATCGGGGGAGAAGTTAAAGCGAAGCAGGAAATTGTGCTTCCCGCGAAAAGTACCAAACAGGTGCAGTTTATAGTTCCTAGCTCCGAGGTTTCTCAGGCAGTTATAAAATTGTCAAACGACGATCCCATGAGCTTGGATAATCAACGGACTGTCTGGTTGAAAGCGCCACCGCCCAAGCACTTTGGGTTTTGGCACAATACAACAATAGACGAACCTACAAAGAGAGAGAAAAATTTCTTAAAAACCGCTGTTGAAAGTGCTGGCGACAATGGTTGGAATCGTTGGGAGGAAAGTGAAGATAATGCTAATGGTCTGAGAATGGAACTTGATGATTCGAAATTAGAACTTCTTCTTGTCATTGGAACTGGAAATTGGTTCCAAGAGGAGGGCTTGGCTCCATCTCTGAATGCTTATCTTGAAAGTGGGGGAGTCGTAGTAATTACTCCGACGGAAATCTTCAGTGAAACAGCATCCATTATTCGACAGGAGGAATGGTTGAGATTTTCCTTTATTCGGGTGGTAGGAGGTGCTGCATTTGCTCAAACTCCTTTTAGAATAGGAGCCTTGGATCAGAATTCTTGTTTATCTGAAATTTTTTCGGGAAAGGCGGGGCGCGACCTTTATCTGACTTCGTTTCGGAAATTTGGTATGCTAAGGGAGGTGGATGATTCAATCAAGGTAGAGTTGAGTGATCGTGATGGTCGCCCCCTCGCTTTAGTCAAAAACTTTTCATCGGGTGGGAAATTGATCTTTTTTCCGTTTCGAATGAACACTTCGTGGTCGGATCTACCACTGCGTACTTCATTTCTCCCATTACTCATGGAATTGACTAAAAAAACTAATCAGCATGATCAAATTCTCCCAGTTTTGGAAGTCGGAGAGCAATTGGGATCGGGAACTGAAGGATTTTTAGCTGAAAAACCTGGTGTATACCGTCATGCAGGAAAATGGGTAGAAGTCGTTTTTCCTATCGCTGAATCCGTTACAGAAACTTTGTCTGGAGAGGAAATAAAATTAAGAACAGGTGTGCTTACAAATAATCCCAGTCGATTGAGGGAAGAACCGTCTTTGTCCAAGAAAAATGATCAGTATTCACTGTGGTTGTGGTTTGCAATCCTTGCAGGCAGCTTGTTGACTATTGAAATGTTATGGTCACGTCCCCATTCTGCGATGGAACAAAAAGAAGGAGTCTCACATGCCTGAATTTATTCGAATTTTAAGAAAGGAATCTTGGGTTTTTGTTTTTTCACGAAGTGCCTTGGCTCTCGTAGTTGGTCTTCTGAGTTGGCCACTTACGATTTGGCTGATCGATTTGTATGATTTGTATTCACCTCTTCTGGAAAAAGATTCCATGAAGTGGGTTATCCTTGCCAGTATTTTATCAATATTTGTCTTTTTTGTTCTGGTAGTAAGGACATGGATTTGCAAACCAAACCCGGTTGATCTGGCAAGAGAAGTCGAGAAAGCGAATCCCCAATTACATGATTTGTTGAATTGTGCTGTTGAATTAGATGATAAATCCAAATCCAAGAATCTTTCCTTCATGGAAAAAAGAGTCTTGGAAACAACAGAAAGGGAGGTCAACTCCATTGCATGGGGGAAGGGCACTCGCCCTAATTCCCTGTATTGGGTTTCGGTTCTTTTGGGAATTGGAGTTGGAGCCGGTTTGGCGGCATGGGGATTCGAAAGAAGTCCGGTCACAAAAGCTTTCGATTCTCTATCTGATGAGCCAGGCATTACCGTCTCGACCAGTTTAACTGGAACCCTCAATCAGGCAGATGGTCCACCAAGTAATGAATTTACCAGAGGATCAGATGTCTCCATATTTGCGGATATTATTCGTGGCCATCGTGGCAAGAAAGAAGCCTCAGTCGAGTATGTAGATGGATCTGAAATTGTAGCCATCGATATGCTGGAAACCCCTGTTCTTGGACGTTTTGAATTTGTGGTTCCTGCCCTAAAAGATGTTTTTGAGTACCGTGTGGCTACACCCTCATTGAAGTCAGTCTGGCACAAGGTCAGTCCTTATGACCCTCCTTCCATGAGAACTGCGAAGTGGAAAATCTATCCACCTGATTATTTAAAAATGGATGCTTTTGAGCATGAAGGTTTTGGTTATGTGAAGGTGCCGGAAGGAAGCGAAATTAAATTTGAACTTGAACTAGAACCTTTCCCGGAAAATGTAATTGCAAAACTAATTTCGAATGAAGGAAATTTTACCCTAGAAGGAAATCATACTTTATTTTCACACACATTTCTCCTACAGGAAGAGTGGAAAGGTCACCTCGAATTGTCTGACTTGGATAAACCTGACCGTCCCCCGGTTTCCTACGATGATTTGGTATTTGCTCCGATTCCGGATGAACCTCCCTTGGTTGAAATTACAGAGCCTGCCAAGGATTTACAACTCCCGTCAGACGCTACCTTTTTGATTGAGATATTCGCTTCTGATGACCATGGGGTTTCCGATGTCAGGGTGAGAATTGAGCATGCGGGGGATAGTGATGAAGAGACTATATTTGTGGAGCCCGTAGAAAAAGAGAAAAGGTTAACATATGTCTTTGATCTGAATGAAAGGCCGCTGGCAGTTGGGGATGTGCTAACTTACATGGCCCTAGCCTCGGATAACAAAGAGCCAGAATCCCAATTGGCAAGATCTGAGATTTATTTTATAGAAGTTCTTCCTCCTGAGGGAAATTCCACGGAAGCAGACGGGGGTGACATGGAGGGCGAGACCAAGGAAATTCCTGTTCGTGATTTCATAAACAAAACGAAAAAAATCATCCGTTCGACCTACGACGCTCTTTTGGAAACGGATGAGAGCAAAATGGAGAGGCTTGCCGTTGCACTGTCTTCCGACGCACTTGGATTGAAGCATGAGATGACAAAAGTCTACGATGAGAATGAAGGAACTTTTCCTATTGTGGATGGGATAGATCTCGGCGAACTCCTAAACGAAGCCACATATCATATAGAGCAAACCGAGATTTATGCAGGGGATCAAATGTTGCAGGAATCATTGGAACCATCAGGAAAAACGCTCCGTAAACTGGTTCAACTATATGCCTTGATGCAAAAAATGCAGAAGCAGAAATCCAAAGGCAAGGGTAAGCCCAGTGAAAGTGAAGAGACTGCTAGTGATGAACAGGAACCCCAGGAGCAAGTACCTGGTAAAGATCCGGCAGAACAACTACAAGAACTGGCAAAAGACCTAGATAAGCTAAAGGAAATGGAAAACCGGCAAAAAGGATTGAATCGTGAGATGGGCAGATCCGCTGAAGCAGGCGTTGAAGGAGAAAAAAATAAGGAAACAGCACAGGAGCAGGAGAATTTACGCAGGGACTTGGAGGAGTTGCGTGAGGAATGGTATAAAGAATCGGGTAAGCTGGGAGATGTGGCCAGTCTTGATCAGGCAGGCGAGGAAATGAAGGGTGCTGCAGGTGATTTAAGGAGAGATCAACCAAGGTCCGCTCAGCCTCAGGGTGAGTTGGCTGCTGAGGCACTAGGAAATGCTATTTCAGAAGTTGAAGGGAAGATGGCAGGTATTGCTTCATCCATGGTTGAGCAACTTGGAAAACAAGCTGGTGGTCTCGCGAGAGGTCAAAGGCAATTGGGAGAATCTACCGATCAGGCACAACCGGGAGATGGCGAAAGATTAAAGGAAACTCAGGAGCAATTGAATCAAATGATTGAAGAACTCCTTGAAGATATTGATCAGACTGCCCGGGCAATGGGCGGGTTTAATGAAAATGCCACAGAGGATTTGCTCAAGGAAGCCAGAGAATCGAGAGAGGGTGGAATCGGAAGATCAGGAAAGCGGGCGGAAAATTCTCTCTTGTATGAAGCCTTCCCTCAGGCAAAAAAAGAAGAGGATAAAGTTGCAGAAAATCTTGAAGATTTGGAAGAAGGCTTGGAGCAGGTTGAAAATAAATTACGCAATCTTGGTAATGGTGCCCTGCAGGAATTAGCCGAGCGTTTGCAAAGAAATCTCGAGGAACTTCCGGGGTTGGGTGATGAGGAACTAAGGGAAGAGGCTAAAGAACTGGCAAAAGCCATAGGCTCTATGCCCAATGCCTCCGAGGATGAAAGACTACAAAACCTGACCCAGTTTTTTGAGCAAATGGGATTTAGTGAGGAACCATCAAAAGGAAAGTCCATGGCCGCTGCAGCCATGACTGAAGCCCTCGAACTAGTGGAACAATTTTTCTGGCAGAATGCCAAGCAGGATTTACTCAAGAGGAATCTTGAAACTTCATCAGCCCCCAATCGTTACAAAAGGCAGGTGGAGGAATATTTTCGCAGGATTGCGGAGGGTGAATAGGGATGGGTTTTGATTGGCCCGCATCTCCTTTTCTTTTTGGTGCAATAGTAGTGATGTTGTTACTCGCCCTTTGGTTTCATTCCAAAGGCCTTTTAAAGAGTGCTCCTTCAAAGATTGCTTTTCGATTAATTCTCTTACGGGTTGTTGCCCTGTCTTTTTTACTGTTATTACTTGCAAGACCTTTCCTTGAGCAGGAGCAACTGGATCAAAGCCGTTTTCGATTACTTTCCCTAGTTGATCTTTCTGGAAGTATGGAAGTGAGGGATGATCGGGAAGGCAAAAAAAGGTCAGCAGAAGTACGACCTTATTTTAATTCATTGGACCCTGGATCCTGGGTTAATCAACAAAGGCAAAATTACGGAAAGGTTGATATATTTGGTTTTTCTGAAGAGAGAAAACGATTGGTTGCCGATGAGTGGAATATCAATGAAATTGGATCTCAAACAGCACTAGGCGATGCCCTTGCGAGATCGCTTGCACAATCCGATGATGAGCCGGAGTCCCCGTTGGGCTCTTTGGTTGTTTTTAGCGACGGTCGTAATAATTTTGGTCGTAACCTTTTAGAAGTTGGCAACGAATTTAGGGCAAGAGGCATTCCTGTAAATGTTATCGGGGTTGGGAAAGAGCGTCCTCGGGGAGACTTGCGAATTTCCTTTGATGATCGCAATCCAAGAGCCGTTGCCAAAGAGGATTTACTTCTAACTGCCAATTTAATCAATGAATTTTCAAATCCCGTCACCACCCAAGTAAATTTGTTTCTAGGCGATGAAAAACTTGATGAGGTATCAGTGGAAGTTGAACCGGGAGGATCAAAGAAAATATCTTTTGATCCTATTACACCCAAAACAGCAGGCACGCGCAGGTACAGGATCGTAGTTGTTTCCCCTGAAGGAGATGTGGATGCCGCTAATGACCTTGATACTTTGCTGGTCGAAGTAAAACCACCCCTTCAATTTTCGATTCTTTACATTTCAAACCAGCCACGTCCTCTATATCCATTTATCAAAAGATCGCTTTCCAAGGAGGAGCAATTTGATTTTCAAGCACTAATTCGATTGGGTGAAAATGTTTTTCATTCCGTGGGTGAGGGAATGGACTCAAATTATCCGAAGGATGAAGAATTTTGGATGTCATATGATGCGATCTTAGCAGACACCGATGTGCTGGATGAACTTAATGCTACTGTTACTTCATCCCTGAAATCCTTCGTCCAAAAAAAAGGAGGCGGGTTGCTACTTTTTGGTCCAATCGAAGAAGCTCGCAGCATTCTAGGGGGAGTGGTTCCGGTAAAAGCGGCAGAGAGGGTGGTACTAAAGCAGGATGTTTCTCTTCGTACTTTGGAGGAACCTTTGTTTGGTCCCGAAGATGAGGTTGATGAGATGAAGCCTTTTCTTCCCGGTCGCTTGCCTGGTTATCTTGTTACTCAAAAGAATCCTGCATCCCGCGGGGTGGTCGTCGTTCGAGCGAGTGGCGAGTCGATACTAGCGATTCAGGCATACGGAGCGGGCAAAGTCGCCTACTGGGGTTCCCCGAATGACTGGAGGAGGTCGCTCAGGGATGAAGACGGTAACCGAGAGTTTGACCGTTTTTGGCAAGCCCTGACTCAATGGCTTGGAAGTGGTGGTGAAGAGAGATTGAAAGTAGCTGAGCCTCCGACTGAGTTACTCAAAGGTACGGAAGCACCCCTGCAAGTGGAGGTATTGGGATCTGATTTCGAACCCGCCGTGGATGCTATGGTGGAAGCTGAAATCTCAGGTCCGGGTGGATTTGTTCAAAAAGTGCAACTCTATCCGCGTGGGGCAGTCGCCGGACAGTATGCAGGAAATTTTCGCCCTGATGAATCTGGTGCTTATGAAGTTTCATACAAACTGGATTTTCCTGACGGTGAAAAATTGGAGCAAAGCGGATACATTCGAGTTGGCGACTCTGGGATTGAGACAAAAGATACCTCATTTGCTGAACGTGATTTGAAGATGCTTGCTAACCTTACAGGCGGTAAATATCAGCATATTTCAGATTTTGATTCTGAATGGGAGCCAAATTTTGCGGAGGATTTGCCCACTCTGAAAAAGAGGAAAAGCTTGGCCGATGCTTGGCCGATTTTTATAGCTCTATTCATTGCTGCTGGAATTGAATGGGTTTTGCGAAGACAGGTCGGTTTAAGATGAAAATAGCAGTAAAAATAATTCTGGTTTGTTTATTTAAAAACATAATTTTCGGACAAATTCCGGAAATTAAACCCACTTCACGTCTATCCTTTCAATCAACTGAAGTTAATGGGACTGATTTAAATCAAACAGTTCCTATGCCCCCCAAACGGTCTTCCCAATCTGAGACAATAAGGAAAGCTGAAATTGACCTGCGGCATGGTAAGGAGGGAGAACGAGTAGGTGCCGCAAAATTGCTTGGAAAATATCCGGGTAGTATGAGTTCTAGTATGCTTATTGGAGCACTTGATGATCAAAGTGCCTTGGTAAGACGAGCTGTCATGGTATCTTTGTCTGAACATTTTCTTAATGGATTTCCTGTTTATGAAAAATCGTTAATTGAAAAGATTTACTCCAAACTCGGTGACCCGGATGTGGAGGTAAGGAGAGAAGTGTCTACTCTGATTCCGAGATTGGTAAGTCCAATGATGCGTGGCGGAGTGGAGAGGGTGATGGTAAATGGTCGTATGGTTTATCAGGCTGTACCTGCAAGTCTGCGTCCTGATTTACTTGCTTTGACACAGCGTGCTTTTTTGGATGAGGATGCCATTGTTCGCCAGAATATTGTAAAGTACCATATGTACCTACGCGTTCCACTTTCTCCCCTCACGATGGAAAAGCTTTTGCAGGATTCGGATCGTGGAGTTTTGCTCGCTGCTCTCGATCGCATTTCCATGAATGCCAGCCAACCAAGGGTAATCTCGGAGATCGAGAGGCTATCTAGTCACGAGGACAGGGGAATCCGTTTAAAAATAGTCGATGTTGCACGTGACTGTAATCGGTACGATTCCAGGTACCGTTCGATACTTAGATCAATGACCGAGGATAAGGATGCGGAAGTTACATCCATGGCAGCAGTAGAGTTGGCAAGGTTTGGTGAAAAGATTAATTCGGCAGTGATCGAACGGATCAAGAATTATCTGCTCTCTTCCAAAGGAATGAGTTCTCAAGTTACAACTATTCTTTACGCAGTTTCAGCCATGGGAGCGGATGGTATTCAAGTATACAAAGCTCTTACTGAACACGGTAGTTCACGAATGCGAACGGTTGCATGGCAGAGATTTCTCAGTCTTTCAAACGGATGGAATAACCCACAGGACTGGACTGCAGCTTTAAAGGATCGGGACCAAGGAGTTCGAAACGCTGTGGTCAATACTTTGCGTGGTAGAATTAGTCCGATTAATAAAAAGACCATGGGTAGTTTGGTATCAAGTCCATATGAAGATGTGAGAAAGTTTTTAGCTGAATCCATGGCTCGTGCTGAATCAGATGCGGTCGAGGAATACGGATTTGAATTATTAATTGATGAGGATGCGAATGTAAGGGCGGCCACGATCCGTTCCTTCGGTGAATTGAGGACACCGGGTTGGTTAAAAATAATGGAGCGTTCCCTTCTTGATGATGAATATGTAATCCAGCGTGCTGCCATGGGTGCTTTATTTGCGGAACCAGTGCGTGGGATTCCCATCCTCAAGAAGTATCTTTCTAAAAATCCGAATAGTCGAATAAGTTCGATGATCCGAATCGAATTACAACGAGTGGGAATTCAGCAATGAAGTTCAAATTATTAATTCTCTTATCATTCTTTCATGGGCTTTTTTTGCCTGTTAGTTTTGTGAATGCACAGGATGCTTCCTCTTTGTCCCCAGAAAATGGTCTTCGAGTGATGCAATTGATGAAAAACCCAAATGGCATTCGTCGCTATCCTGATGCTTTACCAAGTCTACTAAAAATGATGAATGAGCAGACTTGGGCGAAATTTGATACGGATCCACTATTTATTTCTGAATTAACAGACGAGCGGATGTTCGAAAATCCAATCCTCTACATTAATTGTGACGACCAGACGAACCTAGAGTTTACTGCGGAAGAAAATCAGGCCTTACGAAGGTACATGGAATTGGGTGGTTTTGTATATTTGGATGCCGGTATAAAAGCTTCATTTCTGGGAGCGGATCTGGGGCATAGTTATGCTGCTTGGGAAGAACGTCCTGAAGTCAAGGAGTGGTTTGGACAGGTATTTCCAGAGAAAGCATTCATTCCATTAGACCGGAGTCACGATCTGTTTCGTATCTTCTTTAAGGGACTTCCCAAAAATTCCGACCTGAAGATAGAATCTTCCCAAAAAAGACTTCCTGCCACCGTTCTCACTTTTGTGGAGCAGGAGAAATGGCCCCAGGGAACTTATTCTTTTGTTGGGATTAAAGTTAAAGGAAGACTTGCGTGCGTGGCGTCTCCGATTTGTGCTATGGGTTGGGGGCGGGATGAATTTGGTAATTGGATACCACCAATCTCATTTAGAATTCGCGAATCAGCAGAGAACTTTGATGAGAATCTGAGACTGGCTTCCTTTAATGGTGGAACATTTGAAGTCACAAGGGAGGATGGTCTAAAAGATATTATCTATTCGGAGCCAGGTCAGCGTCCGGCATGGGTGCAAGAACCAACGGGTAGGTGGCGTATTTTCAAATATTATTCGGGAGAAGAAATAAGTAATTATGCTCATTCTTTTTACGCAAGACTTGGCATGAATGTTTTTCTTTATGCTTTGCTCAATTAATATCTTCATCTAGTTTTTAAAAATGGAAGAATTCTCTTTTCCAGATCCACCAGATCCTAGAGATTTGCCATGGTGGCGCAGAATTCCAAAAGTCTATTATTGGTGGGGGGCTTCTTTGGTCTTTTTGGGAATTACTTTTTTGTGGCTTCCCTCTCAATGTAGTTTGGATGGATTGAGCATGGAACCAACGAAAAAGAATGATTTGGCTGATATGGATACGGTCAACCTTGATACAGACCTCGAATTTAAGGAAGATCAACTTTGGTACAAGATAGGAGAAACAAAACCATTTTCGGGACTCGCAATTTCCTACCACGAGAATGGTAAACGTCGTTCCCAAACAACGGTAAAGGACGGAGTCGCATACGGGCTTATTGAAGAGTGGGATGAGAACGGCACTCGTAAAGGGGCGAATTTCAAGGACGAATTTAAAATAAGAAAATGAAATTCCGTCTCTTTCGGAAATCTGTTTTCTGCAAACTCTTTGTTTTATTCAGTGGAATTGTTCTGGGTGAATTTCCTTCAGATTACATAGAGAGAATAAATTTAACATTTTCTCAGAGGGAATCGGAGATTTCAATAGCTTTGGAGAAATCACCAAATCTTATCAAGCATTGGTCAAACCGAGGAGATGTAAGATTGTTTTTGGGAGACTTTCATGGGGCAAGGAAGGACTACGAAAAAATGATAGATCTTGATCCCAAAATTGAAGTCTCACATTGGAGACTCGGAATTGCTTACTTCTATTTGAAACAATTTGATAAAGCCGCCCGACAATTTGAAATTTATCATAATTACGATGCGGTGGATCGTGAAAATGGAATTTGGCGATTTATGTCACAATTCAAAAGCAAAGGGTTGAAGACTGCTCGTGATGAACTTCTTAAATATAAAAAGGATGATCGTCCGCCTTATCCTTTACTTTATGAAATGTTCGCAGGAAGACTGGAACCAGATGCTGTGTTGTCAAAGATTAATGAACAAAGTTTTCCTGAGCACTATCGCATTCAGGTTCTTTTTCATGCTCATCTCTATGTGGGAATTTATCTTCAAATGGTTAAGGATAATAAGGTGCAGGCAGAGGAATTATTAAAAAAAGCTTTTGAAAATCAATACGGACGGAGAACAGGAACTTATATGTGGCAGGTTGCCCGCCTTCATTATTTTCAAATGTTGAAATCAAGGAAAGATACTGTTCAAACTGATACAAAAAATGGCGAATAGAATACCTAACTTCCCTTATTCTTGATTCTTGAATGGAGTACAGAGCCTGCGAGAAGAATAGGTGCCAAAAGATTAATGAATGGAACGATCCAGATGACCGATGCCATGATCCCGTTAGCAAAATATTTAGGGGTTGGTGAGATTACTTGAGATGCGGGAATCCTGAATTCCACTAGTTGGCCGTATTCTTTTCCAAGAAGATAACCATTTAGAATAACTTGGAAGGAAAGCCCAATGGGAGGGATAAACCAACCAATAAACAGCAGGGGAGAGGCTATTATATTTAAGAATATAGTTAGGAAAAGAATGCGGGCAGTAAATAAAAAGGACCTGATCATAGATGGAGGTTTTTGCCATGGCATTTCTGGATAATGTTTCTGGTGTATTGCATCCAATATATCATCGATAAAAATTCCAACGAAAGCACCATGTATTCCCGCAAAGAAAAAGTATGCGATAACGAGAGTTAAAGAACCACCAAGAAATTGAGCTAACGCATAAAACCAACTCTCCCCTTTACCGAACCAAGCTTGCAAAGTTTCCGAAAAAAAATCGAAAATGCGATCAACTAGGCCTACTCCAATGGTAATTGCTATAATGATGGAAACAAAAGTCAGTAGAGTGGCCAATACTAAAGCCTTGATGATTTTTGGATCATTGATTTGACGAAAAGTTTTCAAAAAAGTGGAAACCATGCTTCGAAAAAAAGCTCAGATCCTTGATTAAATGCAAGTTTTTTCCTGAAAACAGAGTTTTCAAGTGGACAAAATTGATTCTTCTCAATTATAAAAAGTATGTGGACAGGATAGGTGGGATCAATGGCTGAGCATAATTATACGGCGGACAGCATTAAGTCGCTCGATTGGAAAGAGCACATTCGCTTGCGTCCCGGTATGTATATCGGAAAGCTTGGTGATGGTTCGTCGGAGGATGATGGCATCTATGTTTTGCTAAAAGAAGTCTTGGATAATTGCATCGATGAATTTGTTATGGGATTTGGAAAGCAAATCGATGTTGAATGTGACGGTCAGAATGTAGTGGTTCGTGATTTTGGGCGAGGGATCCCGCTGGAAAAATTGCTTGATTGCTCATCCAAGATCAATACTGGAGCTAAATATGACTCCGAAGCCTTTAAGAAATCAGTGGGTCTTAATGGGGTTGGCATAAAAGCAGTCAACGCACTGTCCACCAAATTCGATATTCAATCATTCAGGGAAGGTGAAACGAGAAGGATTGAATATGCTAAAGGCGACCCAAAGTCTCAGGATAAGAAAAACAAAAAGACGGGCGAAGAAAATGGTACTGTCATTTCCTATCTTCCCGATGACTCCATGTTCAAAAAATTTCGTTATCGTAACGAGTTTGTTGAGCGGATGTTGCGATACTATACATATCTTAATACAGGATTGACGATTCGCTACAATGGGAAGCGCTTTCGCTCGAAAGAGGGACTTAAGGATTTATTAAACGAGAATCTTTCTGAAGACACTCTCTATCCGATCATTCATATCGAGGGTCATGATATCGAGGTTGCCTTTACTCATGTTGAGCAATACGGGGAGGACTATTTCTCTTTCGTTAATGGTCAGCATACTACTCAGGGAGGTACGCACCAAGCTGCTTTTCGTGAAGCTTTGGTAAAAACCATACGCGAGTTTACCAAAAAGAATTTTGAGGCTGCGGACATCCGAGGAGGCCTAGTAGCTGCAATCAGCGTGAAGGTACAGGAACCAGTATTTGAGTCTCAGACAAAGACCAAGCTCGGGTCCCTTACCGTATCACCGGATGGTGAGACAATTCGTACATTTGTCGGTAATTTCCTCAAGGAAAAGCTAGATAATTATTTACATAAACATCCGGAGACTGCAGAGGCATTACAGGAGAAAATCCAACGCAGTGAGCGTGAGCGTAAGGAACTAAAAGGAATTCAAAAAATTGCTCGTGAACGGGCCAAGAAAAGTAAAGTTCATAACCGGAAGTTAAGAGATTGTCGTGTACACTTAAACACCAAGGACAAGAATAAGTTCAAAAGTACTCTCTTCATTACTGAAGGTGACTCCGCGAGCGGTTCAATAACCAAAGCACGAGATGTTCAGTTTCAGGCAGTATTTAGCCTAAAAGGAAAGCCTTTAAATTCCTTCGGTTTGACTCGTAAAGTGGTCTATGAAAACGAGGAGTTTAATCTTATTCAGGCGGCTTTGGGTATTGAGGAAGACTTAGAAGATTTGAGATACAATCAAGTTGTCATTGCCACGGATGCCGATGTTGATGGTATGCACATCCGTCTTTTGCTGATTACTTTTTTCCTACAGTTTTTCCCAGAACTTATTCGTCAGGGGCATTTATTTGTTCTGCAAACTCCGCTGTTTCGGGTAAGGAATAAGAAATCGACGCTTTATTGTTATGATGATACGGAGCGCGAAGCAGCCATTAAGACTTTGGGCAAAAATCCTGAGATTACACGCTTCAAAGGCTTGGGAGAAATTTCTCCAGATGAATTTAAGCATTTTATTAATGATGATATCCGTTTGGATCCGGTGAAAATAGATGCCCATGAGTCGATTAAAGAAATGCTCAAATTCTTCATGGGTAAGAATACTCCCGATAGACAGGAGTACATTATTCGAAATCTAAGAATCCAACATGACCTTGTGGATGAGGAAGAGGATTCCAGTTCAGAGGAAAAAATCTCAGAAACCGAAGAGGAATCTTCCGGGATTAAGAGTGAGGCTGCCTGATTAAAATTTATGGCCGAGGAGGAAGACAGCAACGAGGAAGAATTCGCAGAGACAAAAGAAGCAACTGTCGAGCCTACTCCGCGATTTGATCCTGAGGCTTTAGGTCAGGGATTGGCGGAAAAAAATGGAGATGACGATGCCATTTATGTTGATGATATGTATGGGGACTGGTTCCTGGATTATGCGTCATATGTCATTTTGGAGCGAGCAGTGCCCCATGCAGATGATGGCTTAAAGCCGGTGCAAAGAAGAATCCTCCATTCAATGAAGGAATTGGAGGACGGCAGATACAATAAAGTCGCCAATATTATCGGTAACTCTATGAAGTATCACCCCCACGGGGATGCTTCAATAGGTGATGCAATTATTCAACTTGGACAAAAAGATTTGTTAATCGACACCCAGGGAAATTGGGGCAATGTTCTGACTGGTGATTCGGCAGCAGCTCCAAGATACATTGAGGCTAGGTTGACGCCTTTCGCCCTTGAAGTAATATTCAGTCCAAAGGTCACAACTTGGGCATCTTCATATGACGGAAGAAATAAAGAGCCTGTCACATTCCCGGTAAAGTTTCCCGTTCTTCTTGCACAGGGAGCTGAAGGTATTGCGGTTGGCCTTTCCACTAAGATATTGCCTCATAATTTCAATGAGATTTTGGATGCGATGATTGATGGGCTTCGAAAGAATCCAATCAATTTACTTCCAGATTTTCCTCAGGGTGGAATTGCAGATTGTACTGATTATAATGGTGGAGCAAGGGGTGGACGTGTCCGTGTTCGAGCATGTATTGAAAAGGTGAAGAAACATTTGCTCAAAATTACCGAGATCCCATTTGGTACTACAACAACGAGTCTTATTGATTCTATTTTATCAGCGAATGATAAGAGTAAGATCAAAATCGCTAAAATAGAGGATAATACCGCTGAATTTGTTGAGATTATGGTGCATCTTCCCTCAACCGTTTCGTCAGAGGATGCTTTGCCTGCACTTTACGCCTTTACTGACTGCGAGGTGAGCTTGGCTCCAAATGCCTGTGTCATTCAAAATAATCGTCCGCAGTTTCTTTCAATTAACGATTTAGTAAAATCCTCAGCAAATCTAACCCGTGAACTTCTTCGACAAGAGTTGGAAATTAAACTAAGCGAGTTGCAGGAAAAATGGCATTTCGCATCCCTTGAGAAGATTTTTATCGAGAAACGGATTTATCGGGATATCGAAAAGGAAGAGACCTGGGAAGGTGTTATTGCTGCTGTAGATAAAGGACTGAAGCCATATGTAAAAATATTCAAGCGTACTATCACACAGGAAGATATTCTCCGTCTTCTCGAAATCAAAATTAAAAGAATTTCGAAATATGATTCTTTTCGGGCTGATGAGCAGATTAAGGGATTTGAGGATGAGATAAAGGAAGTGGAGGGACATCTTGCTCAAATTACTCGATACGCAATTCGCTACCTTAAGGAACTCAAAAAAAAGTATGGCAAGGATAAGGAGCGAAAAACAGAAATAAGCAGGACTGAAGACGGGGAACTAGTACCTTTTGACAAGATTGTGGCTTCTAAGGTTGTGGTAGCAAATGAAACACTTTATCTGAATCGTAAAGATGGTTTTGCCGGGTTTAGTTTAAAAAAGGATGAAGCCTTGGAAAAGTGTTCTACTCTGGATGATGTAATTGTTTTTGGGAAGGACGGAGTGATGAAAGTCATGAAAATTGCTGATAAAATGTTCGTTGGTAAATCCCCACTTCGAGTAGCAGTTTTTCGCCGGGATGATCAAAAGATATACAACATGGTTTACCGGGATGGGAAGAGCGGTCGTTTGTATGCGAAGAAATTCAAAATTGGTGGCGTGACGAGGGATAAGGAATATCCTCTTTTCAAAACGCATTCGAAATCACGAATTTTCTTTTTTGCGGTCCATGACTCAGAGAAAAAAAATAGTAACATTCTTGTTCATTTAGATCCTGATTTGAAAAGGGTTCGCGAAAAAGTAATTGAATTTGATTTCGCTTGGCTAGAAATTCAAGGCAGGGGAGTAAAAGGAAGCACTCTAACCGCACATAAAGTGGATCGCGTGGTTAACGCCCCTCGTGAAAATGCAGAAGATTCGGATGATGTAGAGGAAGCATCGATCAAGAAAGAATCCTCAAAAGAAGTGGAAAAGAAAAAGGAAGAGGAAAAAAAGAAACCTGAACCTGTCTCCAATATACCTAGTAAACAGTCAGCAAAAGCAAGTTTGACGGAAAAGACAGGAAAGCAAGGGAAAGATCAGGCAACCTTCGATTTCGAAGGAAAATAGTCTTGGTTTAAAACATTTAATTATCTTTCCAAAATTTTATAATGGGAAGAATCGGAAAAGAGGAGATAAATAGAAAGCTTCTCCACATATTAGCCGTTGGGTTACCGGTTTGCATTTTCTATAGTCCTGATTGGTTTGGTCTAAGTAGGCAGCAAGTCGTATGGATTATCTTTGGAATCTTTTTATTCTCACTTGGGGTAGATCTTATTAGGCTTAAAGAGGGTTCGTTCAGATCATGGTTCTTCAAAAGATTTGGTTCAATGATGCGAGCAGAAGAGGAAAGACAATTGACAGGTGCGACCTACATTGTTGCAGGTTCTTTTACTTGTAGTTTGATTTCGCTTCCTGGTGAACAATATGCAGCATCCGCCTTCCTTAGCCTTACCCTTTTTATTTTAGGAGATGCAATGGCTGCTTTATGTGGAAAAGCTTTCGGTAAGATAAGGATTGGTGCTAAGACTTTAGAAGGAACTTTAGGATGCTTTCTGTCCTGCCTTATAATAACTGGTTTGATTTTTCCTTACTTACCATCCTTTCTCGTCAAATGGGATGGTGAATTTACTTGGATGTATATTATTGTCTACCCATTGGGAATTTCCCTTCTTGAACTGTTTCCAATTAAATTTGGGAGGATCACTCTCAATGATAATCTTTATGTGCCCGCAGCCATATCATTGCTGGTTTTAATAAGATGAAATTGCTGATTTTCACTTCTAGGATCAAGTGAAAGTTTCTTTTCGAAAATTCCTAAATCTTTACTCTTGCCTGACTTGCAATCAACCAGCTTGAGGTTCCCATTGGAAACAAAGAATATCGCCCTTTGCTGAAAATCATTACCAAGTTTTACTGCTTCTTGCATGGAGCAAATGATAGCGAAACTTTTCTCCTGATGAGAAAAGTCTTTTGAGCTTCCGATAAGCTCAGCAAATAATTTATTTCCGATTGCATCTGATAATTTTTGATTACGAATGGAATTTTCATTGTCGGAAAGTTTCTCATCCATTGGGTTAAACGCCGTAACAATTCCAAATTCTGATGGCCAAGTTTCAGGTATTACAGAAATCAAAAAAATAGTTTTGAAATACTCTACATTCATAATGGTAACATTGACTAGAACTACACTGGCTTTATTTGATCATAAGTGAATTGCTAAACACCATCTATGTGGAATATCTTAGGATGATGAAACATCTTTCTTTTTGTTTTATACTATCCTTTTGGATTAATTTCACATTTTTGAAAATTTCACATGCTGAGAATATAAATAAAATCCGAGTCCTTAGCTACAATGTCTGGTATGGATTCACTAAAAAGTCTGAACGAAAAACCGACTGGCATAATTATGTAAAGTCTTTGAAACCAGATATTGTGGCTCTGCAGGAACTAAATGGATACACGCCAAATAAACTTGCTCAGGATGGAAAATCATGGGGACACATGCATTCAGTACTCCTTAAAGAAGAAGGTTTTCCAACCGGTATCACATCAAAATTCCCAATTCGGAATCTGAAAAGAGTGCTTGATGGATATCATCACGGGATGCTTTCTTGTGAAACTGGAGGGATTCAGGTTTACAATATTCATCTGCATCCTGGACACTGGGAGATAAGGCACCGTGAAGTTGACATGCTTCTTCAAACTCTTGAGTCCAATGACAAAGATAAACCGGTACTACTAGTCGGGGATTTCAATACATTTTCACTGAAAGACAAAAAGTATTATGAGCAAAGCCCGGATATCATTCCTTTTTTCCGTCGCTTGGACATTCGCTGGAAAAGTAACCGTAACTTACGGAATGACAAACTTGATTATTCTCATCTCACAAAATTTGAAAATGCGGGATATCAAGATTTAATTGCTGACAAACGAAAAGGCTTTCTTGGTACATTTCCAACCAAACTACGGTTGGGTGAGGATAATGGACCGTCTCGCCGTCTCGATTATTTTTTCGCAAATAAGGTGCTTGCGGATAAGTGCATAGAAGCCAGTTATCTAGTAGATGAAAAGACGGATTTTTTATCTGATCATTATCCGGCTATTGCCGAATTCAGGCTTAGATAATTCAGCCAAGACCTTTCACTTCCCAGCCTTTTCTATAATTTCGGTTAACCAGTGAGGTTGCCTTTTTATTTCCTTTGAATGAGAGTGAAGGAGCATCCCAAACGAGAGTTTCATCTTTAAAGCGAGAGGCAATCCCTCCAAGCAATATGGTTTCAGATAAAGGTCCCGAATATTCAAAATTGGCCGAGGGTATGGGGCCAGTACCTCTTATTGCATCGATAAATTCATGCCAGTGATTGCCTCCTTCAACTACTTCGATTTTATGATCAGCAAATTTCTTTTTTGGATACAAAGATGGCTTTCCAACATGCGGAACGAGCATGACTCCTTTAGTTCCAATTATTACTGATCCTTGGCTAGGAAGCTTTTGTCCTTCTAACAGATCAATTACTTCCTGAGGGGGTCTCGCAGCTCCATCGTACCAAGTAACCGGTAGATTTTCGCCTTCTGAAAACGGTGTTTTGGGAAAGATGTAATGAATTTTAGCATCGAATCCCCAGTTGTCTTTATTGGGTTCTGGTCCTTCGGATAGAAGTGAAATTGGATATGTTAAACCAAGAGCCTTGAAGGTTGGGTCATAGATGTGACAACCCATGTCGCCAAATGTTCCTGTTCCATACGCTAGACGTTTTCTCCACTGGCCAGGATGATAATATCCTTTAATGTAATCCTCAAAAGGGGCAGGTCCTATCCAAGCATCCCAATCAAGACCTTTGGGCACAGGATCTTTTCGTTCAGGGCGAAGATTGGCATCTCCCCATCTTTTATTACTAAAAGAATGGGCGCGTACAATTTTACCTATAATTCCGTCATGAACGATTTTTACGGCTGTTCTATATTCACTGGATGAGTGAATTTGTATGCCCATTTGCGTCATTAATTTTTTTTCTTTTGCGAATTCAGTTAGGGCACGCGATTCAGCAACATCATGAGTCAGGGGTTTCTGTCCATATACATGAAGTCCGTGCTGCATGGCACTCATTCCCATACATGCATGCATATGATCAGGAGTAGAGACATTAACACTATCCAAGTTCTTGGCCTCCCTGTCTAGCATTTCACGCCAATCAGCATAAACATTAGTATCCTTAAATCGTTGCTTGGCTTGTTGACGTCTTCCTGGATCAATTTCAGCAATAGCCCGAATCTTAACTTGAGGATGATTCTGGATTCGACCTAAATCTGATCCAGCCATACCACCTCCACCAAAACTCGCATGATTTACTGTTTCGCTAGGGGGAGACTTAGCCCAGGAAGTTTGGGCAAGATAGGGAAAAGAAATGGAACCCACAAGGGTTTTTAGGGAATTTCTACGTGTAATCATATGAGATATGGACTGTTTTGGGTTAATTCTTATTCAATTATCGTTCATATTCTTCTGCATAGGAAGTTTAAATCCAAATTCTGCGGCAATTTTTTTAACGAATTTTTTTTGTTTCGAATTCGGACAAGATTCGTACCAATCATTCATGTAGGAATAAAAACTTTTCTTTTTCATAGATTTCTTGTCATTTAAAAAAGCACAAGCTCCCCAACCTTCTGGAAATCTTTCAAAAAAGGGAAGTAAGCGAATGGCAAGTGCTACATTTCTTGGTCTATCAACTGGATTTACATGTAAAGTCTCGATGTTTCCTTGAAACCAATTTTCAAGGTTTCCTGTAATCTCTTTTTCATATCTGAGCATTCTTTTTTCAGCATACTTGGTGAATTCTGTACCGTATTCTTTCCAGTGGGGGTAGGGGGGGGCGTCTTGCCATTTATTTTCCAAGCGAAGAAGTGTATAAAGTGATGCAACTTCACAAAGTGTCTCTTCAAACCAAAGATTTGATGAATTTCCATCCTTGAAACCACAAAGAATATGGCCAATTTCGTGACTGAATTGAAAGGCATACTGGCACCAATATCGATCTTGAGAATTAAGATTTACAATATATTCTCCTCCTTTTCCCCGTTGGTAGAGAACGATTGGTCCTTTATCGGACTTTCCTACCCATACGGGGCGATAGGGTTGATTTCCGCCGAGTGGAAATAATATTTCGGCCACGCTTGTAAGAACTTCAAGGATATCTTTAGGGTGTCCACTGCCCCAATCTTTGGAAATGACACGAATTTGAGGAACAAGTGAAAAATTAGAATCAAAAATTTCTTCCGGATCCTCTTGGATTAAAAAATTTTCACTAACTTCTTTGGCAAGAAATTGATCTGTGACCGAATTACAACCGGTTGTTAAAACCCCAAAAAAGAGAATTTGAAATAAAAAGGGCGGGTTAATTCCTTTGATAATAGATTTATTTTTGTATGGTCATAAATTGACCGTGCATTCGATCAAAAAGCAAGCTTGGACCAGATTTTCTTTTCAGTAAATAAATCCAACTTGCTGAACCGTTTCTGTACATGTACGGCCAAACTGAAGGCGTTGTCCAAGTCCAACCCTGATCTTCCATCCAAAGCCAATGATTTTTCTTTTTGACAACGAGAAAACACCAACCCAAATCCTCATGAAAAATCCATCCATTTTGTTGAGCGAGGTAATTTCCTAACCAGTTGGATGATTCCCAGTTAGCTTCCAAAATTTGAGCACCAGCAATTTTAGGTTGAACAGGCAAGTCGATCTTTATTCTTTTTCTTGCTCCGAAAGATTCGAATTTATCATTTTTAGCGAAAGCTCGATAATAAAGAAACTTCGACCCATGATTTGAAAAATTGTAAGATATTTCAAAGGGCTTAGCCTTTAGTATTTTTTCAGTAGGATGTTCAAATTTAATATTTTCACTAAATTGAAAACCTATAGTTAAGTTTCTATTGTTTCCATTGGAGACAATTTTACCTGAGAATATAGCCTCAGTTCCATTTAAAGATTGTACTGATTTAGTTCTGACGATGGGAGGAACTTGAGCATTAGGACCCTGAACTTCTGGATATTGACGATATAAATCTTCCACTCCATCTAAGTTCGCATCAAAGCGATTCTCTCTCCAATTCGTCGAATTATCATCATACTCAATACCGAAAGCTTGTTTCCAGTAATCCTGAAAGTCTCCTTTATAAACAGATCCATTCAGATCAATTATGAAATTGTCTGTGTTTTCCATAGTTCCATTTTTATCATTAACCTCAACGGATAATGCCCAAATATATTCTCCTGATATATTGACTCTTTGAAACCAGATATCTTGATGATTGATAGCAAATTTGACTAGTTGTCCAGAGTTGAAGAGATTAATTTTGTTGATGATGGTAAAATCAAATGCATGATTTTGATCATTACCCAGATCCGAGTAGTTTCCATCCCATTTGTCATTAGGGTAATTGTCGTGAAAAGGTAGCACTGCCACAGGATCAGAGGTAATGTCATCCAGCCGAGCTTTGAGTGAATTGAAATCCGTGAAGAGGGAAGGTACCAAATTAACATAATCATCGGCAGGGGTAATCGACCATGAACCGTTGGCATCCTGTTGAACCGGTTCGAGGTCAACAAAAGATGCATTGATATCAACCACCGCAAAATGTCCCTCGTTTTTGGCTTCACCATTGGTCAGAAGAGTAACGGTGGTGTCGTTGAGTTCGAAAATAGGAAATCCTTCAGGATACTCCACATTTACAGGATGTAGGTTTTGCGACTGTAAATATGAATGTACATCCTGCATTGCTTTAAAAAGCAGATTATCGAGCGGGTAGGGAATGCCTTTTGAGTCTTCTCGCCATTGCCCAGCTACAAGCTCCATGGGCATTGCGGTGAGGTAAGTTTCCCCCTCACCATCTTCTATTAATAAAATAGAATAATTGCCCTCAAATGCAGATTCTGAACCGGTAAGTTCGAAAAGATGAGTGGAATTTAAATCGAAGATTGCTAACGGTAGATTGATGTTGGCGTCACCTTCTGTGTCAAGATTTCCTCCGACATCTTCGGTATCGGTGGTCTTCGCCTTCGCATATGCCACATAAGTCGTCGTCCAATGAGCCCAATCCGTATCATTATCAGATTTATAGAAGATACCCCCATATCCTTTGCCATCAATGTTACCCGTCGCAGCCAATACTGCATGTACATCATCCACTACCGTTTGTTGAGTGTCATACTCCTCATTTTCAGCAACATTCTTTAGTACTACTGTATATCCGGATGGAGCAATCACCTTGATGGGTTGAGCTAGGTCATAAATCACACCAGAGTCTGAATCTCCGTTTGTGCGCGCCCACTGAACAGGTGTCCCGTTGCTTGATAATGTCGTTTCACTGCCTGAACTAGAGCCAGTATCCTCAGAGTCAATAATGAATCCAGTGGGTGTTAGATTTTGAGAACTGATGTATGGATTGACCTCAACAAATGAGTCGTATGCAGGAACCAAGTCCAAATCAACAATAACACCTGTGGAATCTACCTCCCTGGACCATTCGCCATTAATTTGTTCCGCACTAACGAGTTTCTTGTATTCTTCACCTGAAGTTGTATTTGTCCAAATCTCCACGGCATAGGTGCCGGCATAAGCCACATTTGCCCCGACAAGAGAATTCACCTGAGGCTGAGTAAGGGTGTAGACGGGAAGACCATGCGTGCCATTAAGATCACTTGGTTGCGTACTGTTAAAGTCACTGTCAACTGCATCAGTGTTGTCGTTATCAAATGGCAAATAGGCAATCGGGCTGGATGCATTGGCATCAAGCCAAGCATTAGTGGCATTCAAATCTGGGAAGATAGTGGGAACTAGATTAACGTAGTCATTGAACGGAGTAACGGTCCATGTCCCATTTGCAACCTCATGGACAGGTTCAAGATCAACATGTGTTTGATTTGCATCTACAACGGCATAATTCCCCGCTTGGGATACCTGTTCGATGGTCAGTTGGGAAACGGTGGTGGCATTGAGATTAAAGATCGGGAAGCCTTCCGTATTGTCATCATTTACAGGATGGAGGTTTTGCGACTGTAAGTAAGCCTCCACATCTTGCATGGATTGAATGCTAGGGTTTTTATAAAAATATAATTCTTCGCTTAAACGAGACCAATTGCCCTCAGACTTCACCATTGGATAGAAACGAATCTCTAATTGATTGCTTGCATTTAGTTCTTCGACAAT